>JBCBMF010000018.1:0-25114 GCA_039822905.1 Planctomycetota bacterium
ATGTTGACGTAGGCCTGCCGCATTCGCTGGATGCCGCGCATCTTGGCGACGGCGCGGTGCAGCTCTTCGATGCTGGTAAACCGGCCCGCATCGGCTGCATTGGTCTCGGTCTGCTGGAGCCGGTTGAAGAACTGCTCGCGGAGCTCGGGGAGTTGCCGGGCAAGGATGAACTGGTCTGCGAACTGTTGGCCGGCTTGCTGGGCGAACTGCTGGTACTCGCGTGATGAGCGGATAACGAGCACCGCGATCTGCTCGGCGATCGACAGGTAGTAGCCGCGGCCGTCTTCATCTGAGCCGACGAAGCCGCCCGCCTCGGCTTCCTTGGACAGCAGGTACCAGTGCAGGTCTGCGTCGCTGCTGGTGGCCTGCTCAAGGTTCAGCAGCGCGTTGGCGGTTCCGCCTGTGCCGCCGAGCGCGTTGAGGGCCCGGAGCTCATTGGCTGCATCGAACAGCTCGCGTTCCTTGATCTCGCGGCCGTCCATCCGCGCGACGGTGCGGTTCTGGAGTGTGCCGATTTGCTGGATGGCCTGGGGCGCGAGGAACGCGACCATCAGCAGCGAGCCGCCGATGACCAGGATGATCTTGTTGTACTTGCGGAGGAACTTGAGCATGCGTTCGACCCCGATGCTTCGCGGGCGGGAATGAAAGCCGGCCGACCGGCGCTACCGATCGGCCGGGCCGAGAGTTCGCGATTGCTACGCGCGCATCAGCGGTAGAACTCGATAACGAGGTTGGGGTTGACGTCGAAGGGCACCTGGTCGGGGGCCGGCAGCGAGACGACCTTGGCCGAGAGCTCGCCCGGGTTGACGTCGATCCAGCCCGGGACCTCGTAGCCGGCCATGGTTTCCATCTGCTCGCGGACGAGCTTGTGGACCTTGTCCTTGAAGGTGATGGTGTCTCCGACCTTGACGGCGAAGCTGGGGCGGTCGACCTTCTTGCCGTTCACGCGCAGGTGGCCGTGCGCGACCATCTGGCGGGCGGCCCAGATCGTGCGGGCGAAGCCGCAGCGGCGGACGAGGTTGTCGAGGCGGGTCTCGAGGAGCTGGAGCAGGAGCTCGCCGGTGTTGCCGGGCCGGCGGGCGGCCTCGTCGACGTAGCGGCGGAACTGCTTCTCCATGATGTTGTAGTGGTAGCGGATCTTCTGCTTCTCGTTGAGACGCAGGCCGTAGTCGCGGAGGCGACGCATGCGGTAGCCGTGCACGCCCGGCGGGTTGAGCTGCCGCTTGGTGGTGTGCTTGGGGATGTCAGCGATCGGTACGCCGACGCGACGCGAGAGTCGAACCTTGGGACCTGTGTAACGGGCCATGGGGGCTTCCTTTGTTCCGTCTCCGGGCGAGCGGGTCGTCCGGGTGCCAGGGGTTCTGGCGATCCGCCGGGGTGCCGCGGCTGCGGTCCGACTTGATGATCCGGGCACGGTGCCCGTCAGGGAGCAATCAAAGCCCGCTGGCGCTGGGGGGTCAAGAGCCGACCGGCTTGTGAAGAACCACGGCTTCACGCCGTCTAAAGCCAAGTTTCGGGTGTTGGTCGCGTAGGATTGTTGTCCCGCCCGCCTGGAGGCCGCCAGCATGGATCGCCGCGTCTGCCTGCCTCAGCTCCCCCAGCCCGGCCGGCCTCGTGCGCGCGGGCCGGACCCGGCGCAGGACCAGCCGAAAGAGAAATGCGGCGTCGTCGGCATCTGGGGGCACCCGAGTGCGGTGCATCTGACGTACCTTGGCCTCTACGCCCAGCAGCACCGTGGGCAGGAGTCGGCCGGCATCGCGGTCTCGGACGGCGGGCAGCTGCACGCTCACCTCGGCATGGGGCTCGTCTCGGATGTCTTCGACCGCCGATCGCTGCTGGGACTCCAGGAGCACGGTCCCATCGGCGCGATCGGCCACAACCGGTACAGCACGGCGGGCGGCAGCCTCGATTGCAACACGCAGCCGCTGGTCGAGACAACGCTCGACGGCCAGATCGGCCTCGCGCACAACGGCAACCTGATCAACGCGGATGCGCTCCGGCAACTCTTCGCCGAGCGGGGGCACCTGTTTCACACAACGAGCGACACCGAGGTCATCATCCACCTGCTCGCCAGCCCGGAGCAGCGCGACTCCAGCGACCCGCTGGCGGCGACGCTCCGTCGGCTGATGGGCGCGTTCAGCCTCGCGCTGCTGTACCCGGATCGCATCGAGGCGTGCCGGGACCCGTGGGGATGGCGGCCGCTCGTCCTGGGCGAGCTCGAAGACGAAGGCAAGGTCTACCCGGTCGTCGCGAGCGAAACGGTCGCGCTCGATGTGATGGGCGCGAGGATCATCCGCGAGGTCGAGCCGGGTGAGATCGTGACGCTGAGCGACAAGCGTGTTGAGAGCCGGCGGTACGCCGAGCCGGCCGAGCGGCTGGCGCAGTGCGTCTTCGAGCACGTCTACTTCGCGAGCCCGGCGAGCAATGTGTTCGGCCAGAACGTGCAGACCGCCCGCGAGCGGATGGGCGAGGTCCTCGCGACCGAGGCCAAGGTCGAGGCCGACTGGGTCATGCCCATGCCCGACTCGGGCCGGAGCGCGGCCAACGGCTACTCGCGCAGCAGCGGCATCCCGTACCGCGAGGCGATCGTGCCGAACCGGTACGTCGGACGCACGTTCATCAAGCCGACGCAGGACCAGCGCGAGGCGGCGGTTCGGCTCAAACTCAATGTCGTCCACGAGATCGTCGACGGCAAGCGGCTGATCGTGGTCGACGACTCGATCGTCCGCGGCACGACCACGCGCGTGAAGATGCAGCAGCTGCGCGACGCCGGCGCGAAGGAGATCCACCTGAGGATCAGCTCGCCGCCGATCCAGCACCCGTGTTACTTCGGCGTCGACTTCGCGACCAAGGACCAGCTCATCGCGGGCAACCGCACGGTCGAAGAGATCCGTGAGTTCCTGGGCGTCGACAGCCTGCACTTCCTGAGTCTTGAGGGTTTGCTGAGTGTGATGGATCGGCCGGGCCCCGACTTCTGCACCGCGTGCTTCAGCGGCGACTACCGGCTGGACATCGACCACCCGACGACGGAGCAGGTGCTGTTCAAGGAACAGACGAGCATGTTCTGAGAGACCGTGAGTTGTCTCTGCGAGCCGCCCGCGTGAACGGGCGGACACGAGTTTGTACACTCCTTGAATGACCGACCCTGCGTACTTTCTGACGTGGACCACCCGCGGGACGTGGCTTCACGGGGATGAGCGAGGCTCCGTCGATCGTGAGCACAACATACCCGGCATGCCTTGGGTGCCGCCGGATACCGTGAGGCACGCTGCGATTCGTCAGCGATTGAACTGCGAGCCCGTACTTCTTTCAAACTCACAACGCGACGTCATTTCTCGTGCAATCAGACGCGTGTGCGATCGTCGAGGGTGGCGGCTTCGAGCGATCAACGTGCGGTCGAATCACGTACATGTTGTTGTGAACGCCTTAAGCCATCGCCCGGAAACCGTGATGGGTCAGCTCAAGTCTTGGGCGACGCGAGATCTCCGCGCAAACGGTGAGATCGAGCCCGTCGGTCGGATCTGGACGAATCACGGCTCGACAAGGTGAATCAAAGTTGAGCTTTCATTGAGGGCTGCGATCGACTATGCCCTCAATCTGCAGTGACCGCCCGCTCACGCGGGCGGCTCGCAACGGCAAAGTGGTCGTATCATCGCCCAATGCCTGAACTCACGCTCGCTCACTCCCCCGATTCTGACGATCTTGTCATGTGGTGGCCGATCTGCGGCATGACCGACGAGGCCGGCAAGCCCATCGCCGGCGAACTCGGCGAGCCCACCATCGACACGGGCGACTTGGCGTTTAGGCCCATGGCGGAGGACGTCGAGAAGCTCAACCAGCGTGCGCACGAGGCTGGTGATCTCGACATCACCGCGATCAGTGCACACACGTATCCGCATGTGAAGGACACCTACCGCATCACCACCTGCGGCGGGTCGTTCGGCGAGGGCTACGGGCCCAAGGTTGTCTGCCGAGCAGACGATGCGAGGTTTGATGAAGGCGAAGCGTCGCTCGCGAAGCTGTTGGAGATCGGCCACTCGATCGCCGTGCCTGGACGGATGACGACGGCCTATCTCACACTCTCGATCTTGCTCCGCGGCATCGACGCGGACAAGAAGTTGACACCGGTGCCCATGCTGTTTAGCGACATCATCGGTGCCGTGCAGCGTGAGGAAGTGGCGGCGGGCCTGCTGATCCATGAAGCGCAGCTGACGTTCGAAGAGGTCGGGCTCAAGAAGCTCATCGATCTCGGCGAGTGGTGGGGCCGCGAGCGTGGCGGGCCGTTGCCGCTCGGGCTCAACGTGATCAAGCGCGACCTCGATGAGCGCGTCGAGGGCGGCTGCGAGCGCGTGGCGAAGCTGCTTTCTGCGAGCGTCGAGCACGCGGTGACGCATATCGACCAATCGAAAGAGTTCCTGCGCATGCGGGGCGGTGATCGACCCGAGTGGTCGGACGACGCGCTGGTCGAGAAGTACCTTTCGATGTACGTCAGCGGCCTGACGCGTGACATGGGTGAGGCCGGTGTCGGGGCGTTGACGAAGCTGCTGACCGAGGGTGCCGAGGCGGGCCTGTGCCCCGAGCCGGGAGCGATCGATGTCGTATGAGTTCGTCCGAACTGAGTCAGGCGTTGCGGTTGACCTTAGATCGATACAGTTGCAAATCAGTCACATCATCGGCATCGGCCGGAACTACGCGGATCACGCCGCCGAGATGGGCGGCAGCGTGCCCGAGCGGCCCATGTATTTCACCAAGAACCCTGCGAGCGCATGTCTGCACGGCGACGCGATCCGGATACCCGCGATCTGCCGCGGCGAATCAACCGGCGGGCCCGAGCAGGTGGACTTCGAGTCCGAGCTTGCGGTGATCATCGGCGAGCGTTGCAAAGACGTTCCCGAGAATCGGGCGATGGAAGTCGTGCTGGGTGTGACCTGCGCGAACGATGTTTCTGCCCGCTGGTGGCAGAAGCACGGGGCGGGGGGGCAGTTCTGCCGCGGCAAGAGCTTCGATACGTTCTGCCCGATGGGCCCGGTCGTGCGCACGGTTGATGAGATCGGTGATGTGCAGAGCCTCGCGATCGCGTGCCGGGTTGCCGGCGAGACGATGCAGTCCGCGAGCACGTCGCAGATGATCTTTAGCGTTGCGAGACTTATTGCCGAGCTATCAACGGCGACCACGCTGCTGCCGGGGACCGCGATCCTCACCGGTACGCCCAGCGGCGTTGGTCATGGCCGCGATCCGAAGCGGTACCTGCGTGTCGGCGAGACGGTCGAGGTCGAGATCGAGGGCATCGGCGTGCTCTCTAACTCCGTCGAGAACACCTAGAAGGGTTGGCTAGAGGTTGAGCGTCGGGACGACGCGCTCGGCGGCCGAGTCGAGCTCGAAGAAGCTGGCTTCCTGAAAGCCGAACACGTTCGCGACGATGCTCGTCGGGAACTGTAAGCGGAGCTGGTTCATTTCGCGGACGTTGCCGTTGTAGAACCGCCGGCTGGCGGCGATGCGGTCTTCGGTCAGCGAAAGCTCGTTCTGCAACGCGAGAAAGTGCTCGTCGGCCTTGAGATCCGGGTACGCCTCGGCGACGGCGAAGAGCCGCTGGAGGCCGATGAGCATAGCGGACTCATCCACGGCCTGCGAGGACTGCGGGCCGTGGTTCGCGTGGGCCTTGTTGCGCAGCTCGACGACCTTCGCCAGCGTCTCCTGCTCGTGCCTGGCGTAGCCCTTGACGGTCTCAACGAGGTTCGGGATCAGCTCGTAGCGTCGCTTGAGCTCGACGTCGATGTCCGACCAGCTCTCCTTGAGGTGCTGCTTGAGCCCGACGAAGCGGTTGTACGTCGCGATGAGCCAGATCAACGGCACGAGCACAACAACGGCCGCGGCGATGATGGCGATCAGCATCAGCCGGCCCTCGATCGGAGATCGGTTACGACGTGCTCAGGCCACAGGCTGAGGAACCGGTCGGCGAACGCGAGCGCGGACCGGAACTGCTCGGGCGTCCAGCGTTTACCGCCTTGCGCGAGGCAGAGCATGCCGTGCTCGAGATCGATGGCGGGCGCGTGGCCCCGTGTTTCGAGCAGGAACTCCATCATCGCGGGCGTGACCACGTCGTAGGCGAAGCGCTTGTCGTTGCTCTTGACCAGGAACTTGCGGCTGAACTCGGCGGACTCGAAGTCGATGTCGTCGAAGCCCAGCATTGAGCCGAGCTTGTCGAAGACGTGCTCGGGCCTGATGAGTAGGTCGGGCACGCCGACGAGCGGCAGGTGGACGATGGCGTAGCTGAAGCGGTAGGTCGTGGTGCGGCGCTTCTTGCCGCTGCCGCTGGTGACCTTGTAGATGAAGTCGCCCATGACGACCGGGTGGGGCGAGCCATTGATGGGGACAGGGCCGGTGAGCGTGTTGAATGCGGCCCGGCTGTGACCCCGGCGGAAGATCTCGAAGTTGGTGTATCGCTCGTCGTGGCCGTAGTCCTTCGCGGCATCGAAGCGCATGCCGAGCTGGTCCGCGAGCGCGGCCAGCGCCTCGCGTCGCTCTTTCGCCCGCTTCCACGAGTACCACGTGCCGAACCCGGCGGCAGCAGCCAGGCCGGCGATCAGGATGACCATGAACATGCCGTCACTCATTCTCCGAGTCTACATCGGCGATCTGGAGGCGTATCGTCCCTGCTGATGGCGCGGAAACGCAAAAAACAGGCGAGCGACGAGCGGACCATCGAGAACCGCAAGGCCCGTCACAACTACACCATCGACCACACGGTCGAGGTCGGCATCAAGCTGCACGGCTCCGAGGTCAAGAGCGTCCGCGAGGGGAACGTGTCGATCGGCGAGGGCTTTATCCGGGTCTACGAGACGCCGCTCCAGCTCAAGATCCACAACATCACGATCGGGCATTATGCGCCGGCGGCTGCGCTGAACCACGACCCGCTCCGGACGCGCGTGCTGCTGGCCAAGAAGCCCGAGATCCGCCGGCTGGCGAAGGCGGCCGAGGCAAAGGGCACCACCATCGTCCCGCTCAAACTGTATTTCAAGAACGGATTCGCGAAGCTGCTGATCGGCGTGGCGCGCGGCAAGAGTGCGAGCGACAAACGCAACACGCTGCGTGATCGTGAGCAGCAGATGGAGATGCGGCGGGCGATGTCGACCAAGGTGGGCTGGGGACGCTGACTGTTCCTTGGGTCAGATGCCCTTGCCCTTGAACTTCTTTGCGAGGGCGAGCTTTGTGCGGGTGCGGTTCCGCTCGGCCGTGATGCGGTTCATCTCTTCCAGGGCGTTGTCGGCGTCTTCAGGCACCGTGCGGGCCTCGGCTTCCTGCAGCTCGGCCGACAGGTCGGTTTCGTTGAGCTTCTCGACCGGGATGGCGCTGCTGGCAAGCAGCGTGAGCTCGTTCTCGGCAAAGCGGAGGAAGCCGTCTTCGATGAAGTAGGAGTGGCTGCCGCCCCTTGAGTTGTTTGAGTCGGGGAAGTCGAATCGCAGCTCGCCCATGCCGAGCTTGGCGACGAGCGGTGCCCCTCCGTGCTGGATGCCCATGAGGCCGTCCCAGGCGGGGACGGAGGCGTAGTTGACGTCGTCGTCGAGCAGGGCGGCCTCGGGGGTGATCAGCTTGCAGCGGACGGTGCCGGGCATGGGTCGTCTCCGTATTTGGCCGAGCGCGGGCTCAAGGACGCATCGTAGCCGGGCGGCCTGCGGCGGGTTAGGCTCGGGCGTGCCCCGCAGGCCTGTTGTTATCCTGCCGCTGTTGATCGTTGTGCTGGTCGCCGCGTGCGCATTGCGGCTCATGGTCGGGGGCGTGTCGTTCGGGCTCGCAGGCGAACCATTGATCGCAGAGTTGCGGTGGCTCCGCGTTGTCTGCGGGGTTGGCGTTGGAGGCTCGCTCGCGGTCGCCGGGGTCATGCTCCAGTCGCTTCTGCGCAACCCGCTGGCCTCGCCCGATCTGCTGGGGCTGTCGGCCGGCGCGGGGCTGGCCGTGATGATCGTGGCCTACGCGGGCTATCTGGCGACAGGCTCGATCGTGCCCGCTGCCGCGAGCCCGGCCGCCGCGACGGTCGGCTCGCTTGCCGCGCTCGCGTTGGTCTACGGGCTCAGTCAACGCCGCGGGCTCATGGAACCGGTGACGCTAATTCTTGTTGGCGTCATCGTCGGCATCGTCTTGGGCTCGGCGTCGTCCATCGTGCGCCAGCTCCTGCCCGACGGCGGGTTTCAGGCTTCGCGGCTCCTGCTCGGCAGGCTGAGCGATGACACGCCGTGGCCGCTTGCGTGGGGTGTGCTCAGCGCGGGCGTCGTCGGCGCGGCAGTGGGGGCGTGGCTCGGGCCGGCGATGGACGCCGCGAGCATGGGCGACGACGAGGCGGCCTCCGTCGGCGTCTCGATCCGCGGGCTTCGCGTGTGGCTCTTTGTCGTTTCGGGTGTGCTCACAGCGATGAGCGTTGTTGTCGCGGGGCCGATCGGTTTCGTTGGGCTTGTCGTCCCGCACGCGGCCCGTCTGATGCTCGGGCCAGATCACCGCGTGCTCGTGGTCGCGTCCGCGGTATTTGGTGGTGCGGTGATCGTCGCGGCCGACGCGCTCGTGCGGTCGATCGATCTGCCGACGGGCCGGCTGCCGGTCGGCGTTGTCACCGCGCTGCTCGGCGGGCCGGTGTTTATCTTGATGCTGCGATCGATGCTGACGCGTTAAGCGAATCAGGCGAAGACGTCGAGCCGACGCTGGGTGCCGCCTTCGATGCTGCCGTCAGAGTTTCGAGGGGCGTTCGCTGGGATAGTTGACTCTTCGCCATCATTGCCCTCCGCCTGCTCCGCGGCGAGCTCGGCGCGGGCCTGGGCCTCCATGCGCGAGGCCTTTGCCGCCACGGCCTGGTCGGTGCTCGACGGTTCCTGCGGCGCGAGCGCAGCGCGGCGGATCTGCTGGGCCTTGGTGATCGTCTCTTCGGGCGTCGATGCCTCGCTCGTGTCGATCTGCACGCTGCCGCCCACGGCGTACCGGTTGCCGTCGGGCCCGGTGCGGTACGAGTAGTTCGGTCCGCCGCGATAGAGAGCGCCGGCCGCGGCGACGTGCGCCTGCTCGTGCGTGCGGACCTCCTGGTCGCGGGCCTTGAGCTTCTCGACCTTGCGCTGGTCGGCCTCACTCAGCGGCTCGCCGTTGCGGTCCTTGGGCGTGGACGGATCGTCGTTCCGCTTCGCGTCGCGGTCGCTCGCGTCGCGGGCTTCGGGCGAGATCTCGACCGCGTCGTTGCCCCGCGAAGGATCGGCGGGGCTCGATGCCACGACGCGGATGCCCTCGCCGGCGCGGTCGCCGATCGGAGCACCGGCGGGCCGAAGGATCGGCGTGATCTCGGACTGGAACGCGGCTATCTGCACTGATGGGATATCGGCACGGCTCGGAGCTGAATCAACGTCCGAGAATCAGACGTTGAAGTACTTGGCCTCGGGGTGGTGCACGACAAAGGCACTGGTCGACTGCTCGGGGTCGATCTGCCAGTTCTCGGTGAGCACGCAGCCGATGCGCTCGGGCTGGATGAGCCGCCAGATGATATCCTGGTCGCTCATGTCGGGGCACGCCGGGTAGCCCGGCGAATAGCGGGAGCCGCGGTACTTCTGCGTGAACAGCTGGCGGATCTTCGGGCTGTCGTCGCCGGCGATGCCGAGCTCCTGGCGGATGCGCTTGTGCCACATCTCGGCGAGCGCCTCGGCGGTCTCGACGCCCATGCCGTGCAGGTACAGGTACTCGGTGTACTCGTCGGCGTCGAAGAGCTTCTTTCCCTCCTCGCTGACCTTGCGGCCGACGGTGACGCAGCTGAGACCCAGCACGTCCTTCTCGCCCGATTCGGTGCTCTTGAAGAAGTCGGCGATGCAGAGCCGCTTCTTGCCGTTCTGGCGGGGGAAGGTGAACCGTTCGATTTCCTTGTCGTGGTCTTCGGCGTCGTACACGATCAGGTCGTTGCCCGAGCTGTTGACGGGGAAGTAGCCGTACACCACGCGGGGGTTGAGAACCTTGTTGTCCTTGCACCACGACTTGAGGCGGTCGAAGACGGGGATGATCTCGTCCTCGAGCCGGGCCTGGTACTCGTCTTCGGGCATGGAGCCCTTCTTGAACTGCCACTGCGTGCGGAAGAGGGCGGTCGGGTTGATGTAGGGGTAGACGTCGTCGAGCTCGATGCCCTCGACGACGCGTGTGCCGAAGAAGGGAGCGACGGGTACCTCGATGTCGGCCTCGACATCGCTCCGCTCGGTGATGAGGACGCCGGAGCGTTTGGTCTCTGCAAACTCATCCTGCGCGTCGGCGAGCCGGGCCTGTGATGCCGCGACGACAGCCTCCGCTTCGGTCCGCTTGTTGAGCCTGCTATCGATCTCGTTGTCGATCACGTCCAGAGTGCCGCTCGAGAGCTGGTCCATGATGCGCAGGCCCTCGAACGCGTCCTTGCCGTAATAGACATGGTTGCCGTAGGTCGACCGCAGGTATCCCTCGGCATAGTGGCGTGTGAGCGCTGCGCCGCCCAGCAGGATCTTGGGCGCAAGACCCTGGCTGTTGAGCTCCTTGAGGTTGTCCTCCATCACGTTCACGCTCTTGACGAGCAGGCCGCTGAGGCCGATCGCGTCGGCGCCGGTTTCTTTCCAGGCCGAGATGATGTCGCTGATCGGCTGCTTGATGCCGAGATTGTGCACCGTGTAGCCGTTGTTGCTGAGGATGATGTCCACGAGGTTCTTGCCGATGTCGTGCACGTCGCCCTTGACCGTGGCGAGCACGATCGTGCCGCGGGTCTCGCCCTCGACGCGCTCCATGTGCGGCTCGAGGTGCGCGACCGCCATCTTCATGACCTCTGCCGATTGCAGCACAAACGGCAGCTGCATCTGGCCCGAGCCGAACAGCTCGCCGACGGTCTTCATGCCGTCGAGCAGGTGATCGTTGACGATCTCGAGCGGGGCGTACGACTGCATCGCCTCGTCGAGGCACTCGGTCAGGTCCTGTTTCTCGCCGTCGATGATGTGGGCGCGGAGCCGCTCTTCGAGCGTCATGTCGGCCTTGCTGACCTTGGCCTCGGCGACCGAGTCGACGTCGGCAAACAGATCGATGAAGTCCTGGAGCGGGTCGACGCCTTCCGATCGACGGTCGTAGATCAGGTCGAGGGCGGCCTGCTTGTGCGCGTCGTCGATCTTGTTCAGCGGCAGGATCTTGCTCGCGTGGACGATCGCGCTGGTCATGCCGTTGGCGACGAGCTCGTGCAGGAAGACCGAGTTGAGGACCACGCGGGCCGCCGGCTTGAGGCCGAACGAGACGTTGGACAGGCCGCAGGTGATCTGGACCTCGGGATACTTCTCGGCGATCCGCTTGGTGCCCTCAACGAGTTCGAGCGCCGACCGGCGGTCGGAGTCCATGCCGGTCGAGATGGGCAGGACGAGCGGGTCGATGAAGATGTCCTCGATGGGGATGCCGTGGAGCTGTGTCGCGCGTTCGACCGCGCGGTCAGTGATCAAGAGCTTACGGTCGGCGGTCCGTGCCATGGCGTTGTCGGGGTCTTCATCGATGGTGCCGATGACCAAAGCGGCGTTGTAGGTCGTCGCGAGTCGGCAGATCTCGTCGAAACGCTCCTCGCCGTCTTCGAAGTTCGCTGAGTTGATCAGGCACTTGCCGCCGGCGTGGCGGAGGCCCGCTTCGAGCGTGGCGGACTGCGTCGAGTCGAGCATCAGCGGCGCGTCGACCTGGCGGACGAGCCGCTTGACGACCTCGGCCATATCCGCCGCGTTGTCGCGTCCTGCGTAGTCAACATTGACGTCGAGCACGTGCGAGCCGTCGCGCATCTGCTGCTTGCCCAGCGCGACGATGCCGTCCCAGTCCTCAGCCTCGAGCAGGCGCTTGAACGCGCGCGAGCCGGACGCGTTGCACCGCTCGCCGACGATGAGAAAGCTGTTCTGCTGGCGGTGCTCGGTTGGGCCGTACAGCGAAGTCGACGACGGCGCGATCGTCGTGCGAGGCTTCGATGGGGCCGGGAGCTCGGCTGCATCTTTGACAAGCAGTCCGATGTGCTCGGGCGTCGTGCCGCAGCAGCCCCCGACGATCCCGACGCCGTGCTCGTCGATGAACTTCAGCAGAGCATCTGTGAGCGGCCTGGGGCCCAGCGGGTACTCCGTTCGGCCCTCGACCAGAATTGGAAGACCCGCGTTGGGCACGACGGATATGAGCTTGCCGTCCGCGCCCCAGTGCTTGCCCAGGTGGGCGACGTGCTCGGCCATTTCCGTTGGCCCGGTTGCGCAGTTCAGACCGAGGCTTGCGATCGGGTAGTCCTTGAGCGCCGCGAGCGCGCCCTCGATCGACGTGCCCATCAGCATCGTGCCGGTCTGCTCGATCGTGACCGAGACCATGATCGGCACGTCGTCGGGTGTCTTGCCGGCCTCGTCAAGGGCGCGGAGACAGGCATTGATCACAGTCTTGACCTGCAACAGGTCCTGGCAGGTCTCGATGAGGAACGTGTCGACGCCGCCGGCGAGCAGGCCTCGCGCCTGCTCGGCGTAGCTCTCGAGCATCTGCTCCCAGCGGATCTGATCGAGGGTCATGAGCTTGGTGCCGGGCCCCATCGAGCCCAAGACAAATCTCGGCTTGTCGTCGGTCGAGTGCCGATCCGCAACCGCGCGGGCGACCTCGGCGGCCCGCTTGTTGAGCTCGAAGGTGCGAGGATCGAGGCCGTTCTCGGCGAGCACGTGCTTCGCGCCGCCAAAAGAATTTGTCTTCAGACCGTCTGCGCCGACGGCTAAGAAGCTGTCGTGGATCGCCTCGATGAGGTCGGTCCGGTGGTCGAGCAGGGCCTCGGGGCAGTTCTCGCAGCCGCAGAAGTCGGTCTCGATGTCGAGGTCGAGCGAGTGGGTCGCGGTGCCCATGGCCCCGTCCAGAACGAGAACCCGTCGGCTGGCTTCGGTGAGGAATCGGTTTGCCATAGTCACAGTATATCCATTAATCCGGGTGAACGGATGAATACGATCGTTGATCTCAAAGAAAGCCGCTCAGAAGAGCGGCTCGGCTTGTGCGGCGTGTCAGTTGAGGGTTACTTGCGGGTCTTCTTGCTCCCTCCGCCCTTGTCCTTGCTGAAGTAGTTGCCGGCGAAACGCTTCTGGAACCGCTCGACGCGGCCCGTGGCGTCCACGAACGTCTGCTTGCCCGTGAAAAAGGGGTGCGAGCCCGACCAGACATCGACGTGGAGTTCTGGGACGGTCGCGCCGACTTCCATCACGACCTCGCCGTTGTAGTAGACCTTGCAGTTGTGAAGCTCGGGGTGGGTTTCTTTCTTCATGGCTGGCTCCGCTTGGCCCCAACTCTAGGCCGAGCGGCGGCCGGGGTCACCAGTGTTAGGGCACGGGCACGAGCGACGCCGGGCGGCGTTCGGCCTCTTGCCACGGCAAGGGGCCGGCGAGCCGCTCGAGACTGGGTGGGAGTCCGCCTCGGCCGAATGCGTTGGTGAGTTCTGCCAATCGCTGCCGAGCAGACGCGTTGGTTGCGCGGCCAGCTGCGGCTTTGGCGGCCGCTTGGCCTGCTCTGAGGATCGCGCGTGTCGCGAGGACGGCATCGCCGGGGACCTCATTGGGCTCGAACGCGGAAGCTACCGCGACGCCGATTGCGCTGGCGTCGGTGGCGTCTTCGTCGGCCGTCAGGGCGAGAGCGGCGAGGAGCCGACGCTGGTCGTTTTTGGACGCAAGCGCTGACCGCAGCGCGGGCGCACAGATCGAGGCGTGATGTGTCAGGTATCGGACGGCTCGGCGGGCTTCGAGTGAGATCGGCAGCCGATCGAGCGCGGGGCCTGTGTCGGCGCCCCCGGCCTGATGTGCGAGCGACTCGATCGCCGCGGACGTCAGCCGTTGGTTCGGCACGTTTCGGACATCGTTGAGCAGCAACCCGATGGCAGCGTCGCGGAGCTCGGGTTCATCGAGGGCTGCTTCGAGCCGGGGCCGGACCGCGGTGCCGAAGTCCTCGGCGACCGCGACAGCGACCTTCTGCCGGGCGGTGCTGGAGTCGTCGCCGATGTCGATCAGGATCTGCTCGACGAAGCGGTCGGTCTGGGCGTCGGACAGCTCGCCCGAGGCCATCGCGAACCAGACGACGGAGGCGTGCTCAAAGTTCCTTGTTTCATGGGCGCCGTTCCACGCTGAGAGTCCCCAGTCGACGAGGGCGTGCCGAGAGAAACCCGCGAGTTCGCCGCCGCGCCATCGCCGGTTGAGCTCGCGGGCGAGCTCGGTGTTCTCGGATGTCGGGCCGATCCAGAGCTCCGCCGCCATGAGCCACGAGGGACGGGCGGCGACGGGCTGGATGATGGACGACACGTACCAGCCGACGGCCATCGATGGGACGAGCAGGACCGCGCCCGCGGAGACGAGGCCTTTCCGCCGAACGCGGGCTCCGGTGACGGTGCCGCGTTTGCTGGTGATGGACGAGCCGCACTCGGGGCAGGCGTCCTGCTCGTCGGCGATTGCCTCGACGTCGTAGCCGCAGGATCGGCATCGGACGCCCGGCCCGGCCCGTCGGCCGACGAGGCCCGCGATGATCAGCAGCAGGCCCGTGAGGCCCACTGCGAACGAAACAGTCTGGATCAGAATCCACGGCACGTGAGAAGTCTAGAAGGCGCACCGCCGGCTCCCCGGGGCGTACCCTCGGCCTCACTCGGTCGTCGCAACGCGGAGAACTGTCTCATGGAAGCCGGAATCGTCGGCCTGCCCAACGTCGGCAAGAGCACGCTTTTCAACGCCCTGACCGCCGCGGGTGCTCTCGCGGCAAACTACCCATTCGCCACGATCGAGCCCAACGTTGGTGTCGTGCCGATCCCCGACCCTCGGCTCGCCGAGATCAACAGCAAGATCGAGACGGAGAAGGTCATCCCCGCATCGCTGCGCTTGGTTGATATCGCGGGCATCGTCAAGGGTGCGAGCGAGGGCGAGGGCCTGGGCAACAAGTTCCTGAGTCACATCCGCGAGGTCGATGCGATCGTGCAGGTCGTCCGCTGCTTCGAGTCGGCCCCCGGCGGCGAGGACATCACGCACGTCGACGGCACCGTTGACCCTGTCCGTGATATCGAGACCATCGCGACCGAGCTGATCCTGGCGGACTTGCAGACCGTCGAGAACGCGTTGCCCAAGGCCGTGCGGGCGGCGAAGGGCAAGGACCCGGACGACGTCGCACGTCTTGGCGTCTTGCAGAAGCTCGAGCCGGTGCTGACCGAGGGCAAGCCGGCGCGATCGCTTGAGCTGGATGACCCGGCCGAGCAGAAGGCGCTTCGGCTGATGACACTCATCACGAGCAAGCGTGTGCTGTACATCGCCAATGTGGATGACTCGGACCCGAACGGCGAGGGGCCGCTGGCGTCGGCGGTGCGTGAGTACGCGGGCACGGAAGGCATGGAGATGGTGCCGATCTGTGCGCGGATCGAGAGCGAGCTGGCCGAGCTTGATGACGCGGACAAGCGGGAGATGCTGGCGGACATGGGAATGGACGAGCCCGCGCTCGATAAGCTCGCCCGCGGGGCGTACCACCTGCTGGGGCTCCAGAGCTATTACACCGCCGGTCCCAAGGAGATCCGAGCCTGGACCATCCGGCAGGGCACAAAGGCCCCGCAGGCGGCGGGTGTGATCCACACGGACTTCGAGAAGGGCTTCATCCGGGCCGAGTGCTACTCGGTGGATGATCTGCTGGAGATGGGGTCCGAGAAGGCGATCAAGGACGCGGGACGCATGCGGGTCGAGGGCAAGGACTACACCATGCAGGACGGGGACGTGTGCCACTTCCTGTTCAACCGGTAACGACGAGTTCCGACGTCCCGGGGCAACTCTGGGCCCTTACCACCCGAATACTGCTGCATGAAGTACGCCGCTGTCGCTCTGTGCATGCTCGCCGGTTCCTCGCTCGCCGATCCCGGCGATATCGAGCTCCGCCTCATCGGTGAGCGGCACCTCGAGCCCCGGGCCGAGTTTCTCGGCACACGCATCGGCGGGATCTCGGGCATCGACTTCGAGCCGCGTTTCCGAGATTCGGGCACGCTGGTGATCCTGAGCGACGACCCGGGGCGGTACGCGCCGGCGCGGGCGTACCTGGGTCAGATCGAGCTGGCCGAGGACCGGATCGTCGGGCTCGACTGGTCGTACCTGCTCCGGCTCACGTGGGCGTCGGGCGATCTGATCACGGGCACGGGCCTCGACCCCGAGGGCATCCGGTTCATGATGCACGAGGGCGTCTTTGGCGAGCCCTCGCTGATGTGGGTGAGCGAAGGGACGGCCGTCATGGACGGCAAGGGCGATCCCAGCGCGCCGCGGATCTACGAGATGTGCTCGGCGGCGACGCGGATGGATGAGTGGCCCGCGCCGGCGTCGCATGTGGCGAGCAAGCCGGGCGTGGGCGTCAAGACCAACCGCTCATGGGAATCGATCGCGATGGTCGGCTACGAGCTGGCGGTCGTTGCGACCGAGGAGCCGTTGAAACAGGACGGCGAGTCAGACGATGGCACCGGCTGGGTCCGGCTCTCGACCTACTCGTTCGCCAAAGCCAACACCGAGCCGGTCGCGCAGGTCGTCTACCCGCTCGGGCCGACGCCCGACGATGTGGCTTTCGGCAACACTGGTCTGACCGATCTGCTGGGTCTCGCGGACGGCCGGTTGCTGTCGGTCGAGCGGACGTTCACGCCAACGGGCACGTTCCGCGTCGATCTGTTTGTGGTCGATCCGAGCGAGGCGACTGATGTGCTTAGCGTTGATTCGCTGAACGGTGCTGACTTCACGCCGGCGACCAAGACGCACATCGCAACGCTCGACGATCTCGCACCGACCGTGCTCAACGTCGAGGGCGTGTGCTTTGGGCCGACGCTTGATGACGGGACCCGCACATTGCTGTTTGTCAGCGATTCAGACTTCCGTCCCGGCATTCCGACCGTCTTCACGGCCCTTGCGATCGAGGACGACGGCGGCGTGCTGGTTCCGGCGGATACCCTACCGCCCTCGACCGATGAGGCACGTGCCGACTGAGTCGGCTCAGCCGTGGTGCTCGCTCATGTAGTTGGGCGATTCCTTGGTGATGCGGATGTCGTGCGGGTGGTTTTCGATGACCGTTGCGCCCGAGACCCGGACGAACCGTGCGTGCTCGTGCAGCTCGGGGATCGTCGGGCAGCCCAGGTAGCCCATGGCCGATTGCACGCCGCCGACGAGCTGGTAGGCGAACTCGGCGAGTGTGCCTCGATACGGCACGAGGCCCTCGACGCCCTCGGGCACGAACTTGGCTTGCGGCTTTCCGGTGTCGTCGATCTTGTCGGCCTGGGCGTAGCGGTCGGCGGAGCCGGCGTTCATCGCGCCCTCGGAGCCCATGCCGCGGTAGCTCTTGTAGCGTCGGCCCTGGCTGATGACGAGCTCGCCGGGCGATTCGTCCAAACCCGCAAAGAGCGAGCCGAGCATGACGGCGTCGGCACCGGCGGCGAGGGCCTTGGCGATGTCGCCCGAGGCCCGGATGCCGCCGTCGGCGATCACGGGCACATCCTGCCCGGTGCTGGCGACGCCTGCGATGGCGTTCATGACCGCCGTGATCTGGGGGACGCCGACGCCCGTGACGACGCGCGTCGTGCAGATCGAGCCCGGGCCGATGCCGACCTTCACGGCGTCCGCACCGGCTTCGACGAGATCGCGAGCGCCTTCAAATGTCGCCACGTTGCCCGCGATGACGTCGACATCGAAGCGACGCTTGATCTCGCGGACGGTTTCGAGGACGTTCTCGCTGTGGCCGTGCGCGGTGTCGACGGTGATGACGTCGACGTCGGCCGCGATCAGCGCTTCGACGCGTTCGAACTGCTTCACGCCCACGGCCGCTCCGCAGCGGAGGCGGCCTCGGTCGTCGGTGTTCGCACGAGGGAACTGGCTGAGACGGTCAATGTCGCGCATCGTGATGAGGCCGGCGAGCGACTGGTCAGCATTGATCAGCAGGAGCTTCTCGACCTTGTTTTTGTTGACGATCAGTTCGGCCTGCTCGAGTGTGGTATCCGGCGGCGCGGTGACGAGGCCGGTCGCGGTCATCACCTCGTGCACGGGGGTCGACTCGTCGGCGACGAACTTGAGGTCTCGCTTGGTCAGGATGCCGACGACCTTGCCCTTGCCGGCGTGTCGGAGGTCGGCCGAGCCGTCTTCGGTGATCGGGAAGCCCGAGACGTGATGCTTGCGCATCAGCTCGCGGGCCCGGCCCACGGTGTCCTTGGGGCCCAGCGTGATCGGGTCGACGATGATGCCGTGGGCGGACCGCTTGACCTTGGTGACTTCCCTGGCTTGGACCTCGGGGGAGAGGTTCTTGTGGATGATGCCGATGCCGCCCTCCTGGGCGAGGGCGATGGCGAGGGCGGACTCGGTGACCGTGTCCATGGGGGCCGAGATGAGCGGGATGTGCAGCGAGACCCGGCGGGTCAGGCGGGTGGTCAGGTCCGTCTCGGCAGGCACGACGACGCTCGGGCGGGGCATGAGCAGGACGTCATCGAAGGTGATGCCCTCCGCGGCGATCTTGGCAAACGGATCGCTCCGCCAGTGGCCGGGGGCGTTTCCCGGCTGGCTGGCTTCGTTCTTTGGCATTGAATTTCGGATGGAGTCGGTGGCGAGGGTTCCCATGAGATAGTGTCGCGGGGGTCGCGCGGCATGTCAAGCGTGCGGCGGCCTTCGAGATCCGTTCAAATGCACACAGAGCCAGCTACGTTCGCACGTTTGGGCCGCATGGAGAGCAGCCGTGTTCAGTGAGCTTGCCGAGGTCGATTGCCTGTCGCTTGTCCGGCAGACGCGTGCCGATCTGCACGTTCGGTCCGACGCCGATCGCGACCGGCTGGCGTCGCAGGAGTGGCTTTTGACCGATGGGCTCGGCGGCTTTGCGATGGGAACGATTGCAGGGGTGCCGACGCGTCGGTATCACGGCTTGCTGACGGCGAGCCTCTCGCCGCCGGTGGACCGCGTGCTGGCGTTGCATTCGATGAACGAGATCGTCTGGGTGCACCCGGACGAGCCGCGTTGTTTCCCGATGGACCTGACCGAGGCATGCTTCAGCGACGGCACAACGCTGACTGGGGCGCGATCGAGGCTTGAGCGGTTCGAGCTCGGGCCCGATGGTCGAAACCTGGCTCGATGGACCTTCGCGGCCGACGACCATGTGAAGCTTATTCGCGAGGTCGAACTGTGCGAGGGTCGGTCGGCGGTGGTGGTGCGGTACGAGTGCCTCGGCGGGAGGGCGTGGATCGACGCGAGGCCGCTCGTGGGGTTGCGCGACTTTCATGCGCTGCATCACATGCCGAACGCCCAGATGCGCGTGACGCACGCGGCCGACGATCGGGGCGTCTGGGTGTCGGGCGGCGCGGCGGATCTGTCGATCGAGCTGACGCCGGACACGCCGGGTAGTTTCAAGGTGAAGCCGCACTGGTGGGAGGGGCTGTGGTACGCGCACGAGGGTGACCGCGGCTTCGACGACACTGAATGCCTGTTCTGCCTAGGGTCGATTCATCTCGGTTTGCACGAGCCGGCGGAGGTTGTGTGCTCGATCGGTGCGCCGGGCGAGAACCAGGACTTGTTTGATGCAACGCGGCGATCGCCGGCTCGCGAGATTCGGTTGTCGACGGCGGTCGCTGCGGCGGTGCGCGACGCGGGCGGCGAGGCCGAGGATCGGCAGATCGCCGCGTTGGTCGCGGCGGCGGACCAGTTCGTGGTCCGCCGAGCGCCGACGCGGTCGCTCGCGGGCGATGAGCACGCGCTGGTCTCGGTGATCGCGGGGTACCCGTGGTTCGGCGACTGGGGGCGCGACAGCATGATCGCGCTGCCGGGGTTGCTTCTTGCGACGGGCCGGCTGACCGAGGCGGGACGGGTGCTCGAGACGTTTGCCGGGGCGCAGCGGGACGGGCTGATCCCGAACCGCTTCGACGACCGCGGCGGCGAGCCCGAGTACAACACCGCCGATGCGAGTTTGTGGTTTCTGCACGCCTGCGGCGAGTATCTCGCGGCCGGCGGCGACCAGGAGCTGTTCCGCGATCTGCTGCTGCCGGCCTGCATGGATGTGGTCGAGGCGCACGCGCTGGGCACACGGTTCGGCATCGGGATCGATCACGAGGACGGACTCGTCGTCGCGGGTGATGAGCGGACGCAGCTGACGTGGATGGACGCGGCCCGCGATGGCGTGGTGTTCACGCCTCGCCACGGCAAGCCGATCGAACTGCAGGCGTTGTGGTACAGCGGGCTGGAGACGCTGGCGGCGATCGTAAGGCCCTGGGACCCGGTCGCGGCGCGGGCGCTGCGGTCGCGGGCGGAGCGGTGCGGCGAGAGCGTGCCGGCGAAATTCTGGTCAGATCGACTCGGCTGCCTCGTGGACTGCCTGCGTCCGACGACGCGGGGCTGGGTGCCCGTCGAGGAGGTCCGGCCCAACCAGCTGTTTGCATGCAGCCTGCCGCACTCGCCGTTGTCTGACATTCAGCGTGGGGCGGTGACGCGGACGTGCCGCGAGCGGCTCTGGACCGCGGGCGGCATGCGGACGCTCGACCCGGCGGACCCGGGGTACCACGGGCGCTACGCGGGACCGATGTTCGAGCGCGACGCGGCGTACCATACCGGGACGGCATGGCCCTGGCTGCTCGGGCCGATGGCCGAGGCCGTCTTGCGGGTCGGCGAGTTCGGCGCGGTGGCGTGCCGGGAGGCGCGGGCAATCCTCGCGCCGATGCTGGGCGAGATGCTCGGGCCGAACGCGCCGTGCCCGGGGCAGATGTTCGAGGTCTACGACGGCGATGCCGACGAGCAGCAGCCGGGCGGGTGCCCGGCGCAGGCGTGGTCAATGGCGGAGACGCTTCGGGTGCTCACGCTCATTCGGCGGAGTGAGAGCGCCCGGGAGGCCTGATCGAGGAGGTCAGGACGACGTGGAGCGCTTGTCCATCGCGTCGAGGATCTGCTCGGCTTTCTTGGCGCTGATCCAGCCGTCTGCAGCGCGCTTGAGGACAAGCTCGCGCAGGTCGTCGCCCTCGCCGGACGTCAGGATTGCTTTGACATCGTCGGGCGACATCGAGCCCTCGGCTATGTACGCGGCGAGCTCGCGCTTGGTCTGCTCGCGCTGCTTGGTGATCGACATCTTCCGCACCGTGCCGGCGATCCACACGATGCCGACGCCGAGCACGATGAGGCCGCCTTTGACGATGATCTCCATGTTGTCGGCAACGGCGGTCTCGATGTCTGCGAGCATCAGCATTTGCCGCCCTCCGATCGGCCCGCGGTGAGCAGCCGTTCGCCCTCTTCGGGCGTCATGGAGCCTTCGGCGATGTACGCCGCGATTTCGCGACGCGATTTTTCGCGGTTCGCGTTGATCACGATGTTGTGCGTGATGCCGAGCACGATTGCGAGGATCGCGATGCCCCCTCCGACGGAGATCGCGATAATGGGCACCATGTCGTTGTGATGGATCTGCGCGAGTTCGAGGAGCATCACGCGTTCTCCTTGCCGGCCTTGAGCAGTTTCTCGCCTTGCTCGGGTGTCATGGATCCCTCGGCGATGTAGGCAGCGATCTCGCGACGGGTCTTCTCGCGGGCGTTGGTCTTCATGAAGCCGGTCACGGTGCCAAAGATGATGCCCGCGAGCCCGAGAATGCCGCCGACGACGAAGATGATGTTGTCCTCGTCGAACACGAGCTGAATGATCTCATCGAAGTCCATGCGCTGCTCCCCGTCGTCTGACCCGGGCCGACATCGCCGGCCTTCCTACGATGATTGGGTGCCTGGTGCTCGTTCTTTCACCGCTGCCGGCCGAAAGTGTAACCGAAGGGCTGCCAACGACCTAGATTCCGCCGTGCGTCACGATCATGGCGACACGATCGAGGCGGTGCTGGCGGCCTACCGGGCCGGCTGCTTCCCTATGGCCGATACCCGCGAGGCGGATCGGCTGGGCCTGCCGATCCGATGGATCCGGCCCGAAACTCGGGCGATCCTGCCGATCCGGCCCGAGATCTTCGGGCTGACCGAGGGCGTGCACATTCCGCGTCGGCTGGCGAAGACCGTCCGGCGGCGGCCGTTTGTCATTACGAGCGATCGGGCATTTCCGAGGGTGATCGCCGCGTGCGCCGAGCCGAGGCGCGAGACCGAGAGCAGCACGGCCGACACCTGGATCGACGCGCGAATCGAGGGCCTGTTCACCTTGTTGCACGACGCGGGGCACGCGCACTCGGTCGAGGCGTGGCTGGAGGCTGACTCGGGAGAACTCCGGCTTGTGGGCGGGGCGTACGGGCTCGCGCTCGGGCGGGTGTTCTGCGCGGAAAGCATGTTCAGCCGCCCGGAGCTTGGAGGGAGGGACGCGAGCAAGGTGGCGTTGGTGCACCTGATCGAGCACTGCCGGGCCAGGAGGTTCACGGTGATCGATACGCAGTTCGCGAACCCGCATCTCGAGCAGTTCGGGGTTGTTGAAGTTGATGGGGATGCGTACCTGCGTCACGTCGAGGCGGTGGGGGAGGATGAGGTGAACTGGGAGCCGTTCGAGGCGAGTTGAGCGAAGTGGCTGCGTTGTTCGCTGGTAATTGGATGATCGCACTCGGGGCAGGTGTAGGTTTCGACGCCGATCAGTTCGTATCCGCAGCTGTAGCAGTGGTGGGCGTGATGTGTGCAGTGTCGCTCGGCGAGCAACCTTGCGAAGCACGCAATCAGCGCGCCGCCGAGGAAGAGATGCAGGCCGGATGTGACGACCTGCGACATGCGGTGTGTGTCCCACTGCATGTCGGTGGCGTTCAGCGCGAGCCGAGCGAAGCCGGACGGCTCGTTGTTGAGGTCGGTCGCTGCGAACGGGAACACGAAAGCGCACGCGATCACGCCGATCCAGCACGCGAGCCGACCGAGCGCGCCCAGGGCTTGTTCGCGTGGACGGATCTTGAGCGATCGCCAGAGCACAACAAGCAGAGTCACGCCGACGAAATTGAGCCCGCCGATCTGCAGGTAGCTGACCTGCAAACGCGTCGTGAGTGTGCCGGAGAGTCCCGATACGGCAAGCATTGTGGCCGCTTGAATCCAGAGCCAGACGAAGACGCCGCCGAGTGTTAGGCTGGCGAAGCCGCCGACACCGAGACTCCGCAGTCGGACCGGCCGAGCGATCGGCAGGAGCGTCGCTGCGACCGGCATGGCGAATGCGAGGGCCGTTGATGCGAAGGCCCCGGTGCTTATCTTGAACCATGGACCGAGCGGCAGGATCGGAGTCAACGAGATTTGCTCGGTGGCGAGCGTTGCGGCGACGAGCCAGCACGAGGCGCACGCGAGGCTGATCGGCAGCGTGACCGCGAGCAGCCGACGCCGCCAGAACGGTACCATGCTGTCATGAGTGCTCTTCAACGCTGCGTGAACCCTGCCTGTGCCGCAGAGTACCCGGTCGATCGCGTCCTCACCCGGTGCGAGGCCTGCGGGTCGCTGCTCGATGTGGTGTACACGGGCGACACGATCGCGGTGCGGGACTTTGGCAAGTTCGAGCGTCGGAGCGGGACGGTCGGGCCGCGCGGGCCCGCGGGGGGCTCGGCGAGCAAGTCGGCGCTGAACTTCTCGGGCGTCTGGCGGTTCCGGGATCTGCTGCCGTTCTATCAGGAAGAGTCGCAGATCGTGACGATCGGGGAGGGCCGCACGAACCTCCAGCGGGCAGATGCACTTGGCAGGCACATCGGCTTTGGGTGCGACGAGTCGGACGAGTGCGGGCGGTTCTATCTGCAGTACGAGGGGTACAACCCGTCGGGCTCGTTCAAGGACAACGGCATGTGCGCGGCGTTCACGCACGCGCGGATGGTCGGCGCGAGCCGGGTCGCGTGCGCATCGACTGGCAACACGTCCGCAGCGTTGGCGCTGTACGCCAGCCTGACCGGCATGCACGCGTTCGTCTTCATCGGTGACGGCAAGATCGCGTTCGGCAAGCTGAGCCAGGCGCTCGACTATGGCGCGACGACGCTTCAGGTCGCGGGAGACTTCGACGCGTGCATGTCCCGCGTCAAGGAGCTCGCCCAGGACCGCCCCGAGCTCGGCGTGTACCTGGTCAACAGCGTGAACCCGTTCCGGCTTGAGGGTCAGAAAACCGTGATGTATCGCGTGCTCGAGGGGCTGGACTGGCGCGTGCCGGACTGGATCGTGGTGCCCGGCGGGAACCTCGGGAACTCGAGTGCGTTCGGCAAGGCGTTTATGGAGTTGAAGGAGCTGGGGCTCATCGACCGTGTGCCGAGGCTCGCGGTGATCAACGCGCACGGCGCGCGGACGCTCGATCGGGTCTACAACGAGCTGGGTGTGCGGTGGGACATGGGCAATGGGCCCGGGCGTTTCGACCATATCAAGGTCGAGGCCGAGTACGCGCGCATGGACGCGGCCGGCGAGAGGGCGGGCACGATCGCGAGCGCGATTGAGATCAATCGACCGGTAAACCTGAGCAAGTGCCTGCGTGCGCTGCACGTGATGGACGGCGTGGTGCGGAGCGTCGACGACCGCTGCATCCTTGAGCAAAAGGCGCTGGTCGGCCGGTTCGGCTTCGGGTGCGAGCCAGCGAGCGCGGCGAGCGTGGCTGGTGCGCGGCGGCTGAGGGAAGAGGGTGTGATCCGTGCGGATGAGACCGTCGTGTGCGTGCTGACCGGGCACCAGCTTAAGGACCCGGATGCGACTGTTGGCTATCACACCGGCATGGACACGAAGTCGCTGGCCAAGGGCGGCGATGTGTCGATCCCAACCGGCATGCTCGCGAATCGGCCTGTTCGTGTTGCGAACGATCTTGATGCGATCATCGCGGCGATGGGAGTCGCACCCGATCTCGCTTCGACGTAGCGGAAAGGCGTGCGATGCAGGCGATGTGTCGGGCAGCGTCGCGCATCGGCCGGAGGTGCGGGGCGCGCTCGCGTTCGGCGGGACCGACGGGCACCTCGATTTCAGCGAGCCGGAGCCCCGCCTGATGGGCTCTCACGATCATCTCGCTGGCGAACTCCATGCCGTCGGCGCGGAGCGCAAGTGAGCGAAGCTCGTGGCGCTTAGCGGCTCGGAACCCGCAGTGAAAGTCTGAGATCGGTGCCCCAGAAAGAGCACGGCCCAGCTTTGAGAGCGCGGGGGCTCCGACGCGACGCCGACATGGTCATCGGCAAGCGTCTGCACACGCCTGGACAGGCCGCAAACCACTGGATCAAG
>JBCBMF010000019.1:0-24650 GCA_039822905.1 Planctomycetota bacterium
CATGATGGCGAGGATGACGAGCAGTGCGACGAGGCCCAGGACGAGGGCTGCGGTGAAGACGAAGGGCCTGGGCTGGTGGGCGCCGCCGATGCCGAAGAGGTACACGAGCAGCGGCTGGAGGACGATCATGACGAGGCTTGAGGCGGTGCGGATCTTTCGGCGGGACTCGGGGACGTCCGACTCACGCAGCGCCTGGATGTAGCCGGCGAGCACCAGCATCATGATGGCGGCCGGCGGGACGAGGACCCAGAGCGGGAGCACGCCGCCGTTCACGCCACCGACCCCGCCGGGTCGAGCGGGCCGGCGAGCCACGCGTCGAGCCGCTCGGGCAGACGCTGCATGGGCAGGCCCATGACGGTGGTCGGGTCGCCGGCGCATTCGATGGGCCAGCCGTCGGCCTGGCGCTCAGCGAGGTTGTACGCCCCGGCCTTGTCTTGCCAGTCGCCCGAATCGATGTAGCGATCGATCGCGGTTTCATCGAGCTGGCCCCAGGTGACGTCGGCGGCGTCGACGATCAGTTCGCGTCGGCCGTCTGGGGTGACGATTGCGACGCCTGTGAGCACCTGGTGTGTGCCGCCGATGAACGAGCCGAGCATTGCGCGGGCGTCGGCGGCGTCCGCAGGTTTGCCGAGCAGGGTGCCGTCGGCGGCGCAGACGGTGTCCGCGCCGAGCACGACCGCGGACTCTTCAAGATCGCGCGCGACGGACCAGGCCTTGAGAAACGCGAGGGCAGCGACCCAGTGCTCGGCGTCGACCGAGCCGGGGAGCAAGCCGCCGTCGTCAACGCCCTCGGCGACCTCGAACGCGATGCCGGCGTCGTCGAGCATCGCGCGTCGCCGCGGGCTGCGGCTCGCGAGGATGAGTCTGGGCTGGTCGGCGTCCGGCCTTGGCATCGCATAAGTGTACATCACCCAGACAACGATCTCGTCTAGGCTTCGCTATGAAAGCGCACCTGTTTCAGCTCGATCTGGTCTGGGAGGACCGAGAAGCGAACTTCCGGCTTGTCGATCGCGCCGTCGACTCGGCTGAGATCGATGCCGGCGATCTGATCGTGCTGCCCGAGCTGTTCGACTCCGGGTTTAGCTTGAACGTACCACACACGGCGGACGGCGATGGATCGACGCTGCGCTTCTTGACCGATCTTGCGCTGCGTCTGGGCGTCACTGTTCATGGTTCGCGCACCGTTGCCGGGGCGAACGGGAGGGCGACGAATCGGGCGACGATCGTTGGATCAAGCGGTGAGCTGCTGTGCGAGTACGCGAAGATCCATCCGTTCACGTTTGGCAAGGAGCCGGAGGCTTTCGATGGGGGCGACTCGGTCGAGACGTACGACTGGAACGGATTGAGCGTGTGCCCGGCGGTGTGTTACGACCTGCGGTTTCCGGAGCTGTTTCGGCGTGGGCTCGCGAAGGGTGCGGAGGTGTTTGCGCTCGGTGCGAACTGGCCGGACGCTCGACAGCACCACTGGCGGGCGCTCGCGATTGCGCGGGCGATTGAGAATCAGGCGTTTGTGCTTGCGGTGAATCGCACCGGGCCGGACCCGCACCTGAATTACGCCGGCGGGACGATTGCCGTTGATCCCATGGGTGACGTCCTTAGTGAGCTTGGCGATGAGTCGGGCGTGCTGAGTGTTGAGATCGATGCCGACGCTGTGCGGTCGTGGCGTGAGACCTTCCCGGCGTGGCGTGATATGAAGCTGTTGCCCACGGAGAGCTAGGTCGCGCCGGTGACGCGTTCGATCTCGCTGAGCGGGGTGACGCCTGAAGCCGCCATCTTCCAGCCGGACTGTTCGAGGGTGTGGAACAGGCCCTGGGCGATGACGTCCTTGATGCCGTGGATCGTGGGGCCGCTGAGGATGACGTCGCGGAGCTCGTCGTTGACCTCCAGCAGTTCGTAGACCGCGCCGCGTCCCTGGTAGCCGGTCTTGAGGCAGCGCTGGCAGCCTGTGGGGACGTACAGCTTCTTGGTGTCGCCCAGGAACCGGCCCATGCGGGTTGCCTCGCCGGGCGAGACGGGGACGGACCGCTTGCACTTGGGGCAGAGCAGGCGGACGAGCCGCTGGGCGATGACGAGCTGGAGGCTATTGGCGACCAGGTAGGGCTCGACGTCGAGGTCCATGAGTCGGAAGATGCTGCTGACTGTGTCTTTGGCGTGGACAGTCGAGAACACGACGTGACCGGTCATCGAGGCCTGCATGGCGACGCGTGCGGTATCGGCGTCGCGGATCTCGCCGAGCAGGATGACGTCGGGGTCCTGCCTGAGCACGGAGCGCAGCAGTGACGAGAACGTGTGGCCCTTGGCATCGTCGATGGGCATCTGCGTGACGCCCTCCAGCTGGTACTCGACGGGGTCTTCGATCGTGATGACGTTGCGCGACTCGCGGTCGACCTCTCGCAGCGCGTTGTAGAGCGTCGTCGTTTTGCCCGAGCCGGTCGGCCCGCAGCAGAGGATCATGCCGGCGTCGAGCTCGCAGGTCTTGCGGACGCGGTCGAGCATGTAGTTGGGGAAGCCGAGCTCTTCGAGCGAGCGCGGTACGTTCTTCATGTCGAGGACGCGGATGACCATCTTCGCGCCGTGGACCGAGGGCGTCAGGCTGACGCGGTACTCGACGCGGCGCGACAGCTCGGCATCAGCGCGGAACTTGGCGGAGAAGTGGCCGTCGACGACCGCGTCCTTGGCCGAGTGCTTGGCCTGCGTGGCGGTCTTTATGAGGCCCACCGCGTTCTCGCCGACGTCGCTGGGGAGGTCGATGATCCAGATCATCTGGCCGTCGACGCGCATGCGGACGGAGCAGATGTCGCGCTTGGGCTCGACGTGGATGTCGGTGGCGTTGGTCTCGCTGGCGATCAGCAGCAGCAGGCGGTTGGCGATGGAGCCGGTGCCCGAGCCCTGGAGGGCGTCGGAGTCGTTGCCGGCGGCGTCGATGAGCTTGATCTTGGTCTTGTCGGTGCCGGGCTCTCCCGCCGCCTCGAGAGTGCGGAGCAGCTCGGCCGACCAGGGGGCCGACTCGTTGGCGGCGGCTTCCTTGATCTCCACCAAAAACTCGAAGTTGCCGACTTTGACAATGTCGCCCTCGTGCAGGCGGACCTTGTCGATCTTCTTCTTGTTGACCTTGGTGCCGTTGCGGCTGCCGAGGTCGCGGCAGATGATCCGGCCTTTCGCGTCGACTTCGATGACGCAGTGGAAGCGGCTGGCCTTGTCGTCCTTGAGCCGGAGCGTGTTATCGGGGTGCCTGCCGACCGTGATCGGGTCTTCGCCGATGCGGATGGGCCGGCCCCGGTCGGTCAGCGGCTTGAGGCGGGCGTGGCTCAGAACGGTTTCCATACGTTGTAATGTAGCGGCTTGGGTGTCCATTGGGCTTTGAGACGCCGAACGATTCGAACGGTTCCCGCAGCCACGTCTCCGCCGGGCCCGCCCCACTACGATCCGCCCCATGATCGATCTCAAACGACTCCGCGACGATCCCGAGCTGTTCCGAGAAGGTGCGGCGGCGAAGCAGATGACGGTCGACATCGACCGTGTGCTGGAGCTTGATGCGCGGCGGCGCGAGCTGCTGACCAAGCAGGAGACGCTGCGGGCCGAGCAGAAGTCGCTGGCCAAAGAAAGCGGGCCGAAGATCGGGCAGCTGATGGGTCGGCTGAAGTCGGCGGAGGGCGACGAGCTGGCGGCGATCGAGTCCGAGGTCGAGCAGCTTCGGGCGAAGCCGGCGGCGCTCAAGGACGAGATCGCTTCGCTGGATGAAGAGCTCGCCCGGGTTGGGCCGGAGCTGGACGGGCTGCTGCTCGAGATCCCGCAGCCGGCGGACGCGGACGTGCCGGTCGGAACATCGGCCGACGACAATGTGCAGAAGTCGGTCTGGGCACCGAGCTGGTGGGACCCGGCAAAGACGTTCGAGCAGAACAAGGGCTTTGCACCGAAGCCCCACACGGAGCTGATCCAGTCGCTCGGGCTCGTTGACTTCGAGCGGGGCGTGAAGATCGCAGGCGCACGGAACTACGTGCTGACGGGCAACGGCATGCGGCTGCACCAGGCCGTGCTGCGGTTTGCGTTTGATTTCATGGCGAACGAGAACGGGTTCCAGCCGCGGTCGGTGCCGGTGCTGGTGCGCGAAGAGGCCATGGTCGGCACGGGCTTCTTCCCGCACGGGAAGGATCAGTCGTACCAGGTGAACGAGTCCGACCGCGGCGGCGGGCAGGACATGTACCTCACCGGGACGGGCGAAGTGGGCCTCATGGGCCTGCATCAGGGCGAGATTCTGGACGAGGCCGACCTGCCGCTGTGCTACGTGACGGTGAGCCCGTGCTTCCGGCGTGAAGCGGGCGCGGCGGGCAAGGACACGGCGGGGTTCTATCGGGTTCATGCCTTCGACAAGGTCGAGCAGGTGGTGATCTGCAAGGCGGACGAGGCCGAGAGCCGGGCGTGGCACGCGAAGATGATCGGGTTTGTCGAGACGCTGCTGCAACGGCTGGAGCTGCCGTACCGGCTGCTGCAGTGCTGCACGGGCGACCTCGGCGTGAAGAACGCGGACATGATCGACATCGAGTGCTGGATGCCGGGGCGGGGCGACGTTGGTGACGACGGCGTGCCCTCGGGCGACTGGGGCGAGACGCACTCGGCGAGCCGGCTGTACGACTTCCAGTGCCGTCGGCTGAACATGCGGTACCGCGAAGGCGGTGAAGCCGGCAAGGGCGCGACGGTGTTCTGTCACAGCCTCAACAACACGGTGCTCGCGAGCCCGCGGTTCTTGATCCCGCTGATCGAGATGTACCAGAACGCCGACGGGAGCGTGACGATCCCGGAGGCGCTTCGATCGTACATGAACGGCGCGGAGCGGATCGGCTAGCGCGATGGACGCGACCGGGCGCATCGAGAAGCTCAGCGTGCTCATGCCGGCGCACAACGAGGCGCGGACGATCCGTGAGATTGTGCACCGCGTGCTTGCCGCCCCCATCGAGCCGGCGGTTGAGCTGATCATCGTCGACGACGGCTCGACCGATGGTTCGCGGGACATCATCGATGATCTGGCGTCAAGCGATGAACGCATCACCGCGCTACATCACGAGCGTTCTCGAGGCAAGGGCAGCGCGATCCGCACGGCGATCGGTGCGATGACCGGGGACGTCGCGATCGTGCAGGATGCAGACCTGGAGTACGACCCGAACGACTTCGCCATCGTGCTCGACCCGATCCTCGCGGGCGAGGCGGACGCGGTGTACGGGTCGCGATTCCTCAAAAGCCCGCGTCGGCAGGTGCACGGGTTCTGGCACTCGCAGGGCAACCGTGTGCTAACGCTCGCGTGCAACATGGCAAGCAATCTGGCGCTCTCGGACATGGAGACGTGCTACAAGGCGGTGCGGGCGAATCTGCTGAAGGAGATGCCGCTGACGAGCACGCGGTTCGAGTTCGAGGTCGAGGTCACGATGCGCCTCGCGCGGCGTGGGGCTCGGATCTACGAGGTGCCGATCTCGTACCACGGCCGGACACGCGAAGAGGGCAAGCAGATCGGCGTGAGAGATGGCTTCCACGCGCTCTGGGCGATCTTCAAGTACGGCCTGCTCGATCGACGTTAGTGATCGTTGGAATCGAGCCCAAAGCGGGCGAGGGGCACGCTGCCGCTTGTGAAGACGCGAGGCGGGTCGCACGACGAGCGGAGATGCTCGATCACCGCCCGCATGTCAGCCGGCGGCGGGGCGCAGAAGACCATGGACTCGTTCGTCTTCGGGTGCTCGACGGCGAGCAGCGCAGCGTGCAGGGCTTGGCGTTCGAACACCGTTCCGTCGGGCATCTCGAATGCGCGGCCGCCGTACATGTCGTCGCCGACGATCGACCAGTAGTCGTCGGACAGGTGCACGCGGATCTGGTGCGTTCGGCCGGTCTTGAGTTCAAGCTCGACGAGCGAGAAGTGCTGATCGCCCACCGGGCGGTCGTGCAGCGTGTACCGCTCGTGCACCCGGCAGATCGTCACGCTGGGCTTGCCGAGGTCGTCGTAGCGGACGACCTGCTTCTCACGGTAGCCCCTGACCTTCGAGCGGTGCGGACCGATGGGCTTGTCGATGACGTGGGCGTCGGGCTCGACGTGGCCGTGCGTGACCGCGAGATACCGCTTGTCGGTCGTGCGTTTCTCGAACTGCGCGCCGAGTTTCCAGTGCGTCTCTTCGTCTTTGGCGAAGACGATGCAACCTGTGGTATCGCGGTCGAGGCGGTGGACGACGCCGGGGCGTGCGAGGTCTTTGCCGAGCGGCGAGAGGCCGCCTTCGGAGACGTTCTCGAAGTGCCACGCGAGGGCGTTGATGAGGGTGCCGTCGAGCTCGGCTCGGGCGGGGTGGACGATGATGCCGGCGCGTTTGTTGAGAACGATCAGGTGCTCGTCCTCGTAGAGCACATCGATCGAGATCTCTTGCGGCACGACGTCGGTCGGCGGGGGCGGCGGGATGGCGAGCCGGACTTGGTCGTCCTTGCGGAGCTTGGTTGACGACTTGGCGGGCTTGCCGGAGACGGTTGCGCCGCCGGCGTCGATGATCTGCTGGAGCTGGCTTCGGCTGAGAAACCGGATGCGGCTGGTGAGATACTTATCGAGCCGGGGCTCGTTGAGATCGCGCGAGAGGGTGAACTGCACGCGGGGCATGGCAGCAGCGGCGGAGCTGCTTCGGGCCTTCTCGACCGCGGCGCGCAGCAGGTCGGGGTCGAGTTTGCCGCCCGGTTGGGTCAGCTCGTCGGCGTCGATGATGGGGACGTTGGCTTCGGGACCGAAGTCATGTTCAGAGGGCACGGCTCACTCGCCGTCGGTGTCGGGTTGCGGCTCGGGCTCGGGACTCGGCTCGGGCTCGGCTTCGGGGTCCACGATCTCGAGTTCGGTGCCTTCGGCCGAATCGGCCGCGTCATCATCGGGCAGGGTCGGGCCCACGGGGGCGTCGAGCACCGGGGCGATCGTTGCGTCGGGTTCGGGTGCCTCGGGCTCGGGGATCTCGGGCAGGTCGGCCTGGGCGTAGAGCGTCACATCGGCGAGGCCGGCGTCGAGCGAGGCGATGCGGCGCTCGGCGAGGGCGGCGTACATCGGGAACACGGCGGTCTCGGCGGCCTGCCTCGCGCTCTCGTAGGCGGATTTCGCGGCTTCGTCGTCGTTCCGCGATTCGGCGACCGCGGCCTTGCCGAACCATGCGCCGACGATGTGGATCGCCGGGCCGATCTCGGCTTGCGTGTCGGCGATGACCCGGTCGTAGAGCGCGTCGGCCTTGCTCAGCATCTCGTCGCGCTCGGCGTCGGTGATGATGTCGGTCTCGGCGACCCGGTTGGTCTGCTGCTGTGTGTCGGCGTCGAGCTCGAACGCCGCGCCGGGCTTCATGCCAGTCGCGATCGCCTGGAGGTAGACGTCGGCCTCGCGGAGGCGTGCCATGGCTCCGATGCCACGAACGTCGCCGTACTGCTGGGCGAGGGCGGCGAGCGACTCAGGGCGGGGGCTGGCGGTTTCGGTGATGTCGACGTGCTGGGCGAAGGCCTCGTTGACCTTGGTGTTGCCGCGTCGGTCGAGCCACTGCTTGCCGGCGTAGAGGCCCACGATCAGGGCGAGGCCGAGCAGCACGTGGCCCGAGTACTTGTTGATCAGGTCGATCAGCTCGGTGTTGACCCGGCTCTCTTCAAGGCCTGCGCCCTCGCGGATCTCGCGGCTTCTGTCGTCCATGGATCGGTCCTTCGCGGATGGTCGGCCCGTGCTCACCACGGGCGAGTGGGATGGTAGAACGCACCAGACGCGTCAGGCCCAGAACTTCCAGGCATCGGGCGAGGCGACGTCGGCCGGCGGGACGAGCCGGTCGCGGATGACGCCGACCAGGCCGGCGAGCGCCTGATCGTCGTGCAGCGACACGGAGCAGTCGGCGGGCCACGACGGCTGCCCAAGATCGCTGCGGGCCGCGAGGACCAGATCGGGAGCGCGGGTCAAGACGGATCGCGGGTCGGGGCTGGCGTGATCGCCGATGGCGACGACGAGGTCCGCGGCGTCAATGACCGGATAGGAGTTTCGGATCGCCTCGGCTTCGACACCCGAGGCGTCGCCTCTGCCGGGCGTGTCGACCCAGTGAACGACGAGGCCGGCGAGATCGATGGTTGCGCCGATGTGGTCGCGGGTCGTGCCTTGCTCGTCGGCGACGAGGGCCGCGGTTCGGCCAGCGAGCGCGTTGAGGAGCGATGACTTGCCGACGTTGGGCGGACCGGCGGCGGCGATCAGCGGCGGATCGATGAGCCGGTTGAGCCGGCGATCGCGGTCGTTCGGCTCACGATCGTGAGCGGTTTGGCCCCCCCACCGCTGGGGCTGGTCGAGCAGCAGGTCGACGGCGAGCGGGCTCTGCGCTCTCGACAAGGCCGCGAGCATCTCGGCTTCGATGTCCGACTCGGCTTCGGGGAACCGCTGGCGGGGCGCGGGGTCGGTCGCCTCTTCGAGGCCGAACGCTGTGAGCGATGACGCGATGCCGTCGAGCACGGCTGGTCCGCCGTGGGGCATGAGGACGGCGTGGGTTGGGCCGAGCCTTGCGGTGATGCCGGTGTCGATGCCGCAGATCGGTCGGAGAACGACAGTGCCGACGGCGGGCACGGTTCCGATCGCTTGCATGAGCGCGGTGTCGAGGTCGTGGAGCGTGTCGGCTGAGAGCTCGATCACAGCGAGTGCCGCGGGTCGGCTGCGGGGTGTTGCGATGCGCCAGCGTGCGGTCATGCGCTTGAATCGGCGTCGTCGCCCGCGGCGTACCGCGCGCGGGCGGCGGCGATGCCCTGCAGGACGAGGTCCGGCACCGTGTGCTCGATGAGCTCGTCGCCGACGAGCAGTGTCGGTGCGTCGCCGCCGGTGGCGATGATCTGAGGATAGGCGTCGTAGTACTCGGCGTAGCGCTCGGCGAGGTAGCGGACGCTGCCGCGGATCGCGGCGCGGACACCGAGGAACATGGCGTGTTCTGTGGATGTGCCGAACGGCTCGAGCGGGTCGGGCATGTCCGCAAGCGCAAGCTGGGGCAGTGCGCCTGTGCTGTGGTGCAGGGCGGCGAGCATCATCTGGCCGCCTGGGATGATCGCGCCGCCGTGGAAGACGCCGGTGCCGTCGACGAAGTCGACAGTCAGCGCCGTGCCGGCGTCGACGACGATGCAGGCCTGCTGGACTGTGGCGAATGCGCCGAGTGCGGCGAGCAGGCGGTCCTGGCCGACCTTGCCCGGTTCCGCGAGGTTCGTCGCGATCGGGACGGGCAGCGACGGGCCGAAGCGTTCGACGTGCAGGCCCGTTGCTCCAGCGATCGCGGCGGCGATCGGCTCGGCATGGGCGTCGTTGACCGACGCGAGCAACACGGCGTCGGGCGGGGTGTCTTCAGACTCGCTGACAATTGCGGAGACCACAGCGGCGGAGGCCTTGGGTTCATCGCTCGCACGGTTGGCGTGCTTGCTCACAGACAGACCTTCGATCAGACCGAACGCGGCGGTGGTGTTGCCGACGGACACGGCGACGATGCGTCCCGGCGGCGGGGTGAGCTCGAACTGGCCTTGGTTGGTCGCGGGGTCGTCGGACATGGCGGGTGGTGCCCTTTGAAAGCGAGCGGAGGCAACGGCGATGGACGCGGATCGGACGCGGACGATACGCTGACGCTTGGAGACCCGGTCCGGGTTGGTTGGGGACGTGCGTGATCGAGATGGCCGAGCGATGTGAGAGTGACCCGTCGATCGAGCGGGTGGCGATCGATGAGATGACATTCCCGCTCGGGGTGTATCCGATCGAGGCGATGGAGCCCAGGCAGGGCTTCACGCTCGACTTTGAGTCGGCCGACGGCGACGAAGAGCAGGGCGAGTGGGAAGAGTGGCCCGACCGGTACGTGTATGACATTGTCGTGTCGGCTGAGCGGTTGGGGCCGTTGGTGCAGAGCCTGCTGAGCCTCATGCCGTCGCGGGTGTTCCCGATTTTGGATGTGCTTGGGCGGGACGCGTACCGCGAGATCGATCCGTATATCAGCTATGACCTGATGGGGCTGGATCAGTTGTACGACGGGCTGATCCGGTATCGGCCGTTCTTCTTCGAGGACGGCCTGGTCGGGTTCGGCGCGATGGCGGAGGGGCCGTTCTTCTACGTCTTCGTCGACGAGCACAAGATCACGACCGTGCGGGCGGAACCAGTCCTGAAGGAACGGATCGAGCGGATCTTGTCGGCGTTCGATCTGGCGGAGCGTGACGACCCGGCCGGGGCGGACGCCGTGGCCCACGAGCACCGGGGCGTGCTGCTGACGCCGCCGGACGACACGTCGTACCTGTCGTTCGACGAGATCGTCGAGCGGCTGCGGGACGAGTGGCGGCTGCTGCTAAACGTCGATCCGGAGAGCAACCTCGACGAGCGCGGTCGGGAGCTGGGCATCACGCCGTGGCGGTGCATCGTCCGCGTCGGGGATGGCTCGAAGCATGTTCGGTATTCGGAAGTGCTTTTGACGGCCGGTTCGATCCGCGACGCGGAAGATTTGGCGATCGATGCCATTCTGAGCGAGCTTTCGGAGATCGCATCGGGGGCCGACCCCCTGGTCGTGGCGGCGGATCGGTTGACGTCCGAGGGATTCCGCCGGGAGGTGGGCGAAACGACCCACGGGCTTTCGCGGAGTGACCTTTCGGCGTCGCGGATTTTCGTGCGTCGTTGGCTCGACGAAGAGCCCGGGTGACGCGACAAACGGCGGGTGTCGCGTCGCCGGCGTCTCGAGAAGTTGTCGACGAAGTGTGAATCGGCCCCCGCTGGCATTTGCAAGCCGGCGTCGGGAGGTGTATCTTCCGGCATCGGTGAGGCGGGGCAGCGAGGCCCGGCCGCAGCCGCGCGGCGGGCTGGTGTGAGGGTCACCCCACGTGATCTCCACCCGGCACACACTCGGCGGGGGTTGGCGGTTTGGACCGCCTTCGTCTGTGCACGCCGCGGACAGCGCGTACGTCTGGTGAGATCGAGGGACCGATCGCGGACGAGACCGTTGGGACCAGATCCCTGCGGAGCATCGGAGCCTCGGACGAACGAGTACGCGCGGTGACACACATTCGCCGCAAGACCGGAGACATACATGAGCAGCAAGAGCATCCGTTCGGCCCTCGCTCTCGGGCAGCTGAGCACATCGTTCATCCTCGCGGCGGCGGGCATGGCCCTCGGCGCGGGCTCAGCCGTCGCCAAGCTCCCCGGCGGTCCGCCGGCCGCCCAGCCGACGGACAGCGGCATTTCGATGCTCTTACATGAGGCAGAGGACCTGCTCAACAGAGGCCTGCTGATCCGGGCCGGCGACATGCTCGGCACCATCGGTGACGTCGATGCACTCGCCGAGGCCGACGCCCTTCGGGCTCGCGACCTGATTGGCTCGCTCGAACGTCGGCTCAAGACCGCCGACCCGGTTGAGCTGAGCGTCCAGAAGGCCGAAGTCGCTTCCTCGCGTGGCGATCTGGCGGCGATGGACCGGCATCTCAAGCGCGCCGAGCGGCACGGGAGCATGGGCTTCGCCCAGGAGACGCGTGTCGAGCAGCTGCGGGCGCAGGCCGGCGTGATCCGGAGCTCGCTCGCTGCGATCTCAGGCGACTTTGAGTCGCAGGCGGCGGCGGACTTCGAGGCCGGCCGGTTTGGTCGAGCCAAGAGCACGCTGATGATTCTGACCCGCGGCGGGGTAGAGCTCTCGCCCGAGGCGGATGCGATCCGCCGCTCGATCTTCGAGCTCGAGCTGAACCGCGGTGCGCCGTTTGCGTCGGCCGAGGCCGCGGGTCTGTTCGAGCCGGGCGTGCTGGAGCGTGTCGCTTCGGATGAGCTCGAGCTTCCCGCGATCGCGCTGTTCGGCGACGTCGCATTTGATGATCAGCCCGGCGTGATCCGCCGTGAGGGCGACGATCGGCCCGAGGCCGACCAGCCCGAGGACCAGGACCCGCCGGCGGACGACATCCTCGACCGCTCGCTGCGTGTCGTGGCCCAGGAGAAGCTGGCCAACGCGAACCGCGCGTACCAGAACGCGAACTACGCCGTCGCGATCCAGCTGTACGACGAGCTGCTCGCGAACGACCGGTCGTTTCTGACGCCCGAGCAGATCAGTACGGCGACCGAGCGGCTCACGGCGTCGCGCGTTGCGCTCGACCTGCCGACCGACGTTGATCAGCCGCTGCAGGATTTCGAGGAAGAGCTCGCGATCCGGCGTGACCGGACCGATGCGGAGTTCAACAACTTTGTGAACCAGGCCGAGCAGGCCCTGGCCGAAGAGCAGACGCAAGAGGCCCGCGATGCGATCGCGCAGGCCCGCCTGACGCTCGGCGCAAACCGCGACATCTTCGCCGAGAGTGAGTTCGAGGCTCGGCAGGACCGCATGACATCCATCCTCGAGCGCATTGCCGATCGAGAGATCGCCATCCAAGAGGAAGAGGCCCGGCGGCTGACCGAAAACCTGCGCATCCAGCAAGAGGTGCAGTTCCGGGAAGAGCAGCAGTCGCGGCAGGCGAAGATCAACGAGCAGCTCGATCGGGCGCGGGCGCTGCAGCTCGACATGAAGTACGACGAAGCGCTCCAGGTGCTCGATCAGGTGCTATTCCTGGCGCCGAATGATCCGGCCGCGCTGCTGATGCGCGACATCATCTACGACATCTCGCTCGTTCGGCGGTTCAGCGACATCCGCAAGCTCCGTGGGCAAGAATTCACAGAGCTGATGATCGACAACCTGGAGGCATCGAAGCCGATTACAGACCTTATGACGTTCCCGAACGACTGGCCGCGTGTCAGCCTGAACCGGGGCGAGCCGGTCGCGGTGTCGGAGACACCGGAGAACCGCCGGGTGCTGGCCGAGCTTGAGACGCAGCGCATCCCGTCGGTGAACTTCGACAACCCGCTATCGGACGTTGTCGGGTTCCTCGAGGCGGTGACAAGCCAGAACTTTGACGTCGACTGGCAGAGCCTCGAGCTGCTGTCGATCGACGAGCAGACGCCGGTGACGCTGCGGCTGAACAACGTCTCGGTCAAGACGGTGCTCGACCGCCTGGTCGACAAGATCAGCGACCCGCTGGCGCCCGCCGACTGGGCGATCCAGGATGGCATCGTGCAGATCGCGTCGGATGAGGAGCTCCGCCGCGACGTGACGCTGGTGATCTACGACATCCGCGACCTGCTCATCGAGGTGCCGGACTATCAGGATGCGCCGGAGATCGATCTCCAGTCGGTGCTGCAGAGCCAGCAGGGCGGCGGCGGCGGGCAGAGCCCGTTCGGCGGCGACACGCAGGGCCAGGACGACGAGGAGCGCGACCGCCAGGAGCGGATCGATCAGATCATCGACATCATCCAGAACAACGTCGACTTCGAGGGCTGGCAGGCCAACGGCGGCGACACGGGCTTTATCCAGGAGCTCAACGGCAGCCTGATCATCACCAACACGTCGAAGAACCACCGTGAGGTGCAGGGCCTGCTCAGTCAGATCCGCGCTCAGCGGGCGATGCAGATCAACGTCGAGACCCGGTTCCTGCTCGTGAACCAGGACTTCTTCGAGGAGATCGGCTTCGACATCGACGTGTACCTCAACGCCAACAACAACCAGATCGGTGTTGCCCGTGGCAATGATCCGACCATCCAGGCCTCAGACTTCTTCGCGTTCGACCCGGGCCAGACCGCTCCGGACTCGGGGCAGGGTTTGCAGCGGACGGTCAGCGGCGCATCAATCGGCGCAGACGGCGTTGCCGCTCCGGTGACGCAGGGCGTCGTGAACCCGGACGAGTTCAGCCCGATCGGGGTTGGCTCGAACTCTCTCGGGCTCGCCGAGGGTCTCGCGATCGGCGACTTTGCGACGTCGATCCTCGGTGCGGCGCCGGCGCTCGGTGTCGCGGGACAGTTCCTCAACGACATCCAGGTCGACTTCCTGGTCAAGGCGACGCAGGCGGACCGTCGGTCGGTCCAGCTCACGGCACCGCGCCTCACGTTCACGAACGGTCAGATCGCCAACATCGTTGTTGCGACGCAGACGGCGTTCGTGTCGCAGCTCAACCCGGTCGTTGCGACGTCGGCCGTCGGTTTCGATCCGACGATCTCGGTCGTGTCGGAGGGTGTGACGCTGGAGGTCGAGGGCACGGTCAGCTCTGACCGGCGCTACGTCACGCTCAACGTGCAGACGGGCGTGAGCCGGATCGACGGCTTTGCCCAGCAGCCGGTGACGGCTGTCGTGGGCGGCGACATCGTCGACTCGGCCGACACGCAGTCGTTCATCCAGCTGCCGACGGTCACGGTCACGCGGATCCAGACAACGGTCACAGTCCCGGATCAGGGCACGGTGCTGCTGGGCGGCCAGCGGCTCGTGACCGAGTTCGAGGTGGAGACCGGCGTGCCGGTGGTCAGCAAAATCCCGGTGATCAACCGGTTCTTTACGAACCGTGTCGAGAGCAAGGAAGAGCAGACGCTGCTCGTCTTGATCAAGCCCACGATCCTGATCCAGTCGGAAGAGGAAGAGCGGAACTTCCCGGGTCTGACCGACACGATCCAGAATAGCTTCGGCGGCTGATGGGTCTCCGGTGCGTGCGGGGGCCGGCCAAGCTTCGGCTCGGCCGGCTATCGTTCCGGGTAGAGTTGGCGTTCGGCGGACGGTTCGGCCGCGGATCGGGGGAGTGTTTCCATGGCGAGTGAGTCTCGGCTCCGCATGTCGGAAAGCGACGGCGTAACGACGGTCGAGTTCATCGACCGCAACATCCTCGACGAGGCCAACATCCAGGCCATCGGCGAGGAAATCGCCACCGTGATCGAGCGGTCCAGCCCGCCCAAGCTGATCATCAGCTTCTCGAACGTCGACCACCTGTCGTCGGCGGCACTGGGGCAGCTGATCACGATCAACAACAAGGTGCGCGACAAGGCGGGCCAGCTTCGCCTGGCGAACATCGACCCGCAGATCTACGAGGTGTTCGCGATCACGAAGCTCAACAAGATCTTTGAGATCCACGACACGACCGAGGATGCCGTGGGCAGCATCGGCTGAGGCGAGACGCCCGCCCGCTTTTGCGTTCGGGCGATGAACGACTGGATGGAAGATTGGGGGCATGGCCGGTGGTTGCACCCGACCGATCGAGCAGCACGAATCGGGCCGCGTCGGCTGATGTGACGCTCGAGGTGGTGAACGACAGGACGGCGATCACCGGTCTCGGCGAGCGGTTCGTTCGCGAAGCGGGCGAAGCGGGGTACACCGAGGCGTCGTGCTTCGCGGTTCGGCTGGCGCTCGAAGAAGCAGTGATCAACGCGTTCCGCCACGGCCACAAGGGGCTCGATACGTCCGAGCCCGTGCGGGTCCGCTACGCTATCGGGTCGTCGACGATCGAGATCTCGATCGAGGACAAGGGCCCCGGGTTCAATCCCGCGGATGTGCCCGACCCGACAGCACCCGAAAACATCACGAAGACCAGCGGCCGAGGCCTGCTGCTGATCCGCTCGTACATGAGCGAGGTCCGCCACAACAAGCGGGGCAACCGGATCGAGATGCGGTACGACAAGCCGGACTCGTCGGGCTGAGCGGGTTGAATGCGAGCTGGAAGCCCGGAATTCGCGGGTGATGCGGCGGACTCGGGCAGGAATGTCGCATCCGGGTGCCGACCTTTGCAGAACAATTCCCCCGCCGGGAGCGATATACTGTGAGCAGAGGGCGTGCGTTTGCCCCCTCGCGAAAGGAGCACCACGTGACACCACCAACCGAGACTCAGGCCCCTCCCGGTGTGATCATCACCGAGACCGCGGCCCGTGAGATCGACACGATCATCGACCAGCAGGAACTCAATCGCGAAAGCGTGGCCCTTCGCGTCGGCGTCAAGGGCGGCGGCTGCAGCGGCTTCAGCTACCTGCTCGACCTGACCGAGACCGTGAAGGACACCGACGAGGTGTTCGAGCAGCATGGCATCCGGGTCGTCTGCGACCCCAAGAGCCTGCTGTACCTGAACGGCACGACGGTGGACTTCAAGGACGAGCTGATGGGCCGTGGGTTCGTGTTCCAGAACCCGAACGCGACGAGCTCGTGCGGCTGCGGTTCGAGCTTTTCAGCCTGAACGGCGACGCCGATCGATGACAGACTTTGACAGCTTCAGCGGATGGCTGGGGCTGTTTTTGTGCGCCGCCGTGGTGTGCGTTGTTGTGATTTGGTACACTTTCAGGACGCAGGTCGCGCCGCCCCTGGGTTGGGGTCGCGCGGCGGCACACGGATACGTGCATGAGCCAGACCCCGATGCCACCGCCCACCATGCAGGGCTACGCCCCGCCCTCGGTGACGCAGTTCTCCGTATTTCTCGACAACAAGGTGGGAAAATTATTCGATCTCGTCGAGGCCTTCGACGGCTCGACTTCGGAGATCTGCGCGATCAGCGTGCACGAGGCGTCGGATCATGCGGTCGTTCGGCTGATCACCAACGACAGCCGCTTAGCGCGGGATCTGCTGCGGGCCGAGGGGCTGCCGTTCAGTGAGCTCGATGTGCTGGTGGTCGAGCTCGGATCCGGGCACAGCCTGAGCACGATGTGCCTTCATTTGCTCGCAGCGGAGCTAAATATCCGCTTTGCGTACCCGTTGATGCTCAAGCCCAACGGCAAGCCGACGATCGCGATCGCGGTGGACGACCTCACGCTGGCGGGACAGATCCTGCGTCGGAAGGAGTACCGGCTGCTGGGCGAGTTTGATCTGCCGCGGTCGGCGTAGGCGGACTGGCCGGCTTCGTCGGATCGATGGCCCGGGCAGCCACAAAAGGCGTCAGCCGAAGGAACATTCGACGGATCGGGCCGGTACCACGGGCAAGAATCACGGATTCCGGGCGTCTGCGTGGCTCTCTATCTGGAGCCGGTCGGCGGTCGTAGGACTCAGACAGGAGATAGCGATGCGGATGACTCGGATGACAACGGCGGCACTGGCCCTGGCTCTGTCAGCGGGGACGCTCACGGGAGCGGCCTCGGCTCAATCGGCGGCGGAGATCGTCGCGGCCGAGCGGCAAAACCTCGATGCGCCGTCCGTGGAGCCAACGCTCATGCCGGGCGATGACGCGCCGGCGCTCGCGGTCAAGCACTGGGTGAAGGGCGCGCCGATCTCCGAGTTCGAAGAGGGGACGGCGTACCTCGTCGACTTCTGGGCCACGTGGTGCGGGCCGTGCATCGCGTCGATCCCGAAGCTGACCGAGCTCCAGGCGAAGTACGCCGGGGACAACTTCACGCTGCTGGCTGTGTCGGTGTGGGAGCGTCCGACGGGTGATGCGCTGATCGAGCACGTGACGAACTTTGTCGACAAGCGTGGTGATCAGATGGGCTACACGATCGCGATCGACGACGGGCGGACCATGGCCGAGGCGTGGATCCAGGCCGCGGGCCAGCAGGGCATCCCGACGGCGATGATCGTCGATCGTGCGGGAAAGATCGCTTGGATCGGCTACGGCACTGACCCGGCGATGAGCGGCGTGCTCGATTCGGTCATCAACGACGAGTGGGACGTCGGCGAGGCGCGTGAGACCCGCGAGAAGTCGATGCTGGAGATGTCATGGTACGAGCGGATCAACGAGCTTCAGTCGACCGACCGCGGCCGGGCCGTCGAGCTCACCGGTGCACTGCACAGCGAGGGCGCGTTCGTGACGCCGGGTCTGATGAACGCCATCGCGTGGAGCATGGTCGAGGACGAGTCGTGGAACGGCGCGGCGCACACGGTCGCCCGTGATCTTGCGCAGTCCGCGATCGATACCGGGGGCGATGACGCGTCGATCCTCGACACGCTCGCGTGGGCGCACTATCGCCTCGGGGATGTCGAGACGGCGATCGAGGTGCAGACCAAGGCCGTGTCGCTCGCCGACGATCGGATGCGGGCCGAGCTTGAGGCCGCTCTTGAGACGTTCAAGTCGGGCGGCTGATCTGACCAAGTCGTGACAAACAGGAGGGACGCGGCGCCTCAGTGCCGCGTCCTCTCTGTTTTTGTGCATCGTGCGGAGCGTGGACTGGTCAGTTCAGGTCGTGCTCGCCGAGCCACTGCTCAGCGTCGAGGGCGGCTTGGCAGCCCATGCCGGCGGCGGTGACGGCCTGGCGGTACTTGGCGTCGGCGACGTCTCCCGCGGCGAAGACACCTGCGATATTGGTTGCGCTGCTGCGGGACTTGAGGCTGAGATAGCCGTCGTCTTCGAACTCGAGGCCCGATTCCTTGATAAAGCCGGTCGCGGGCGTGTGGCCGATGGCGACGAACATCCCGGCGACCTCGAGCTTCGACCGCTCGCCTGTGACGGTGTCTTCGAGCTCGACGGCCTCGATCGTCTTCTCGCCGAGTACGTCGACGACGACCTTGTTCCACTCGACGGTCGCGTTGGGCTTGGACAGGAAGCGTTCCTGCATCACTTTGCTCGCGCGGAGCTCGTCTCGGCGGTGGATGACGTGGACCACGCTCGCGAACTTGGTGAGGTAGGTCGCCTCTTCCATGGCGGTGTCGCCGCCGCCGACGACGGCGAGGGGCTTGCCCCTGAACTGGGGCATCGCGCCGTCGCACACTGCGCAAGCCGAGACGCCCCCACCGCTCTGCGCAAGACGCAGCTCGTTCTCGAGACCCAGCCAGTTGGCGGTCGCGCCGGTGGAGATGATCACGGCGTGTGCATGGATGACGTCGCCCTTGTCGGTAACGAGTTCGTGGGGCGTGTGCGGGTCGTGGTTGAAGCGGACCTCGGCGATGTCGCGGCCGATGACCTTGGTGCCGAAGCGCTCGGCCTGCTTCTGGAACATGTCCATCATCTCGGGGCCGGTGACGCCCTCGGGGAAGCCCGGGTAGTTCTCAACGTCGGTGGTGAGCATGAGCTGGCCGCCGGGCAGGACCGGGCCGGGGTTCTGCTTCGGGACGCCGACGTAGACGACCGGGTCGAGCTGGGCGCGGGCGGCGTAGATGGCAGCGGTCCAGCCGGCGGGGCCGGAGCCGATGATGACGAGCTTGTGTGCGGTGTTGGCCATGATTCGGGGGGTCCTTTGCTTCCGGTTCCGGCGGCGTCCGGATCGTCGAACAGGCTGCGGAGGTTGTCTGTTCCGTGGTCCGGCGTGTTATTCCTGGGCGCCGGTCTGTCTGAGATGCTCGCGAGTGAGGCTAACGACGGGCGGCCAGACGAGGTAGTCGCCGATGGCGGCCGAAGGGTTGTCGGAGACGTTCACGGCGCGGTCGTCGGCACCGTTGCCGCCCGGCGAGTAGACGACGAAGTCGTCGCGGGTGAGCGTGACGCTGAAGTTCGTCCGGAGCCTCGGGACGACATTCATGCGGTGGCGATCGCCGTTGACGTCGTCGCGCTCGGGGACGAAGTAGAGGAACTCCGGCCGGTTGCCAAGGTCGGTGTTCGGGTTGAAGGGGTCGACGCCCAGGTCGTCGACGTAGCGCGGTCTGAGCAGCGCGAGCGACGAGGCTTTGGTGCCGGTGGCGAGGGTGAGCGCCTGCGAGGCGAGGGCAACGCGGGTGCCGACGGTCTCGGCCTGGACGCCCTTGCGGAGGTCGAGGAGCCGGCCGAGGTCGGGGACGGCCTGCGTGATCAGCGAGAAGTCTTCCGATCGGCTTTCAAGCCGCTGGAAGGTCGAGGTCTGGCTCTGGATCGGGTCGTAGGGGTCGGAGTTCCAGCGGGTGTTCCAGTCGTTGTAGACGCCCTCGACGGCCTGCCGGGTTTGGGACTGGCTGGCGTGCGACTCGACGCGCTCGGCCCATCGGCCGGCCTCGCCGAACAAGCGGAGGGGTCTGCCGGTGGCGGCCATCTCGGCCATGACCGAGGGGAAGATGGCTTGGTCTGGTCGGCCGGCGCGATCAAAGACGCGCTCGGCGAGCTGCAACGCGGACTGCTTGTCGCCCGTGGGCATGCGAAGGCGATCAACGCGGTAGAGGCCCCGGTCCACGTCGATCGATTTGACGGTGTCGACGAGGAAGCTCGATGTGAGGGAGCGTGCGCCCTTGCCGTCGACGTAGACGGCGTCGCGCACGCGGCGCATCGCGCTCGCGATGGTCTCGTAGGCCCACTCGACTTCTTGGCCGAGCTGGCGTTCGGCCATCTGCCGGGCGAACGCGGCGAGGTCGAGGTTCATGTTGACGGCGGCCTCGGCGTCGCCCGCTTCGACCAGTCGGGTCGTCTCGATGTCCACCAGGACCTTGAGCCAGTGGAGGCGCTCCATGTAGCCGAGCTGGGCGGACGCAAGGGTGGGCGGGTCGCCGAGCTCGGCGTGGACACCGGCGCGGATGAAGCTGGTCGGGATGCCGTTGATGCCGTAGGGCAGGGCGAACTGCATGGCGCGGCGCGGGTTGGTCTCTTCGGTGATCGTCGCGAGCGCTTCGAGCACGGCCTGCTGGGTGTCGCTGGTTGCCCACGCCTCGGCGGTGCTCCAGGCCGGGCTCGACGGGGTCATGAGCGCCGCGCGATCGGCGCGCTGCAAAAGCAGCTCGGGCGGTGCATCCATTTCGATGAGCGTGGGCAGCAGCACCAGCTCGCTCCGGCGGTCTTCGGCGAGCCGGGCGTAGGCGGCGTTGACGGCATCAACGAAGCGGTCGGCGGTTGCGGTGGCGGCGGCGAGCGTCGCGGTGATGGCGACGACTGCGGCGGCGGCGCGGGCGGGTATGGACATGCTCTGGACCCCTGTGTGGCATCGCAGAATGACGCGGGCCGAACGGCTCGGCCGCGAACGCGATACTAGGGGTGAAGCGATGGGTCGACTCGCGCGTCACGGGGCCCGCGCAGCTCGGGCTCGGGTCCGCAGGATCAAGCAGTCGTCAGGCGGAGCGGCGAGCCGTCGGCGTCCGAGGATCCTTTGGCGTCTTCGCCGTGGTTGCCCTGGATCTGGCCGTGCAGCCTTGAGAGTGTTTCCTCGACGATCTGGCGGACGCGCTCGCGGCTGAGGCCGACCGTGGCGGCGATCTCCTTGAGCGTCATCGGCTCCTGCCCGTCGAGGCCGAAGCGAAGCGTAAGGATCTCGGCCTCGCGGTCGTCGATGGTTTCGAGCAGCTGCCGGAGGATGCCGATTTCTTCGGACCGGAGCGTGGCGTCGGCGGGCGAGCCGGCGCGGTGGTCGGAGATCATCTCGGCGAAGCTCGAGAGGTCGCCGTCGTCGCCCATCGGCTGCTGGTTGGAAGTCTGGAAGGCCTTGATCGCGCGCTTGATGATCTTGGCTTTCTTGATCGGCAGGTCCATCGCCTTGGCGAGGTCCTCGATGCCGGGTGGGTAGCCGAGCTCTGCCTCGAGCTTGCGGCTGTGCATTTTCCACTTGGCGATGAGCTCGACCATGTAAGCCGGCACGTGGATGGGCTGAGTGGCGTTCATCAGCGCCCGCTTGATGGCCTGCTTGATCCACCACGAGCCGTAGGTGCTGAAGCGTGCGCCCTGCGAGGGATCGAAGCCCTCGACGGCCCGCATGAGCCCGACGTTGCCTTCCTCGATGAGGTCGGCGAGCGGGAGGCCGCGGTTGGAGTAGTTCTTGGCGATCGCCACGACGAGCCGGAGGTTCGCGCGGACCATGTGGTCACGGGCCTCCGGGCAGTTGTCGTTGATGATCCGCCAGCCGAGCTCGCGCTCTTGCTCGGCCGTCAGCAGCGGTGTCTTGGCGATCGCCTTAAGGTACAGCTGCAGCTCGGACTGAACCGCACCGCGGCCCGCTCGGGCTAGACCTTGTGCTCGTTCCACTGATCCCACCTTCCGCCATGGACCCCTGCACGAGTCCTTGACACTTCTCCCCCCGGGCCGGATTCGCAGTCCGCCGGAGATGTCCGCCTGGACATTCCCCTATGCGCATCGCCCCGAACGAGGGTTGCATCGACCCTCAAGTCGGGCGTGCTGAGCGGGAAGTCAGGCACCAAACCGCACCCAGAGTTTAGCCGGCCGCGTGGTTGGTCTGCTACGAAAAGTCGGGTTCAACGGCAAAGTTGCCCGGCCGATAAGCGCCCCGGTAGGTCCTATACATGGCGATTTCGGGCCCGCCTGCGCGTTCGGTCGGGCTTGGGTCGGTCTGCCGACGCGGTGCGTACAGTCTGGCAGCGGGACACGGGCCAGCAGGTCGTCCGGAACGCCGACGATCGCAACGGCCCCCGCAGGAAAGCAGCCGCAGGATGACGACGGATATCAGCCAACTGTTGGACGATTGGCCCTACGAGCCGGGCAAGATCAACGTTCGGCTTGTCGAACGAGCCGACGGCGAGCAGCGGATCCAGGTGCGGCTCGATCTCGGCATTCTCCAGCTTCACCTTGATGGACGGCCGGACGGGCAGCAGCCCGAGGGCTTCGAGAGCCTGCTCGATCTTGTCGAGGCGCAGATCGAGGGCGGTTTCGAGTCGGCCGGGGACGGGTCGGAGTCGGAAGCTGATGAAGACGGCTCGGACGAATCCGCCCCGGATCAATCGGGGCCGCTGCCCCCGCCGCGACGCTCGGAGGGCGAACCGGAGGCGCGTCTTTCCGGCGAGCAGGTGAGCATGCTCCGCGACGAGGCGATCCAGTACTACCACCGGTATCTTGCATTGCTGGCGCTCGAGGACTTCGAGCGGGTCGTTCGAGACACGACGCGGAACCTGCGGGTGCTCGATGTGATCGAGAAGTGTGCGGCGTCGGACGAAGATCGGCTCTCGGTCGCGCCGACTCGGGCGCACGTCACGATGATGCGGGCCCGCGCGCTCGCCAGTCTTGCCCTGCGTGACAACGAGCCGAAGGCTGCGGTGGCGGCGATCGATGAGGGCATCGATGCGCTGCGTCGGCACTTCGAGACGATCGGCCACACCGACATGTTCGAGCGGTCAACCGAGGTGCAGGTGCTCCAGGGCATGAAGCAGGCGCTGATGCCGAAGCTGCCGGTGAGCCAGAAGGCGGAGCTGCGCAAGCGGTTGGATGACGCGGTGACCCAGGAGAACTACCGGCTTGCGGCGATCCTGCGCGACGAGCTCAACTCGATGCCGGACTAGATCGGCATGTCCAGCGGATCCGGGCTTTCTTTGGCTGGCGGGGCGAGCCGTTCTCGTTCTGACATGTCGAAGCACTGCAGGACCTGCTCTGCCATAGCCTCGGCGGTGGCGAGTTCTTCGACGGTTACGTGGTTCGCGCCGAGTTCTCGGGCGAGGAATGCCTTGGAGAGATAATTCGTCCGGGCGGCGATGAACGCCGACTTGTTCATATTTCGGATGACCTTGCAGGCTCGGAGCATCGCGTCGTCGTCTGGAATGGTGAGCACGATCGCGTCGGCGGTGGAGACGCCGGCGGATTCGAGGACTTCGGGATTGGTCGCGTCGCCGTAGACGATGCGTCTGCCCAGGCCCATCTGCTTCTCGACGGTTTTGCGGTTGAGCTCGATGACCGAGAGCTCGACGCCGCGCTTGAGGAACTTCTCGGCGAGTGAGCGGCCGACGGGACCGAAGCCGGCGATGACAACGCGGCGCTGCTGGTCGGTCGCTGCGGTGTCTTGCGAGCTGCGCGCGAAGCTTGCGCGCTTGAACCATGGGGCTTGGGGCCAGCCGACCGCCGACGAGCCGAGCCGGCGCGCCGTTGCCATCAGCGGCGGGGTTGTGAGCAGCGAGAGGAACACGACGGCGATCATCGCCGAGGGCACGATTTCAAGGCCGGTGAAGATACCAGCTGCGGTCGCGAATCCGATAATGACGAGCGTGAACTCGCCGGCCTGTGCGAGTGTGACGCCCGTGGCGATCGCGACCGCGGGCGGTGCGCCGAGCAGCCAGGCGCTGCCGCCGATCGTGATGAACTTGAGCAGCGCGACGAGCACGAACGCGATCAGGATCACCCACCAGATGGGGCCGATCGCGCCCATGTTGAGCTGCAAGCCGACCGCGGTAAAGAACACGGCCATGAAAAGGTCGCGCATCGGGCCGATCATTCCCGAGAGCTGGAAGCGGAAGGGCGTGCCCGCGAGCAGGAAGCCGGCGAGGAACGCGCCGAGCTCGGGGCTGAGGTCGAGGTAGGCGGTGAGCACGGCCGTGCCGAGGCCGAGCGCGGCCGAGAGCACGAGCAAGAGCTCATTCGTGGAGTCTCGCGCGGCCTCGGCGAGCAGCTTGGGCAGTAGCGTGATGCCGGCGACGATGACGAGCGCCATGACGCCGATGGTGATGCCGGCTTTAGCACACAGCGCCGCGATGCTCATGGTCTCTTCGGTGGGCGCGGCCTCAAGGCCCTGAGCCGCCTGCGCCCAGCCGGCGACGACGGGCATGCCGGCGAGGATGATGACCACGCCCATGTCTTGGACGATGAGCGCGCCGAAGGAGATCCGGCCGTGGGCCTGACGCAGCTCGCGCTTCTGCTGGAGCATGCGCAGGACGACAGCGGTCGAGCTCATGGCGACGGCGGTAGCGACAGTCAGCGCGGCCGGCCAGTGCATGCCGAAGAGCTTGGCGATGGGCGTGCCGATCGCTGTGGTGAGGATGGTCGAGAGCGCACCGATGGCGAGGATCGGCGCGAGGCCCGCCTTGAGGTCGGACCGGTCGAGGTGGAGCCCGATGCCGAACATGAGGAGGACGATCGCGATCTGGCTGATGCTGGCGACGCTGGCCGAGTCATCGATCAGACCGAATGCGTTCGGCCCGAAGACGGCTCCCGCGATGAGGTAGCCGGCGATCGCTGCGATCTTCAGGCGGCGACAGATGAGACTGACGGTGGCGGCGGCCGAGAGGATGAGCAGCAGGTCGAGCATGACCTGCGAGTTGCCGGCCGCGGCCAGAGTGAGCATCATG
>JBCBMF010000020.1:0-24519 GCA_039822905.1 Planctomycetota bacterium
CTCCAGCATCACAGTAATCCGCTTGCCGCTGAACGCCGACGACCGCTGGGCGAGTCCGCACCCTTCGATCGACACGGACGATATGACCAGCTTGTGGCGCACGCTTGGGCCGCACTCGGTGTTCAGCAAGCAGATCGCCGACCTCGTCCCCGAGCTGCTCGATCGGTTCAATGTCCGCATCGTCGAGGGCTGTGACACCGGCGCACCGCTCTGGCACCTGCTCGATGATCGCGATCAGACCAATTGGAATGCAGATGTGCGAATCATCACGCATGTGCACTCGCCGAGCGTGTGGATCGAACGGCTCAACCGCCGGGTCGAACAGTCAATAACGATGCACCAGCTGCAACGCATGGAGCGCGAACAGATGCGGCGCTCGGACGCCGTCGTCACGCCGTCGCTCGGCATGCAACGATGGGTCGCGGAGCATTGGGGCGTGCGAGCGGACGTCATCCGCTACCCGTTCGTTCCGCCCTCCGATTCGAACCGAGGCACAGGCGGCGTCTTGTTTGTCGGCCGGCTCGAATACCGCAAGGGCATCGACACGCTGCTGCGCGCATGGCCGCGTGTCGACACCGACGCCACGCTCACGATCGTCGGTCGCGACGTGATCGATTATCGAACCGGCTCGCCCATCGGTGCCGGTATGCTCACCGGCCTCGAAAGCGTTGACGTACTGGGCCCGCAACCGCCCGATGGCGTCGCACAGTTGCAAGCGGACGCATCGGTTGTTGTTGTGCCCTCGCCAGATGACAACTTTCCGTTCACCTGCATCGAGGCGATGGCGGCCGGTCGCGTTGTCGTGGCTGCGAAGGCCGGCGGTGCGGCGGAGATGATCGAAGACGGTGTTTCCGGCCTTCTATTCGAGCCGTACGACGAGCGAAGCTTATCGGCTTCGATCGAACGCGCACTACACATGGACGGCGACGAACGGCACGCGATGGAAACCGCGGCACGGATGCGAATCAGCACGCTGTGCGACGCTCAACGGGTCATCATCGAACGGCTCTCACACGCAAGTGCGCGCCACAACACTCCGATCCTGAACGATCACTGCGAGTCCGGCACGCCGATCGAGCTGCGCACAGCCGGCGAACGCAGCAATCCATCGCCCCCGCCTCTTTGGAAGCGACTGACGAGGCGCATCCTAAAGCGCTAGCTACACGTCCTGCCGACGCTTGGCCCGCTTGGTCTCGACGGTCTTCTCAGCGATGCCCTTGATCGCACCGTGCAGGGGAGATCGCTTGAGCGCGCCGTTGAGCCGGTCGACGATCTTGTACCGCAGGCCGGCGCGGGCGAGGTTCGCCGCCTCCATCTTCTCGCTGAGCATGATCCGCTGCACGCGCGTGTGATCGGCCGCGAGCTTTGGGTGCCGGGCGAGCACCGTTGCGTAGAAATGCTGCTTGCGCAGCTCGCCCTCGCTCCGCATCATCGAGTTGGGGCGGATGCGGTAGTGCAGCAGAAACTCTGGCAGGATCACACCCCCCCAGTTCTTTTCGGCTAGCGCGCAGTAGAGATCCCAGTCTTCGTAGGACGTCAGCTCGGTCGCGTAGCCGCCCGCGTCGAGGACCGCCTTTGCTCGAAACACCGCCATGCAGCAGCCGCCGCAGTTGTGGATGTGCAAGAGATCGCGGTGCAGCCCCAGCGGCACCCAGCCGCCGAAGTGCCGGCGCGGCTCCTCACGAAAGTAGCCAACCAGCGCCGTCGCGTAGGCCGCCTCTGGCTCGGCGAGCAATGCACGGACCGCCTTCTCGACAAACGTCGGGCTCACGATGTCGTCGGCATCGATCGGCAGCACGAACTCGCCACTCGCCGCGGCGAACCCGGCGTTGCGTGCGGCGCTCAGGCCGGCATTCGGTTGCCGAACAACACGAGCACCGTCGGCCTCGATCGCGTCAAGCGCCGCCGGCACATCGGGGTCGGTCGAGCCATCATCGACCAGGATGATCTCGGTGTTCGAATACGTCTGCGCGCGCACCGACGCGAGCGTCTCCGGCAAAAACTCCAATAGGTTGTAATGCGGCACCACGACCGACACAAGCGGCGCATCTTTACGCGTGATCGCCGGCAGCGCTCGCCGAGCATCGCGAGCGTGCTCAATAAGTCGTTGGAATTCCTCGACGATCGGCCCGGGCTCGCAAAGCGACAGCACGCGTTCCCTCGCCGATGCGGCAAGACGCGACCGGAGCAGTACATCGCCGAGCAGCCTCTCGATCGCGTCCGCGAGAGCCCGCGGTTTCTCCGCTTCGCAGAGCAGGCCGCTCGATTCGTGCTCCACGATGTCGCCGGGCCCGCCCGCGTCGGTCGCGACAACCGCCTTGCCGCACGCCATGGCCTCAAGCAGCGCGTTCGGGAAGTTATCCCACCGCGCCGGGAACACGCACACGCTCGCCTCGGCGATCGGCTCGCCGAGCTCGGCCCTCGGCTTGGGCCCGGCGAACGACACGCGGTCCGCGAGCCCATACCGAGTGATCAGCGATGAGAGGTGCTTTCGCATCGATCGGCCGAAGGGCCCCGTGCCCGTGTCCGCGCCGGCGAAGACCAGCTTCGCATCGACGCCGCGATCACGCAGCTGCGCCATCGCCTCAGCCAAGACGTCCTGGCCCTTGCGCGGCTCAAGCCGACCGACGCACAGGACGGTGCCAGGCACTTCGGCTGCCGACCGATCCCCGAGCTCATCGATGCTCGACCCATCGAACGCGTACCGCAGCAACGCCGAGCGGTGGATCGACCCGAGCCGCTCGCGCTTCATGCGTTCCGCGGTCCGCGAGAGCAGCCCGGCCGACGGCGTCAGCACGAGGTCCGCGTCCGCGATCGACTCGTGCTCCATGATGTCGAGGTACGCCGCGTAGTGCGGGTAGGTCTTGTCGCCGTCGAGGTCGCGGCAGAGCGCGCTCGACATGTGCAGCCGGCAGACCGTGACGGCATCTCCGAACGCGTTCAGCGACCGCGCCGCCCGGCCGACTGCGTGGCCCTCCGCCCAGTACTCGGGATACTCGATCACATCGAACGGCCGCCGCTCGTGCAGCCGCCGCACCGTCTCCAAGACCGCGAGAGAGTGCCGGGCGTAGGCGTAGTTGTGGTCGAGCCTCGGCGGGCCGAGCGCCGGGTCGACCACGTGGAACGTCACCCCGGGGAACAGCTCGGGCCCCCGCTCCCGCAGGCCCGGGTGATCCCTGCTGACCACGTGCACCTCGTGCCCGGCCGACACGAGCGCGCGAGCCCATGAGGACGCATAGGTCCCGATGCCGGCACCGAAGAAGGGCGCGAACTCCCGCGAGATGAGACAAATCCGCAATTGCGATTCTCCCGATGAATCGTATCCGCGCGCGATGCCCCGCCGAACCGATTGCCGAAAGGCCCCTACAGTTGGGGTCAAGGTCCGGAGAACCATGGATGCCGTACACCCTCCGCCCCGACCAGGGCTTCGAGCTTGACGACGAGAAGACCGGGTACCTCTCGGAGTACGTCGACACGGGCGACCGCTGGACCCTCAACTTCGGGCCCCAGCACCCCGCCACGCACACCACCCTCCGCCTCGTCCTCCAGCTCGACGGCGAGCGCATCGCCCGCTGCACGCCCCACATCGGCTACCTGCACTCGGGCTTCGAGAAGCTCGCCGAGGCGATGGACTACAACCAGTACGTCACCATCACCAGCCGGATGAACTACCTCAGCCCGGTGGCCAACAACGTCTGCTTCCACCACGCCGTCGAGAAGCTGTTCAACATCGACGTGACGCCGCGCTGCAAGGTGCTGCGCACGATCATGGCCGAGCTCGCCCGCATCCAGGACCACCTGCTCTGCGTCGGCGCGGCCGGCCTCGACCTCGGAGCCTTCACCGGCTTCCTCTTCATGTTCAACCTCCGCGAGAAGATCTATGACATCTGCGACTTCGTCGCCGGCCAGCGCTACCACCCCGACTGGACCCGCGTCGGCGGCCTCATGCAGGACCTGCCCGACGAGCAGATCTTCAAGAACATGATGAAGCGGTTCATCAACGAGGACCTGCCCGGCGCCATCGATGATCTCGAGTCGCTCGTCAAGCGCAACCGCATCTTTATCGAGCGCGCCAAGGGCATCGGTATGCTCACGCACGACGAGTGCATCAACTGGGGCGTGTCCGGCCCCATCGCCCGCGCGAGCGGTGTGAAGCGAGACCTGCGCAAGGACGAGCCCTACCTCTGCTACGCCGACAACTGGGACGGGCAGGGTGCCAAGGCCGTCGAGTTCAAGGTGCCGCTGGCCGAGGACGGCGACGCCTACAGCCGCATGCTCGTCCGCGTCGAGGAGATGAAGCAGAGCCGCGAGATCATCCGCCAGCTCATCGACAACATCCCGCAGGGCCCGATCGACGTCTTCGCCGACGGCAAGATGACCAAGCCCCGCAAGGAAGAGGTCTACGGCTCCATCGAGGGCCTCATCCAGCACTTCGAGCTCATCATGAGCAACCGGGGCTGGAAGCCGCCGGTCGCCGAGGTCTACGGCGCCCACGAAACCGCCAACGGCGAGCTCGGCTTCTACATCTTCAGCGACGGCGGGCCCCGCCCCTGGCGCGTCCGCACCCGCCCGCCGACGTTCATCAACTACCAGACCGCCCCCAAGATGGCCGAGGGCCACATGCTGGCGGACATCGTCGCGGTGATCGGGTCGATCAATGTCGTGGCGGCCGAGCTGGATCGCTAGACAGCAATCAAGGCAGCTGCTTGGTGGTTGACGCTACAAGCCAAGCGTCCCCTTTGCCCATTCTCGGATGGTGATGAATACAACGCCGACGGTACTCTTACCGATGGCGTCGGCCGCCCACTTCGAAAAGCCTCGTAGGCGACTGCGTTTCGCCAAGCGTTCGTCCGCGGGTGCCTGCCGACGTTCGTCTACGCCTCGACCCGCTGCACGCCTCGCATCTCGGCGCTGCTGAAGTTCTTCGTTCGTTCGAGCAACGATTTCAGTCTCTCGTGGCTCATCCATGACCTGCGGCGTTTCCAACGATGTGTCGGACGACACATGGGGCGTCGCTTTGTCATCAATATTGATTTCGACATCAGACTCGCCGCCCGCTTCGCGCAACGCCGTACGCATGATGCTCTTGGGATCGGCACCGTTCTGTGAGCGGTAGTTGATGACAACCTTGCGACGACCACTCACGGCGACACCTCCATCGGCATCGCCGCGCGACGAGGAAGATCAATTGAGTCAATGACCACGCCTCGACCGCCCTCCGCGACATGACTCTCGTCAAGTCGTACCGAAAGCTCGCGGACAAGGTTCTCGATCTCGTCATCCGACACATCAGCGGGAAGATCGAGAGTGACCGAAAAGACTTCGTCACCAGCACGCACTTCTCGCCCTTCTTCCGGCCAGCCCTCCGGCTCACCCTCTGGCCAAAGGGGCCCAAAGAAGTCCGGCGACACAGGCCTCTCATCGTTCCATTCCTCGCGGCTAGCCGCAGCTTTAAGCAATTCAAGATCACATCGCATGGCAGTGCGAGCAAAGTCGATGGCAGCATAAGCACTGGCGGCCTGAGCTGCCGCGGAGCTAGCTTCACTAGCACTTTGGGCAGTGAAATAGTCGTGGCGAAAGGCGGCTGAATCAGCAGCTTTGACGGCGCGGGACGCTGCTGCAGCCGCGTTGTAACTCGTACCCTGGTCGTGTGAGAGAGAGTCTGCATGAAGCGCGGCACTCATTGCCTCTTCCGTAAAGTTCATAAAGCCGTCTTGATCGACCGGCTTCATATTTTCTGGGTCGTTCGCAAAAGCACGCGCAAGCGCGACAGCTTTCTGGACCGCGTTCAAGTGCTTGGTCGAAACATCTGGCAATGCACCTTCGCTAAATGCCGCTTCGTACACGGCCTGTACACGTTCTGCGCACCGCGCCGCGAACGCCACTCTCGCAAGCCTCGGTAACCGCAAGAGCTCCTCTTCCGTTGCCACGCGACCGGCCACGTCATCATGTGCCATCTACCTACGACCTCCTTTCGATACCACACATAACTATATCGTCCCCGCAGTCCCCTCACAAACCCCTTGAACCCATCCCCGCCGCTGGTAGTTTGAAGCGATCGCAGACGCCCGCGAAGCGGCTGTGTGTGGGATTCGTGGGCGATCCCGTGCCGGGGTGGGAGCGGTTCCCGTGGGCCGGTGGGGATCCATAGACAAGACAGGAGGTTCATCATGAACCGCTTGCATACCGCGTGCGCGGCAGGTGCTGCCGTCGCCGCGATGCTTCGCCGTCGCTGAATCTCGTTGAGGCAACCGAAGGCCGGCCCAGACATCACAACCCACACACCCGGCCCCCGACGCTCCCTCAGGACGGTGGTTGTATGTCCGAGAATCGCCGCCGCGGAATCACGCACACTGTGAATGCCGATGTCTCTCTCGGCGGTGGCACGTGCTGCCACTTGGGGGGGATCCCGATCGATCGGCGGAGACACAAGCCAGGGATGCGCTGCCGCGCGGGCTTCACGATCGTGGAGCTCGTCGTTGTCATCGTCATCATCGGTGTGATCACAGCCGTTGCGATCCCGCGCTTCAGCACCGCGAACCAGAACGCGGCGATCAACGCGGCCGCCGCCGACTTCCGCAACCTCGAGCTCGCGTTCCGCATGTATCACGCCGACAACGGCGGCTTCCCGCCCAACCGACCCTTTGGCGACCACCCCGCGCCGCTCGAACCGTACTACGCCGAGCAACTCTGGGACGCCGGCCCGGTGTTCGGCAGGGTCTGGGATTGGAACCCCGACTACGGGCCGGTGCGGCCCCACATCTCGATGTTCAACTTCAACCACGATGTCCATCTGCTTGAGGGATTTGACTTGCAGTTTGACGACGGCGATCCGACCGCCGGCAACGTGCAGTATTTCGAGGACCGACACTTCGCATGGAAGATCATTCCCTAAGACGGCTAACGTGTGCGCAATGACACCCCCACGAACGACCTCGATCGTGACTCTTCTGCTAGCGACCGTCTGTCTCGCGTCGGGCTGCAGCCGATCCGCGGTGCTGACCAATGCGACCGACGTCCCCGTGCGCGCCTCGCTCGAACGCGAGCTGATCGGCTCGGGCGAGCGCACACTCGACGCCGCCACGATCGCGCCTGACGGCACTGTTCGCCTGGGTCCGGTCTCGGTCTACAGCGAGCGGGTGACACTCATCGTCCAGCCCGCGGGAACCATGAGCGGGGCCGTGCCCATCCGCGAGCGTCTGGGCTTCGGCACCAGCGAGTTCACCATCGTGCCCGACGAGTTCGCACCCGCGACCATCCGCCTCGCCCCTGGCACGCTCGACACGCCAAATGATGGCGCGAATGAGCGAAGCGAATCCAGAGGATCGGGCCAAAGCTGAGTCTCCACCATCCCTGTGCACAGGATCGGGCATGTCGCGTACCCTCTCCACGGAGGTGGTGCTCATGCTCGGATCCGTGCTCGTTCCTGTGGTTGCCCTTGCTGTCCAGCCCGAAACGGACTGGTACAAGTCGGTCATCGACGAACCGCACCCCTTGATCACCGAGGTGCTCTTCCGCGTGCCGCCGGGCGACGACGGCGACGCCTTCCCCGACGGCAACCGCGACGCCACGGGCGACGAGTTCGTCGAGCTCCACAACCCCCACGACCGGACAATCGACCTCCAGGGCTACACCCTCAGCGACCGCAACCGCGGCGGGCAGGGCGAGGTCACCTTCACCTTTCCCCGCTTCCGCCTCAAGCCGGGCGAGACGGTCGTCGTCTTCAACGGCAACGGCCAGTCCGCATCGGGCGTCGGCCGAGCCGAGCGAGCGCCGGTGACCAAGCACGATGAGCTGGGTTGCTACGTCTTTGTGATGGGCAACGAGAGCAAGTACAGCGCGTTCAGCAACTCGGGCGACTGGGTGCTGCTGTCTGACCCGGATGACAACCCGGTGCACGTCGTGCACTGGGGCGAGTTCAAAGAGAAGCTCCCCAACGCGGAGCTTGTCGAGACGATCGTCAGCGAGGGCGACGGCAGCGCCTGCCGGTGGTACCCGGGCGGCCCGCTCGCGCCGCACACCCAGGTCGACGGCCAGGACATGTCGCCTGGCGAGTTCCCGGTGGGTCCAACACCGGAAGAAGCCGCAGCGAATGCGGCGTTGGGCGAGCGTAAAGGCGGCGGCTGATCCGCTCGGCTTTATCGCGACAACACGCAGAGCGGAGAAGCGGGAGGCGATCGGTTAGCCACCTCGCCGCCCCGGCAGTTGTGTCCCTCCGTAGAAGTGCCGATGCCCCGAATGTGCTGTTGCGGTGCTCGGCGTACGAAACTACGAAGTTGCCTGCGGCTGCGGGTCGGAGCGAGAACCCCTCCACATCACGCACCGCGAATGTAAGAGGCCGGATCGGCACGGGGTCGCAGGGGAAACGTGACTTTGATTGGCCGCCAATACCGTGCGCTCTGAAATAAGCTACTTATCTTTCACCTGTATTTGTGGAGGCTCGGACTGATTCAAGTATGATGTTCGGGGAGGTATCGATGAACGAACCAATCGCAGCAATGGCATGGGTCTTGTCAGCTTCTGTCGTCGCATGCCACGCCGGGGTGGCGAACGGCCAATTCGACTACGAGGTCGGCTACGTGTTCTCCGCGGACAGACTGGTGGGCCTGTTCGGCTCCCGAGTGAGCGGGGCGGGTGATATCGACGCCGACGGCTTCGACGATCTCATCGTGAGCACGCCCGTTGATGCAACCAACGGTCAATTCTCGGGCACGGCTCGCGTGTACTCGGGAGCAACCGGCGAAGAACTGCGCGCTGTCTCCGGAGACCCATTTGATCGCGTAGGCCAATCGATCAGCGCGGCAGGCGATATCAACAATGACGGATTCGATGACTTCATTGTCGGCGCGAGCAACGAAGTGGGCCCGGTCTCGGGTGGTTCCGGTGTCGTCCGTGTGTACTCCGGCGCATCGGGCGAGGAACTGCTGGCGCTCGAAGGAACGAGTGTACAGGGCAGCTTCGGATTCTCGGTCACCGGGCTCGGCGATATCAACGGTGACGGTGTCAATGACCTCATCGCCGGCGACCGATCGACGCCGAGCGATAGCTTCGGGCCGATTGGAAGGGCTGTGGTGTACTCCGGAAGCACCGGGGAAGAGCTCTTTGCCTACACCGGCAGCCTCGGGAATGAGGCCTTCGGCACGTCGGTCAGCGGAGCCGGGGACGTCAACAAAGACGGGATACCCGACTTTGGCGTGGGTGCTCCAGGTTTCGGCTCGGCCTTCACCGGGGTCGAGAGCGTCACGATTTACTCTGGAAATACCGGGGAAGAGCTCTTCACGCTGCTGGGATCGGAAGCCGATGAGTCTTTCGGCACATCGATCAGCAGCGCGGGCGATGTGAACGGGGACGGCTTCGACGACATGATCGTGGGTGCGCCGGGCGGAGACTCCGGAACGTCGAGCGCGTACATCTTCTCCGGCGCTACCGGTGAACAACTCCACCGATTCTCGGGCAACGGGACCGATTCGTTCGGCATCTCTGTGAGCGGCATCGGAGATGTCGACGGCGATGGCTATGACGATGTTATCATCGGGGCCCCAGAAGACGACACCTTCGGAACACGCTCCGGGAGCGTGTCGATCTTCTCGGGCTTTGACGGCTCGCTTATCACTCGCTACTTTGGCAGCAGCGATAGCCTCGGCTCGTCCGTCAGCGACGCCGGCGATGTGAACGGCGACAACAAGCCGGACTTCATCATCGGGGCCGCCATCGGCAGGTACGCCGTGGTGTACGTCTCCGTCCCAGCACCGGGAACGACCGCGGCCGTGGCACTCGCCGGGCTTTGCGCGGTGCGGCGGCGTCGCGGCACCGCCTGATCAAGCCCCCGTCGGCCATCCAAACAGGGCTCGACTCGATCCACCACGCGAAACCTCCCCCTATGATGTGCCGAAGACAGAGCGGTACGACCAGGGAGTGCCCAATGGCCTGGATCACCAAAAACAGCTCGACCGCCACGCCCAGCACCGACGCGGGTCACACCGGCGACTACCTCACAACCGACATGAAGTCGGAGCTGACCGAACGCTTTCTGCCAAGGTTCGAGACCACGCACGCCGCCCTGCTGCCGGCGCTGCACATGATCCAGCACCACTACGGCTGGGTGCCCGAGCAGGCGATGCTCGAGATCGCCCGCTTCCTCGAGCTCCCGCCCGCAGAGGTCATCGACACCGCGACCTTCTACGAGGAATATTGGACCAAGCCCAAGGGCACGCACATCGTCGCCGTGTGCAGGTCCATCGCGTGCGAATTCTGCGGCCAGCCCGAGATCACCGAGGCCTGCAAGGCCAAGCTCGGCATCGACGTCGGCGAGACCACCGACGACGAGTCCTTCACCCTCGTCGAGCTCGAATGCCTCGGCTCCTGCGGCACGGCACCGGTAGCCCTCATCGATGAGACGCTGCACGAGAACCTGAGGCCAGAGGACATCGCCGGGCTGATCGACGAGGCGAAGCAGAACACCGGCGGGCACTGAGGGCGGCTGCAGAATCGCGCCCCTACCTGCGAGCACTCGATAACACCAAACGCTATTTGGATGCAGCGTTCGATTTGATATGCTCGCGTCGGAGGCTGCATCATGAACATAACTCGCCTGCTTCGCTCAACGATTTCTGTTGCCGCTGGCAGTGTTCTGGTGACGCGCTGCGTCGCGCAGACCGTACCGATCACGCTCACCTGCTCAGGCACGATCGGCCTCGCGGATCCCCCAACGTGGCCTCCCGACGTAAGCGGTACGAGCTACACGCTGAGCTACGATCTAATGCTGGATGCGTTGGGATCGACCGAGGTCAGCCCCGGGGTCGTGAGATGGACGGCGGACGGCACCGTCACCTTTACTATCGACGGCTTCAATCCGACCGTCCTGACCGGCTCGGCACCGATACTGGTCCTCGAAGACCCGCTTGGCGATGGTCGCGACGTGATCCAGTTTTCAGTGATCCCGCCGTTTGGTGGCGGGTGGATCGTGACCATCTTCTCTCAACCGGGTGACATGATCCTCAACCTCACTGATCCGCCCTCGAGCCTCGCAATCAACATGCTCTCACCAGTCGCAATGCTCGAGATCAGAGACTCGGACTTGAATGTCACGCTGGACGGGAGCGTCACCGATTACAGTTCGACGGGCGGCGTGCTGCCGCAGCCCCCCGAGATCACGACGCAGCCCATCGGTGATATCGTCGAACCGGGGCAGGTCGCCACGTTCACCGTCGCTGCCGACGGCACGGACCTGGTGTTTCAATGGCGGCGCGACGGCGAAGCGCTGATCGACGGGCCGGGTGTGAGCGGCTCCGACACCAGTTCGCTGCACATCACGGCTTCCGCAAACGACCCCGCAGCATACGACGTTGTCATCTCAAGCCCCGGTGGGTCTGTCACCAGCCTGCCCGCGGTCCTCGCGGTGCGGGAAACGTGCCCAGCGGATCAGAACTTCGACGGCTTTCTCTCCCCCGCCGACTTCAACGCGTGGGTGCTCAACTTCAACGCGGGCTGCTAACACGCAGCCCAACACTCAACTCAACACCCGGCATTAAAGTTCAGAATCCACGCGTTAAAGTCCGACGGGTCGCAGCCGCCGTCGCCGTTCTGATCGCACGCCGGGGCCTGCGCGTTGAACGCGAGCACCCATGCGTTGAAGTCCGCCGGTGTGAGCCGGCCGTCACCGTTGGTGTCGGCCGGGCAGGCAGCTGGCCCCGTGATCGTCCAGTCGATCGTGGTCGACCCCATTTCCGGGTCCGTTTCGAGAATCGAGTTACCGCTGTGGCCCAGCCGCAGCTGGATGCGGTAGCTGCCCGATGCAGCATTCAGTGGAACGGTGATATCAAATGCTGTCGCGCCGTTGCCAACATCATCGGTCACCAGCTGCTCGAAGTTTGAGCCGGTGAAACCACTGCCGGCCGCAAACTCGCTGAGCACGTTGACCCGTACGACAAACCCAATGAACGACGGCCCGGAATTTTCCAGCTCGCCCTGAAACCGAACGCTGCCATCGCCCGAGAGCGTGAAGTCATACTCGAACATGCTCGCCATCGAGTGCGTGAACGACTGCGCGGTCGGCTCGTCGCCGAACTGGTCGCCGTCGTAGCCCTGCGAAGCAAGGAACGTGCCCGAGCCAGCATCCGCGAAGACCGCGCTGCCTGTGCTGTCGGTGACGAAGACACCGTCCGTCGTGCTGATCGAGGCGGTCGACATCAGCAGTCCGAGCGGGTTCGTTGTTGCCCCCTGATCGTCAAACGCCGAGTCGGTGTCGGTCAGATTGACCACGCTCAGGCCGATCGAGGCTTCCGTCTCGAGGCTCGACCGAACGGGCGCGACCTGCGCCGACGCGGCGGAAACACCGCAGACAAGAAATGTGATCGACGCGAGCCCCGTTTGCCGTCTGTTCATACCGCTAACCCTCTTTGCAAGAATTTAAAGTAGCATACCGCCACGCACCGGGCGAGCACAAGCACAGTTCTCGCTCGAAACGTCGGGCGGACAGCGCGCGAGCGGAGAGAGGTCATCCCGCTCGTCCAGGGAAACAGCCGGCATCTGAGCGATCCATCGCGCCGAATCACTCACCGTCCGAGAACGTTGAAACAGCGAGGAGCGGGCCGACGGATGTTCGCGAGCATGATCCGAGGAGATAGCCGATGATTTGCCGAAAAGAAGCGTGCCTCGTGTTCATGGCGGCAGCGGCCGCGGGCATGAGCAGCGCCCAGCTCCTGACCGCCTACACCGGCGATGAGTCCGGGGCGAAGAACTGGATCATCAACGTCGAGACCGGCGGCGACATCGAGGGGCCGCTCGGCAAGAGCCGTGCGCTTGCTGCCGACCCAGCAACCAACCGCATCTTCGAGATCGAGCCGATCCCGCTCGGCAGCAACACCGTGCAGCTGCGTACGAGCCAAGCCGACGCCGGCGGCGTTATCGAATCGCTCTCCCGCATCGGCCTGTCCGACTCGGCCGGCAACCGCATCCGCATCATGACCTCGCTCGCCTTCGGTGACGGCGTGCTCTATGGCTACGCGTCCGGGTCGGGCGGCACCGTTGCGGGGCTCGGCACCATCGATACAGCAACCGGCCGGCACACGCTCGTCCCGGCGAACGATCTGCTGCCAGTTCCCGAGGATGGCCTCGTCCTCGGCCTCGCTTACGACAACGACCGAGGCAGGCTGCTCGTCGGCGTCCGCGAGGGCCCGCCCGTCGGCAGCACGAACGCCGTGTACGCCTTCGACCCCGACACCGGGTCCGCCGAGTTCGTCTTGACCGGCGCGGCCCGTTTCGATGGTCTCGCCTACGGGCGCGGCCGGGTCTGGATGGACTGCGGCGCGCCCTGCGGACCGATCCAGGTCTTCAACACGCTCACGCAGCAGTTCGAGCCGAGACTGCCGCTGCCCGCCCGCTTCGGCAACGGCTCGGGCGGCGCGACCTTCCTCGAGGTGCTCGGCCCGAACCCCGCCGAGCCATGCCCCGCCGACACCAACGGCGACAACCAGCTCACGCCGGCGGACTTCAACGCCTGGATCATCGCCTTCAACACCAAGGGCGACGCGTGCGACCAGAACGGCGACGGCCTCTGCACGCCCGCCGACTTCAACGCATGGGTTCTCAACTTCAACGCCGGCTGCGCCTGACCCGAGACCCCGATCGTCGGCCGTCGCGGCAGCACTTCGGAGCGGCCGCGTGCTCCGAATCTCAGGCGTCTCCCACTACAGAAACGTGCGGTTTCCGCAGATTTCGCTTGTTGACGGCGTTCCATCCGACTACTCTTTCGGTGCGGAAAGTGAAACGCCCGGCGGCCGCCGGTGCGGTGGGATCACTTTTGAATTAGTGGGAGATTTTAGATGAAATCTGTATTCGTTTTGGCAAGTGCCTGCGCGATCGCTGCGCCTTCGGCGGCGAGCACGACCGCCGTGTTTACCGATCTGGCGAGTTTCCAGGCCGTCCTCGATGGCGCGTTCCTGAGCGAAGACTTCTCGGGCAACACCTTTGGCGGCACCGAAAGCTTCTTCTCGGGCAACGGCTTCTCGGCCACCGCGTCGACCGTTGACAGCGAGGTCGACGGCGACGGCATCAACGACGGCCTGTTCAACGACGTCGGCCTCTTGTCGACCGCCAACGCCACCGACGCGCTGGTGCTGACCTTCGGCACCAACACCACCGCCATCGGCGGCGACTTCATCTCGACCGACATCGACTTCTTCCCGAGCGATGCCACGGTCACCGTCACGCTCGGCGACGGCACCGTCGAGAACCTCGGCGCGTTCGGCGGCTTTGTCGGCTTCGTGAACCTTGCGGGCATCACGAGCGTCACGATCGATGCGCTGGGCACCGACTCGTTCGGCCTGCCGGCGTTCGCCGCCGCCGACTCGCTGATCGTCGGCGCCGCCATCCCGGCACCGGCGAGCGCCGCGCTGCTCGGCCTCGGCGGTCTCGCCGCCGCCCGCCGCCGGCGCTAAACACGGCAGCAACGCAGCGAAACCCGACCCTACCCAAGCCCGCGCACACCGCGGGCTCTTTCATGCGCTCCCCGAAGCCCAAGCGAACTAGCTATCGCCCTTCACGAACCGCCACCGTGTTCCGACGATCGCCGGCGACTGGTGGAACACCGCACGCGACTCCATCACGCCGGGCTCGGGCAGCGTCACGCGTGATCGGCCGAGCAGCTTGTTCTCGATGTAGTACTCGAGCATCCCCGCGTTCGGATCGTCGGCATCGGGCTTGAACACCCAAGCGCACTCGGTCTCGTCGGTGCGAGACGACTCCATGTACCTGGTCTCCCCGAACGACACGTTCAGCAGCGTCTGTGTGTAGATGGTCATGGTGCCGTCGTCGCGCAGCACGTTGACAAGCCGCTTTGTGATGCCGTCGTCGACGGAGTCCGAGTGCCACGTGCCGATCAGCGCCGCGTATACAACATCTTCGAACCGGTTCGGGTCGTACGCAACGCCGGCATCGTACATCACGGTCTTGACGACGTTGCCGTCCTTATCGAAGGACTCGTACACCCCATCGAGCCGGCCCGAATCGAACATGGCCTTCGCAGTCGGCAGCCCCTGCTCGTCGTACCACACGCCAGCACCGTCCCACGCCCACTGCGACGGCTCCTCGCTCATCACGATCGCACCCACGCTGAACGCGAGCGAATCGTCCGACAACCGGTAGTAGTTGAACGTGTACCGATCCAGCGGCGTGTCCTCCGCCGCCAGGCCCATGCCCTGGTCGTAGGTCGGCATCGCCTTGATGATCATCATGTTCTCGACAAACGTGCGCTCGACGCGGTACGTCGCGCCCGCTTCGTCGGCGACGGGCGTGAAATCCTCACCGGCGAAGTTGCTCAGCATGAGCGCCGGCTGCGTGTTCTCGGCCGTCGGCGGTGTGGGCACACCCGCCGGCGTCGCCGTCGCCTCGCGCGACTGCTCCGTCGCGTCGTCCGACCCGCCGCCGCACCCGGCGAGCATCAAGCATCCGAGAACCGCACCACAGATCAACAGTCGCTGCTTCATGCCCAGAGGCTACCCGCCACGCCCGGCTCTACCCTGTCACGTGGGCGCGAAGAAACCAACACTTATGCGGTCCCTCGGCCGGTTCGTCGGCGAGATCGGCAAGGCCGTCAGAGGTCCGACCAAGCAATCCGCCGAGGTCAGCCGGACCACCGAGTCCGAGACCCGCGAGACCGATCAGGGCACCGTCACCCTCCGCCGGACGACGGTCGAGGAAATCGAGGTCGTGAAGCCAACCGAGCGGTCCTGATTGAGACGCGATCTCTACCTCCGCGTACCTAGAATCGACCTCAGTCCGACCGGCGAATAGCCCGACGAACGCTTGAAAGCCCCACCGGAGCCGTCTTTATGTCCTGGCAGCCCTCGATCGACCGCCACCATCTTCTCAAGCGGATCCCGACGCCGCCCTACGGCAAGATCGAGGACCGCCACATCGTCGGCTTCGACGAGTACGTCAACACCGGCGGCTACGAGGCCCTCCGCAAGGCCCTGGCCATGAAGCCCGAGGATGTCACCGAAGAAGTCAAGGCCTCGATGCTCCGCGGCCGAGGCGGCGCGGGCTTCCCGACCGGTCTGAAGTGGACCTTCCTCCCGCCCGTGCCCGAGGGCAAGACGCCCGGCGAGCCCGGCGCGGAGCGCTACCTCGCCATCAACGCCGACGAGTCCGAGCCCGGCACCTTCAAAGACCGGCTGCTCATGGACTTCGACCCCCACGGGCTGCTCGAGGGCATCGCCATCTGCTGCCACGCCTGCCGGCTGACGAAGGCCTACATCTTCATCCGAGGCGAGTACCACCACCAGGCGCACGTGCTCGAGGATGCGCTCAAAGAAGCGTACGAGAAAGGGATTTTTGGCGAGAAGTGCCTCCAGCTCTCGTCAGTCAATACCGGCGGTGAGAAATTCCGCGTCGACTGCTACGTGCACCGCGGCGCCGGCGCGTACATCTGCGGCGAAGAGACCGGCCTGCTCGAAGCCATCGAGGGCAAGCGCGGCTGGCCACGCATCAAGCCGCCGTTTCCCGCGCTCAAGGGCCTCTTCGGCAAGCCGACCATCATCAACAACGTCGAGACCCTTCAGCATCTGCCCGACATCATCAACAACGGCTCCGAGTGGTTCACCGCGCAGGGCTGCGAGTCCACCGTCGGCGGCCCGCCTTCATACGGCACCAAGCTCGTGGGCGTCTCGGGCCATGTCAACCAGCCAGGCGTCTTCGAATTCGACCTCGGCATCCCGCTCAGGAACATCGTCGAGGACTACTGCGGCGGCATGCGCAACGGCAAGAAGTTCAAGGGCGCGATCGCCGGCGGCGTCTCCATGGGCATCCTGGGCCCCGACCAGTACGAGGCCGAGATGGACTTCGATATCGGCCGCAAGTACAACGTGCTCGGCCTCGGCACCGCCTGCCCCACTGTGTTCGACGAGGACACGGACATGGTCGCCGTTGCCCGAAACATCGCCCGGTTCTACAAGCACGAGTCCTGCGGCCAGTGCACCCCCTGCCGAGAGGGCTCCGGCTGGCTCTACCAGCTCATGTGCCGCATCGAGGCCGGCGACGCCACCACCAAGGACCTCGACCTGGCCCTCGAAGTCGGCACCAGCATGGGCTCCATGCCCGGCACCACGATCTGCGGCCTCGCCGACGGCAACAACTGGGCCCTCCGCACCATCATGAACAAGTACCGCGACGAGTTCGAGACCCGCGTCAAGCCGGCCCACGTGCCGGTGACGGTCACGATCGGGGCAATGGCGAAGGGGTGATCCCCACACGATCTCGTTGTGTTTATACTTTGATAGGACCACTGGTAGTCTCAATTTCCTAAAAAATCATTTTTGATTTAGAGAAACTGTCGTTATACTCTAAATCTTTAAGATTTTTAGAGCACTTTGAGAGACAGCTATGCCTCGGGTTCCGTCGCCGCCGTTATTTGCAGATTTGTTGGACTCCCATCTCGACAAGCTAGGCCCCGAGGTTGCAAAGAACAGCTACCAAGAGGCTCTGACCCGATCGCAACGCAAGCACCGCCACTGGCACAAAGCCCGCTACATCGCAAAGAGCACAGGCGTAGATCCGCATGTTCTCTGGCTGGGCATTAAACTCGGTCGGCTTTCCAGTCGGCAGCACCTGCCCCTCGTGGGCGAGCACGACACCCGGTTGTGGTACATCTCAGCCGATCCAATCCAACGCGAGATCACCCGAACGGACCTCGAGTTGGGTGGCCGAATCACCATTAACACCGACGACACGTTCACGGAATCCGAACGAGACCGCTTCGTCATCGGCTCGCTAATGGAAGAAGCCATCGCATCAAGCAAGCTCGAGGGGGCATCAACGATGCACCAGGTCGCCAAAGACATGCTTCGACGAAACCGTGAGCCTCGCGACAAGCACGAGCGGATGATCTTCAACAACTACCGCGCACTTCAGCACATCAGGGAAACAAACCGCCAGCCGCTCGATGAAGACTATCTGATCGAGCTCCAGAAGCTGCTTACCGAGGGAACGCTTGAACGAGAAGACGAGGTTGGACGACTCCGCCGAAGTGACGAACGAATCGTCGTCGCAGACGCCTACGGCACTGTGCTTCACGACCCGCCTCACGCAAGCACGCTTACCGAACGATTGCGGCGGCTGTGTGACTTTGCGAACCAGGAACCGACCCGAGCCGAACCGTACGTCCACCCGCTAATCCGCGCTGCGGCCCTCCACTTCCAACTCGCATACGACCACCCGTTCTGCGATGGAAACGGCCGGACCGCACGAATCTTGTTCTACTGGATGATGCTGCGATCAGGGTATTGGATGTTCGAGTTCTTACCTATCTCGAGACTCATCATTGAAAGCCCCGGGCAGTATCTGAGAGCGTTTCAGGAGGTCGAAACCGATGAGTTCGACCTGACCTACTTCCTGATGTACCACGCCCGCCTGCTAGCGCGTGCGAGGTCGGATCTTGCCGACTATCTTGCGAGACAGCGCAGCGAGTATGTGCGAGCTCGAGAGCAGTACTCCAACGCAGACATCAACGACCGACAGAGATCGTTCCTTCTCAAGCTCTCGACCGACCCGGGACGCCAATGGACGATCGCCGAGTATCAGTCCTTGCAGGGCGTGACGAACCCGACCGCCCGCTCCGACCTCCTCCACCTCGAAGAACTCGGCTACCTCGACCGCCGAAAGGTCGGCAAGAAATTCGTCTTCACGCCCTCAGCCGATCCGCCCGAATAAGCTGCCTGTCATCGAATGAACCGGGAGCCAACCATGATTCGACAGCTTTCAACGGCCCTCATACTCTCCGCCTCAGGCGCCACCGCTCAGCCCTTCGCCCACACCTACCCGCAGCAGTTCACCGACCGTGAGCGGATGGCCGAGGCGCTCTCGCAGCGGCTCGACATCGCCCGCCCCTGGATGCAGACGCCCTCGACGCAGGCCATGCTCGAGACGGTCGGCACCATGCCGCCGAGGATCCGCCGCTGGCTGTGGAGCACCCGGAGCTTCAGCGAGCGCACCTTCACGCTCGATCAGTACGCCGAGCTCGACGCAGAGGCCCGGCGGCTGCTCGACTTCTTCGGCATCTCCGAGCTGATCTACTACGCCGGCTGGTCGACCGATGCGCCGTTCGTCGAGCTCCGCGCGTACGACCTCGCGTTTCTCGGCACGCCGTACGCCGAGCCCCAAAGCCTCGCGGGCGCACGCATCCTGCTCGTTGACCCGTCTGTCATCACCCCCGCGTGGATGCTCGCTCGGCTGGGGGCAGATGTCACCGTCGTCTCCGACAGCCAACGCTTCCGCGCGTTGTACAACGCGCCGAGCGATCAGGGCGTCGTCCGCGGCATCAACGGCGCACCGGACGGGCGCGTGACCATCGTGGATGCCAACTGGCCCGCCGCGGGCCCGGGCATCGCCGGCGAGGGCAACGACAGCGGTGCTGATCAGGCGTTCGATCTGATCGTCGCGATCAACAGCCTCAGCAAGGGCCGCGTTGATCCCTCACCGTCGCAGGTCCGGACACTCGATGTGCCTCTGGTCGCCAAGCCGCTGGGGCTCGACCCCGTCGAGATCGGCACGCGCATCTTCGACGCCCTCGCGCCCGGCGGTCGGGCGATCACGTACAGCTGGGGCTCGCCGGCCAGGCCGAACAACGACCCATCGTTCGACGCCGATGTCCGGCCCGCGGTCGGCCCGAGCGACGCCCGGGCTGCGGGACTCGTCGCAACGGCCGTCGCGTCCGACGCCAGCGTCTTCACCCGCATGCTGGGCGCCCGGGCGAACATCCGCGACCTCCGCCGCCCGCTGGAGGAAAACGGCGTCACCGCCCCCCAGGTCGTGGCGTTCTATGCCGTCTACGACAAGCCCCCAGCCGAGAACTGAGCCCGGGCCCGCGACTTCGCCCAAAGCCGCTGGGCACCGAAGCCGAATCCGCATATCGTGCGTACTTCGGATTGGCCGCCGGCACAACACCGGATGAGGCCGAGTGACAGCCGGGCGGCTCGGAGCCGCGCCGCGGCGATTCTCAGCGATGGAAGAGCCTTCACAACCCGATCGACCTCCCTCGGCCGGCCCCGCGATTCATGTTCAATGGATCACGGGATCGGCGCACGCCGCGGAACTTGAGCCGCTGATCGGCACGCTCGCCGCCTCGCTCGCGCCGCGCACCGGCGAAGCCCGCGTTCGCGTCGTCGATGACGCCGAGATGGCCACCGCACACGAACGCTACAGAGACATCCCCGGCACCACCGACGTGCTCACCTTCGACCTCGCCGGCAACGCAAGCGCCCCACTCGACGCCGATGTGCTCGTTTGCATCGACGAAGCAGAGCGGCAGGCCAACGAACGAGGCATCCCCGCCGCCCACGAGTTGCTGCTTTACATCACCCACGCGATCCTGCACTGCTCGGGCTACAACGACGACACCGAAGCCAACGCCGCCGCCATGCACGCCCGCGAGGACGAGCTGCTCACCGCCGTTGGTATCGGCCCGGTGTACGCCGCCTCGCCGGAGCGCGCCCGATGACGCCGATGATCACATGGGCCCCGATCATCGGCGTCGCCGCCGTGCTGCTCGGCGCGGTCTGCTCGGCCGTCCACCAGTCGCTGCGGTCGCTCAGCCGCTCGCGCCTGGAAGACCTCGCCGAGAGCCGTCGAGATGACGCCGACCGCGAACGGCTCAACAGGATCGTTGAGGATCGCACAGGCCACGCCGCGAGCGTCGCGCTGCCGCGCGTCGCGCTCAACATCACCACGGCCGTCGCGTTTCTCTTCTGGATCGCCGCCCTCCGCGCCCCGGCCGACGCCACGCAGCTCGCCTTCACCATCACCGACGCCCTCATCGCCGGCGCGATCACCACGGCCGCGCTCTGGGTCTTTGGACTCGTGCTGCCGCTCTCGATCGCGACCCACGCCGGCGAGCGCATCGTGCTTACGCTGGCCGGTCCGATCCGCCTGATGCACGGCCTCACCGCACCCGTCCGCTCGCTCGTCAACGTGCTCGACGAGGCGATCCGCCGACTCGCCGGCGCCGAAGAAAAGAACGGCCACGACGCGCAGGCCGAGATCTTGTCTGTCGTCGAAGAGTCCGAAGCCGAGGGCCAGCTCGACGAGGCCGAGCGCGAGATGATCGAGGGCGTCGTCGGCTTCCGCACCACCAGCGTCGAGAGCATCATGACCCCGCGCACCGAGATCGACGCGATCGAGGTCTCGGGCGACCTCGTCACCATCGAGCAGCAGGTCAAAGAGATCGGCCACAGCCGCATCCCCGTCTACCGCGAGAACCTCGACGACATCGTGGGCCTGCTCTACGCCAAGGACCTGCTGCACTGGCTCACCGAGCCCGGCCGAAAGCCCGACGACGACTTCGACCTCGAATCGCTCGTCCGCGATGCCCTCTTTGTCCCGGAGCAGAAGACCGTTCGCGAGCTGCTCGCCGAGCTCGTCCAGCAGAAGGTCCACCTCGCCATGGTCGCCGACGAGTACGGCGGCACCTCGGGCCTGGTCACCATCGAGGACATCATCGAGGAAGTCTTCGGCGACATCCGCGACGAGTACGAATCGGAAGAAGACGACGAACCGAGCGCCGCCTTCGACGCCGACAACCGCTGGGTCGAGTCCGACGCGGCCGTCCACGTCGATGACCTCAACGACGAGCTTGAGGGCCTCGACGTCGAGATCCCCGAGTCCGACGACTACGACACCGTCGGCGGCTACGTCGTCACCACGCTGGGCCGCATCCCCGAGGCCGGCGAGTCGATCGAGCTCGACGACGCCAAGCTCACCATCCTCGAAGCCGCCCCGACCCGCGTGCTCAAGGTCCGCGTCGAGCGCACCGCCGACGCCCCGCCGACGACCACGGACAACGGCGACTCGCACGCACCGAAGTAGCCGTCACGGGCACTACGATGCCCGCATGAGCCACCTGACCCTCTACAACACGCTCACCAACTCCAAGGATCCCGTCCGCGTCGCCGACCCGACCGCTATCACCTTCTACACCTGCGGCCCGACCGTCTACGACGACGCCCACATCGGCAACTTCCGGTCCTTCCTCGCCGCCGACCTGCTCCGGCGCTGGCTCGAATCGCCGCTCTGCACGGTCCAGGACCTCGAAGGCAACGCGCACAAAGGCCCGCGCACCGTCCGCCACATCATGAACATCACCGACGTCGGCCACATGACCGACGACGACCAAGCCGACGGCGCCGGCGACGACAAGATGGAGCTCGCCTGCAAGCGACTGCTCGAAGCCAAGAAGGCCGGCACCGCGCACACCTCCATCACCGATCCGAACGACCCACGCCAGATCGCCGACTTCTACACCAACCGCTTCCTCGAAGACGCACGAAAGCTGGGCCTCAAGGTCGCCATCGAAGCAAAGACCGACCCCAGCGTCATGCCCCGAGCCACCGACAACGTCAACGGCATGAAGCGCATGATCGAAGACCTGGCCGAGAAGGGCTTCGCGTACCGATGCGGCGACGCCATCTACTTCGATGTGCAGTCGTACGACAGCTACGGCCAGCTCTCGGGCAACACGCTCGACAAGCTTAAGGGCGGCGCCGGCGGCCGGGTGCAAGACGAACACCAGGCCGGCAAGCGCCACCCCGCCGACTTCCTGCTCTGGAAGTCAGACCCGTCGCACCTCATGAAATGGTCCGGACCCACCATCGACGGCGACCAGATGCCCGAGGGCTACCCAGGCTGGCACATCGAGTGCTCGGTCATGTCACTGCCGCTAGGCAAGACCATCGACTTCCACTCCGGCGGCGAGGACAACATCTTTCCCCACCACGAGTGCGAACGAGCCCAGTCCTGCTGCGCCCACGGCACCGACACCTTCGCCCGACACTGGTTCCACCCCCGCTTCCTGCTCGTCGAGGGCGAGAAGATGTCCAAGAGCAAGGGCAACTTCTTCACGGCACGGGAACTGTTCGAGAAGCACGACCCCGCGGCCGTCCGGCTCGAGCTCATCAAGACCCACTACCGCGCGAACGCCAACTTCACAGAGCAAGGTCTGAAGGACAGCGCACGCATCATCGAACGCTGGCGTCGCTTCCTCGACGGCGCAACACGTTCGGGCGCGGCGCAGGACCCAGAAGCAACGGCACGCTTCGCCGATGCAATGGCCGACGATCTCAACATCGCCGCCGCCCTCGGCGTAATCAACTCCTGGATCGCCTCGATCGAGAATCCCACGGCCGGCGACGCCGAGCAGCTCCGCACCATGGACGACGTGCTCGGCGTCCTCGCGCTCGAGAAACCGAAGTCGGCCGAAACCGACATCGGCCTCTTCACCGGCGGCCTCGAACCTGACCCCGCCGTCATCGACAAGCTCATCGCCCGACGCGACGCCAAAAAGGCCAAGGACTTCGCAACCTCCGACGCCATCCGCGACGAGCTCGCCGCTATGGGCTACGCCATCAAGGACGTCGCCGGCGGCAAGGTCGAGGTCAGCCGGGCGTGACGCGCATGGCTACTGGCCGTCCCACCGCCGCACGACCTTGTTGATCGTGTCGCGCGGCGCGACCACCTCGCCCTCGCGCCCCATCACGCTCGCGATCACCGTGATCCGCATCACCTCGTCCGAACGCTCTGGCTCGAGCACCCACCCCGGCACGCCCGACAGCGGCAGCCGGTACAGCCCCGTCGCGTCGAACCACCCAGAGTTCTGATCTGGATCGCGAAGATCGATCTGCCACGTCCACGCGTCATCCCGCTCCGCCAGCCCGCTCGTCCCCCGCACACGGAACAGCTGCACGTTGAAACGCGCCGGCGCCTTCGTGCCGTCACCCCACGCGTCGACCAAACGCAGGTACACCGCAAGCACAGGCTCGCCGCTGATCCACCTTTCGACGCGCGTCAGCGGACTGATCTCGATGCCGATCGGCGCAAACGGGTTCGGCGCACCCGCCTCGAACAGCCTCGCATCGCCCTCGGGCGGCGCGTGCAGACGCGAGCAGCCCCCCGCCGCGAGCACAGCCACAATGAACACCAGCCGATACACGCTGCCATGCTAACGCTCTTCCGCGTCCGATTCCTGCGGCGGCCGCTGCTGCGCGCCGCCCCGCTGCTGGCCACGCATCGACCCCCGCGCGTGCTGCCCCTGCGGCACGTCCGACCACCGGTGCTCGAGCGCCGCGATCAGCCGACCCTGCCCGGCCTCCAGCGACGCCAGCGCCCGCGTGTTCGACTCCAGCACGCCAACCAAGACGCTCAGCTCCGTCCGATCCCGCTTCAGCCGCTCGTGCTGCTCGGTCAGCTGCCGATCGCGCTCGGTCGCCGCCCGCCGCTCACTCAGCCACATCAAGCCGATCAGACCGGCTGCACCCAGCTGCGCGATCGCGCCCGCAACCTCAAGTTCCACCGACACCCCCCTACCTCCAACGTCACCACACCCGCAACCCGAAACCGCCCGCCCTCCGCTCGCTACTGCAACCGGTGGAACCGTGCTTCGTACGGCACACTGACCGCCCGACCCCGGTCCACCTCCTCGCCAAACTCGATCCGCACGAACACCTGGTCGATCTGCACGGGCGGACGTGGACCGAC
>JBCBMF010000021.1:0-24097 GCA_039822905.1 Planctomycetota bacterium
GTTAAAACTAACCAGATAAAACCAATCATATAGAACGCAAATCACACCTCTATGAGTAAAGAAAGCAAGGGAATTGCACAAAATGTTGCCTGAAGTGAGATAAGTAAAAGAACACGCCTTCGATTTCTTGCGCCTATGCCAGCTGATACTCCTGCCTCTAGCGCTTTTCCCAACCGACCGAATGGGCCAGTGACCTTAATGCCATCGGTAGGCACACGCTCCAAATTCAAGGAAAAGGACCGCTTTATCGTCTGCGGGCTAGGCAGTTTAGGGCAGCAGAGTGTCAGCAATCTCAAAAAGTTTGACTACGATCCCTTTGAGGTCTCGATTACCGCCATCGACCGCCGTCCTATCGAAGATTGGGAAATCGAAGATCTCTCCACACAGCTCGCCGTCGCCCCGATTTTAGGCGACTGTCGCCGAGAGGACGTGCTAAAGGCAGCTGGCATTGAACAGAGTCGGGCCATTTTAATTGTCACCAGCAACGAAAGCACCAATGTAGAATGTGCGATCGCCGCCGCAGGAGTGAACCATGATCCGAAGCACGCTTGCTCTTTTTCTTGCCGGGTCCGTCTCGGCGCAGCCCGACATGCTGATCACCGTGGACAACGTCGGCGGCGATCAATGGGAGATCTCGGCCGAGTACTTCGGACCGCCGGTCGGGTTCGGCCGCGGCCAGATCTGGAGCGACACGGGCTTCGATCTGAACGGGGACGGCTCGACGATCACGATCACCGACTACAACCCCGCCTACGACACGCAGCTCGGACCCGCCAGCGTGACGAACGGGCCGACCGCGACGTTCATCGGCAGTGCTTCGGCGATCTTTGGCACGCCGGATCCGAGCAACCCGCTCTTCGTGGCCAACTTCACGTACGGCGGCGCGTTCGGCGACCTGGAACTCGACCTCGTCGGGCAGAACGCCGCCGTGTTTGACAACCTTCCGTCACCGAGCGTCCTGCTCTACCAGGACTCCTTCGGCAACCCAGGCCCGCTGAGCTGGGACGTGCGGTACATCCCGGCACCCGCCACGCTCGCGCTCGCACCGATGGCCCTCGTCACGGCACGCCGCCGCAGGAGACGAGACTGACGATGACACGCGCCGCAATCACACTGCTCGTCGCCGGGTCCGCCTCGGCCCAGCCGGACATGCTGATCTGCGTCGAAGACCTCGACGGAAACGGCCTCTGGTCGATCACCGCCGAGTATCTGAGCAACCCGCCGTCGGCCATCGAGCAGGTTTGGGCCGACACCAGCTTCGAGTTGACCGGCGACGGCTCCGACATCAGAATCGTCGATTTCAACCCTTCCTACAGCGTCGGAATCGCCCCGTTCATCCTGGATGGGGAGATCTTCAGGTTCGAAGGGAACTCGAATGTCTTCTTCGGCATCCCCGATCCCTCCAACCCGCTCTGGGTCCTCGACGTGCAGTACTTCGGCGATCCCTCGGCGCTCGGCATGACCCTACTCGGACAGAACTCCGCGATCTTTCAGAATCAGCCGTTCGGCGATGTACGGCTCTATCAGGACGCAATGGGCAACCCAGGCGAGCTGACCTACGAGATAAAGATTATTCCCGCCCCCGACACGCTTGCACTCGCACCGATCGCCCTTGTCGCGGCCCGTCGCCGCAGGAAGTCAGAACAACCATGACACGCACTGCACTCGCATTGCTCGTTGCCGGATCCGCCGCGGCACAGCCAGACATGCTGATCACCGTTGACAACGTCGCGGGTGATGAGTGGACGATCAGCGCGGAGTCCTTCGTCTTCATCGACATCATCCAGCTCTGGGCCGACGCCAGCTTCGAACTCATCGGCGACGGCTCGCCGATCACGATCACGTCGTACAACCCCTCGTACGACACGCTGCTCGGCGACGCCGTGGTCACCAACGGACCCACGGCGAGCTTTCTGGGCGTCGCCAATAACCAATTCGGCATCGCGGACCCCAGCAACCCGCTCTACGTGCTCGACTTCGAGTACGCGGGCGCGTTCGACGATGTCACGCTCACGCTGGTCGGTCAGAACTCGGGGGAGTTCCGGGCTGGCGGCTTCAGTTTCCTCGAGCTGTACCAGGATGCCAACGGCAACCCGGGCAGCCTGACGTGGGACATCCGGTACGTCCCCACCCCCGCCACGCTTGCGCTCGCGCCGATGGTCCTCGTCAAAGCACGCCGCCGCAGGAGTCAACCATGATCCGCAGCACGCTTGCTCTTCTTGTCACCGGCTCCGCAGCCGCGCAGCCGGACATGCTCGTGACCGTTGAGGACTTCAATGGCGACGGCTTCTGGTCGCTCAGCGCGGAGTTTCTGAGCACGCCGCCGTCAGACACTGTGCAGGTCTGGGCCGATGTCGACATCGTGCTGCGCGGCGACTCGCCGATCTGGATCGGGGACATCAATCCTTCGTACTTTAAAGCGGGCTTGGGCGGCATCACAAACAACGGCACGGAAGAGGTCTTCTTCGTCGGCAACGCGAACGCGTTCTTCGGGACACCTGATACAAGCAACCCGCTCTCGGTGCTCGACTTTCAGTACGCGGGCTCGGTCGGGGCCCTGAGCCTCGACTTTGTCGGGCAGAACTCCGCGATCTTTGACCTCGCGCCGTTCGGCGACGTTCGGCTCTATCAAGACAACCTCGGGAACCCGGGCGAACTGAGCTTCGAGATCAGGATTGTCCCCGCGCCCGCGGCGGTGTCAGTCGCCCCAGTCGTTCTTCTCGCTGCGACACGCCGTCGCAGGCGGTGAGATCTGTCAGGTGTAGGCCGAGGTGATGCAAGCAATGTCGGGCCGCTGGCGGTCGTCCCGGTCCTCATGCGATGTGCCGATGTGCATGAAGCCTGCCAGCTGCTCGTCGGCGGCGAGCCCGAGCTCTTCCAGCACAACGCGGTCATAGGCGTACCACTCCGAGAGCCACAGCCCGGCGAAACCGAGCGCTCGAGCCGCGTGCAGCAGGTTCATGCAGACCGCGCCCGCCGTCAGCACCTGCTCCCACTCCGGTATCTTCGGGTGCTCCCTCGGACAGAACACAACGCTCACCACCAGCGGCGCGTGGGTCAGCCTCTGCCGCATGAACTCGACGCGCTCTTCCGGCGCTCCGGGGTTCGTTTCCGCGAACCTCGCGGCGATCGTCTCTCCGAGCCTGGCCCGGCCCTCGCCCGCGATCATGATAAACCGCCAGGGCACAAGCTTGCCGTGGTCGGGCGTGCGCGACGCCATGGTCAGCATCTGGCGGAGCTGCTCTTCCGATGGCGCGGGGTCCATGAGCGTCGACAGCTTGGCGGACCGGCGGGTCTCGAGGTGTGCTGCGAGTTCGGTGTGCACGGCGGGCTCAATCCGATAGTCGATGTTCACTCCGTCTGTAGAAACCGTAGGCTCCGCGGGCCACGCGCTGCGATCCATGACGCGTACGCTTCGGCATGCGCAGCCTCACGTGCATCGTGCTACTGGCTTCAGTCGTTTTCGTTATGTTGGTCTCGGGCTGTGCCGGCCCGACCCGCTGGTCGAGGATCGATCCGGGACGCCTCGACGCGCCGGAACTGCCACGCGAGATGCGTGGTGTGTGGGTGGCCACGGTCGCGAACATCGACTGGCCGACCGAGCCGGGCCTCACCGCAGGCGAGCAGCAAGCCGAGGCCGACGCGATTCTTGATCAGGCGAAGCGGCTCGGGCTGAACTCAATCATCCTCCAGGTCCGCCCGCACGCCGACGCGATGTACGCCGACGCGCGTGAGCCCTGGTCGAGCTACCTGAGCGGCACACAGGGTGAGGATCCGGGGTACGACCCGCTCGCGTACTGGCTCGAAGGGGCCCGCGACCGGGGCCTCGAACTGCACGCGTGGATCAACCCGTTTCGGGCCGGCCACCCGGCCGAAAGCTCGGAACTGGCGCCGAGCCACATCAGCGTCACCGACTCCGAGATTGTGGTCGAGTACGGCGAGTATCTCTGGCTCGACCCGTCGCACCCGCGGGCCCGCGCACACTCGCTCGCGGTCGTCGAAGACCTACTCAGCCGCTACGACCTCGACGGCCTTCATCTTGACGACTACTTCTACCCGTACCCGATCGACGACACGCCGTTCCCCGACGCGGATCGGTACGCCGCTTACGCGGAGCAGGGCGGCACGCTCGATCTTGCCGGCTGGCGACGGTCGCACATCGACGGCTTCGTTCGGGACCTCAGCGCGGTCGTCAGGCGGACACGACCCGATGCGCTCTTCGGCATCAGCCCCTTCGGCATCTGGCGGCCGGGTCACCCGGAAGGGATCGTCGGGTTCGACGCGTACGAGAGGCTTGCCGCGGACGCGCGGCTGTGGCTCCGGGCCGGCTGGCTCGATTACGCATCGCCGCAGCTCTACTGGAAGCGAGACAGCGAGGGGCAGCCCTTCGAACCGCTGCTCCGATGGTGGCAGGGCGAGAACAGCAGAGACCGCGCCGTCTGGCCCGGGATCTATCTCACCAGGATTCAGGCCGACGGCACGGGCTGGACGCCCGAGGAGATACTGGGCCAGCTCGATGTTCTTGCCGAACGCGATGCCGGCGGGTGGCTGCTGTTCTCAATGATCGGCATCTCGCAAGACCGCCAAGGTGTCGCCGAGCGGTTGGGCGAAGCGCTCGGCGGCGAGCCCGCGATCGTGCCGTCGTCGTGGCGCTCGACCGCGCCGGGGTCTACGCGGCTACGCGCCGAGGTTATCCGCGATGACGACAGCGTTGTTGCGCGTTGGAACTTACGTGGATCAACGCCGAGGCTCTGGGCGGTGCAGGCGCGGACGGGAGACGGCTGGACGCTCCGGATCGTGCCGGGTGATGAGAGCTCGGCGAGGTTTGAGGCACCGTCGCCGCTCGCCGAACCCGACGCGATCGTGCTGACCCCGATCGCCCCGAACCGGCGCGCACTCCCGAGCGTCGCATGGATCCGACCCTGATCGAACGCCGACCCGAGTCGTCGGATGCTGCCGGAACGAAAGACGCCGACCGATCACGAGATCGGCCGGCGCGAAGAGTCAGAGAGGCAACGCGTCGCTCGCGTCGTTACGGCGTGCAGGTCGGGCCGTTGGCTCCCTGGTTAAACGCCAGGATCCAGCTGTTGAAGTCGCCAGGCTCCAGCACACCGTTCTGGTTGGTGTCGGCCCGCAGGTCGCCGCCGTTGAAGTTCAGCACCCACGCGTTGAAGTCGTTGGGCAGCACCTCGTCGTCGCCGTTCTGATCGGCGCACAGACGATCGCCGCCGCTCGCCGGCTCCGGCTGGAAGAAGTGGATGATGTGCGTGCCAGAGTCGAGCAGCGCCAGCGTCTGGGTCGGCTCGTGCCACGAGAAGTCGTAGAGGCCCGGGCCGTCCGGCAGCGAGAGCGGGTCGCCGTTCTCGTCGAACAGCGAATAGGTCAGCTGGTTGCCGGCGGTGTCGAACAGCTCGACGTTGCCCAGCAGCGACTGGCCGCCCGCGGTGGTCAGCCGCTTGTTGAACACCACGAAGTCCTGGCCGTCGTAGTTGTCGACGAACGTGGACTGCTGGCCGACGATGAACGGCGCGTCGCCGGGAGTGCCGGGCGAGCTCTCGATCACGATGCGGTTCGTGACGTTGTTCATGAGGTCACGCTCGGCGATGACGAGGTCTGCGTCGGCGACCGCGACGACGAACCGCCCGTCGGGGCTGAAGTCGAACCCGCGCCAGAACGTGCCGCCGAGGCCACCGCGGTCCGTGGTGCCCGGGATGAACTCGAGGATCGGTCCCTGCACCTCGGGGGCGACTGGGTCGGGGGCGTAGATGCCGTCACCGAGCGCGGTCGACAGGCCGGGACGGACGACGCCAATCGGGCCGCGGGGATCAACGGGCTGGAGCAGAAGCGAGGCGATGGGGCCGTCGCTCACCCCGTCGCCGTCCTGGTCGTAGCCGTTGCCGTCGGGGCCCGGGTCCCACGCGACCGCGCCGAGGCCGCGGTCGTTCTGGCTCACGCCCGTGATGATGGGGGTCTGCTGGGTCTCGGTGTTGTAGGTGACGACGGCTCCGGGCCCGCCCGAGCCGCCGTCCCACACGGCGATGAGGCCCGCGCCCGGTGCCCAGTCAATACCGGTGTAGCCCCGGAACTGAGGCGTGTTGCGGCGCGACGAGGTGTTCACGTTGAACGGGTCGGTGAAGTCGATCAGCCCGCTGCGGTTGGGGCCGGTGTCGGTAAAGTCGATGATCTGACCGATCTGGTTCCACGGATCGTTGAAGTTGTTGAAACCGGCGATGTATACATCTTCGCCGTCAAACGCCATCGAAAAAATCAGACTACCGACGAGCAGCGGGTTGGTGCCGCTCGTGTCCCGGAAGTCGTTGATGTCATCCGTGGCGACGCGGTAGAACTCGACCTGTCCCGCGGCGGTGCCGGCGATCGTGCCGGCGGCGACGGCGAGCAAGAGGGCCTTCTTCATCAGTCTTTCCTCCGATTGTTCGACCACACCCCCTGATGCATGGCGCACAAACGCTGTATGCAATCGCACACACGGGCGGTCTTTCGTAAGATTCTATAACAATCCGGATCGGCCGCAAGCCTGATCTCGTCGATTGACATCTATCAAAACCCGAATTTACAGTTGGTTGGACGCGAGGCGTGCCGCGCCGCGAGCGGCGTGGTGATCGTCGTCGCCGAATGCGAGCACCCAGCCGGGGCGGGCCAGGCTCGTCAAGTCGGCCCGCACGGCGGCGTCGAGGCCCGCCATCGTCGCCAGCCGGATGCCCACGCCTCCCAGAAGCACAACAGCGTCCGGCCGATACATCGCGTTGACGACCCGGATTGCCCGAGCCAGCGCGATCGTTGCCGTCGCACCGGACTCGAAGGCGGCTTCGATGCCGCCCGCTTCCCGGACCGCGGCGACACCGACATACGCCTCTAGCCCGCCGCGCCCGCCGTCTGGTCCGACCGGTGCAGATGCGGCGTCGCCCACAGTGACATCGATCTGACCGAGATGCCCGGCGGCACCGTCGGTCCAACACACGGGCACGCCGTCGTCAACGATGCTCAGCCCGACGCCGGTTCCGATCGCGATGCCGGCGACGCGCCCGGACGCACCGTGAGACTCCACCCAGTCCACCGTCGCAGCAGCAGCGTCGTTCGTGCGATGCATCTCGGCGGGCGCGCCGATCGCGTCGCGCACAAGCTCGTCAAACGGCCATGCTTCAAGGCCGGGCACGTTGACCGCGGTGACAACTTTGGAGCCGTCCTCGCTCGGGATTCCGGGCACGCAGAGCCCCACCGCGCTCGCCGTTCCATGAGGGCCGACGCGACCAACGGCATCCCGTATCGCCGATTGCAGCTCGCTCCGATCGGGCCGACTGTATCGATCGCTTGTGCCGACACGCCAGCCTCGATCGTTCCGAATCGCGACCTTCACGGCGGTGCCACCGATGTCGATGCCGAGCAAACGCTCGCTCACAGCCCGCCCGCCGCGTCCTGCAGTCGGTAGGTCTCGATCAGCAGATCGGTATCGGCTCGCGTGATAAGCCCGTCGCGGTTGACGTCGATCGGCGACCGCGACTGATCGTGGCAGTCTTCGATATCGAACACGCCGTCACGGTTGGCGTCGAGATCGAGCCCGATGTCCTCGGTCAGCAGCGTGTGGAAGATCAGCTGGTCGTCGTAGTCGACGTCGCCGTCGGCGTCGAGGTCGTGCAGGTTGATGATCGCACCGGCCGGGTCCCCACTACCGGGCCCGGTGAACGACGCGAGGAAGGCATCGAGGTCGCGCTGGTCCACAACGCCGTCAACGCCGTAGCGAGCGCGCGTGAAGAGGCTGAGCAGCTCAACCTCGTCATCGGCATCGATCACGCTGCTGCCGTCGAGGTCGTACTGCGCGGTTCGGCCCGTCGCGGGTCTCGGATCGCCGGTGAAAAACGCACGGAATTCGGCGATATCTCTGCCGTCGATCAGCCCATCGAAGTCGACATCGCCCGGCTGGAACGGCGCGTTCGCATCAAGCCAGCTCCGCAGCGACGCGAGCTCGGCCGGCGTCTGCGCGAGGTAGCCGCCCTCGAAGAACACGAAGCCGTCGAGGTTCGCTTGTGCCACCGCATCAAGCTGTGTCGCCACCGGCGGGTGCGGCGCTGTGCCTGTCAGCGCGAGGCCGGCGACGATCGGCGTGTTCGGCGCGAGCCCCTGCGCGAGGTTCAGATCGTTGCGGATCGAGTTCTGCGTCGGTCCGTAGGCCATCGGGATGATGACCTCCATGTATCCGCCGTTGGCCCACGCGGGCCAGTCCTGCATTTTGGAGAGCTGGCTTGAGCTGGTCGTCGCCGAGGCGAAGATCGCCGCCGAGAACACCTGCCCAGGCGCGACCGCGTTGATCGCGTCGTACATCACTTGCACGGCACTCGAGTTGCCGTCGCGTCGGAACTGCACCCAGTCGTTCCAGTCCGGGTCGCCGGGCTGGGTCGCCGTAAACAGCGGGAATCCGAACCCCGAGAGCATGAACTGCTGCATGGTGTACGCGTCGTAGCTGTACGGCGCGGGCGAGCTGGGCGTGGTCGAGTTGTCCACCGGGTAGCGGTGGTAGTCGATGTGGATGCCCTCAAGCCCCGGCACCGCCGCGAGTTCGGCGACGTAGTCGGCAAGCATCTGCTGCACGCCCGGGTGCGCGAGGTTCACGAACTTCTGCGACGGGTTATCGCCCACGGGCGAGTCGCCGTTGACGTCGATCAGCAGCCACTCGGGGTTGTCGTCGAGGATGTAGTCGGCGCTGTTGCCGAAGCCCCAGTACCCAGTCTCGATCCAGGCGTGCACACGCATGCCGTGCTTGTGCGCCGCGACGATCGTGTCGGCGAGTTCATCATGGGCAAACCGATCGCGGAACACATCGCTGTCGTTCGTCGCGAGGCCGTGGTAGAAGGTCTCAAGGAACAGGTCGGTGATGCCCGCCTCGGCGAGGTCGCTGAGCCATTGATCGAGAAGCGCATCGCTGGAGATCGGCCGCAGCCACACGCCGCGGATGGGGCGCGGGCCGTACGACACACCGCCGCCGCTCGGCAGGTCCGCAAACCGGAAGCCGAGATGATTCGCGACCGGCCGGAACGACCCGTCGCTCGGGCTGTTGCTGGTCGTCACGCCCGAGGGGTCGGTGTAGACGAACGAGCTCGATCCGCCCCCGTCGAGCGCGACCGCGTCCCACGCGCCCTCCGCGATCAGGAAGTCGGCGAGCGCAGGCAGCGTGATGCCCTGCGAGTAGCCCGGCTGGCGACCATCAACAACGGCGATGAGCAGCCGCGTGCCATCCTGCGACACACCGACCGCGGTGCGCGGCTCGCGCGTGTTTGGGCTGACGCGCGCCGATGCGCCAAGGTTGATGCCTTCGTCAACGAGCAGCGTGCCCGCGAGCGAGTCGCCCGAGCCCGGACCGATTCCCGCGATCCCGGTGCGCAGCGTGGCGGCGGTCGCCGGATCGATGTACCCGGCGAACGCGGTGCCGTCTTGCCGGATGCCGAGCGCCGGGTCGAAGTTGCCGCTGACCTGCCTCGGGTTCGAGATCAAGACGCCGTCGGTGACGCTTAGCCCGAGCAGCTGGCCCTGGCCCCCGCCGATCGATGCGAAGAAGTTCGCGTTGATCGCGAGGTCGACGTCGTTCTGGGCGGCCCAGGTGTTGACCGGAACCAGCGGCGCGAAGCAGGCGTTGCCGCAGAACGTGCCGGGCGTCGAGACGACCTCAACGCTCGGATCGGTGATGTCGATCTCGGCGAAAAAGCCTCGCGCGGGCCCACCCGGGAAGCTCAGATCGATCGGCTCGACCGTGACCGGCTGCGCGGACGCGGTGACCGCGAGCAGACCGAACGCGGCGACGCAGGGTGCATGAAATATGGCTCGGATCCGGTCGTTCATTGCGGGCTCTTCATGTCGGGTCGGCGATCGAGAAGCAGCTCGACCGCATCGGTATCGGGATTCTCGACGGCCACGGTCAGCCGGTTGGTGCCGGTCGACGTCACCGAACCGACCACGCTCCAGGCGCCGTCGGTCTTGCCGATCACGCGGTACGTGCCGCGGGGCACATCCGTTGCGATCCACTCGCTATCGGACGCTTTCTCGGCGACGATCGCGGCGGGCCGCCAGTCCATGGGCCGCCGCGGGTGCGGGGCGTGGCCGTCGGATGCCACGTCGTAGTACTCGGCGATCTCGCTCGGGTACTCGTCGAGCACGCCCCGGCTGAACCACCAGACGTGCCCCCCGCCGCCGGTCGCGCGGACGTAGTCGATCGTCTGCTCAAGATCCGCCCACGGCACCGGATCGGGCCTGCTGCCCGTCGTCAAGACGCCCGCGAGCATGATGCCGACCGCGTCGCTCGCGCCTCGCTCGGTGAGCATGGCAATCTGCTGATCCCACGTGCCGACGAACGCGTTGTGGTCGTAGCGATAGCACTGCGGGATGTACTCGTCCCACAGGCCGTCGGCGGCCCATTGGATCCAGTCGAGGCAGTAGTTCTCGTAGACCCACGGGTACGGCGCGGGGCTGACCGAGACGATCAGGCCCGGGCGCGCCGCACGCACCTCGGCGACGAACTGCTCGGCGTACTCGTCGATCTTCTTCGACCGCCAGGCGATCCAGTCGGGGTCAGTGTGATCTTCGGGAGGCTGCGCGCCGCCGTGCTCATTCGCATAGACCGCTCGCGTGTAGTCGTCGTAGCCCATGGTGACATGCGGCCAGACGATGCGATCGTCGAGCTGCACGCCGTCCATGTCGTAGCGGTCGATCGATTCGAGCACGATGTCGAGCAGGAAGCGTCGCGCCTGCGGGTGCAGCGGGTTCAGCCAGACAAACCCATTGGGCGCGACGGTCTCGCCCTCGATGTTCCGGCTGATCCAATCGGGCTTGATGGTGCGGAGCTCGTTCATGGTCGACTGGTGGGCAGCCATGAAGCCGTACTCGTACCAGCCGATGTAGAGCAGCTGGTTCCGGTGGGCCTCGATCAGCGTCTCTTGCAGGAGATCCCGCGCGGGGACGGCCTTGTCAGGATCACTGGGGTCCTGCTTGGCGAGATCGGGCCGGCGGTCGACGCCGATCAGCCGCTCGAGAGCCTGGGACGGGTACTGCGTGTAGCCGTTCTTCCAGGTCTCGACATACACGGTGTTGAGCCCGATGTCGCGAAGGCGACGCATGGACTCTGCCGTGTTCTGGGGGCTGGCGATGTGGGTGTTGGCGGTCGTTGTCAGCCACGTCCCGCGGACTTCGGGCTCCGGTTGCGCGGCGGCGCACCCCAGGCTTAGGCAGGCGAGCACCAAGGCGGCCACATCGACCAGCCTCCGGACGAACCTACGATCCGCGATTGCGTTCACACACACCTCCGGCGGGCACGCCCGCGATGACTTGAACTCTGAGATGACTATGGCTGAAGCGACGAAGACGGTCAATCTGGGCATCGTTGGCGCGGGCGGCATGGGCAAGACGCACTCGGCGGCGGCCGCGTCGCTGGGCGGCAGGGCACGCGTCGCGGCGATCGTCGACTCCAATGCCGATGCCGCGACCAAGCTCGCGGGCGAAACCGGCGCGGACTCGTTCGGCAGTGTCGCCGACATGATCGGTGCGCTCAAGGGCGACCTCGATGCCGTCGTGCTCTGCACACCCCCGAGCGTTCGCGAAGACGTTGTCGCCGCGGCTCTCGACAACGGGACGGCCGTGCTCGTCGAGAAGCCCCTCGCCGAGAACCGCGACCATGCGCAGCGGCTGGTCGATCTCGCCGCGAAGTTCCCGGGGGTAGTGACCGCGTCGGCCTACTGCCACCGCTTCACGCCCGCGGTCCGCGAGATGATGCGGCTCGCCGACGCGGGCGACATCGGCCGGGTCGTTCGGTGGGAGAACGTCTTTGCCTGCTCGATTCCCGACATGGGCGGCAAGTGGATGTCCGACCCGGCCGTGTCCGGCGGCGGATCGCTGATCGACACGGGCTGCCATAGCCTCGACCTCTTCCACTACATGCAGGGCGGGCTCGAAGCCGTCGCGTCGGTCTTCGATCGCAAGTGGGACGGCCGCGGCGAGAGCGGCGCGACGAGTCTCGTACGCTCGCCGAAGACCGGCGTCGCCGGCGTGATCATGAACGGTTGGCTCGAGCCGGCACGCTTCCTGGTCACCCTTGTCGGCGAGGATGGCATCCTGACGTACGACTACGAGCAGCCCGAGTCGCTCTTCCGGACCTCGGTCGCGGGCGAGAAGTCGACCATCGCGGTGGAGACCCACGATGTGCGGTTCGCCAAGCAGATGGAGGCGTTCGTCGATGCCGCGGCCGGCGGAACGCGGGATGCGAACCTCGCCACGTTCGCCGACGGGCTGGCGGTGGCCCAGGCCGTCGAGGCCTTGGCTGCGTCGGCCCGCTGACTGCTGACGGGCCGGCTCTCGATGACTGGAATCTTGAACCACAGCCGATGATTATATAATCTTCGGGTATACACCGCCAGAGGCGACCGGCTGGATGTCCGGAATCGCCGATCGGCGACGCCTGGAGACCAGCCCGATGGCACCGCACGCCTCGACGGACCCCCGCTACGCCCAGTCGGCCCCCGAGGTTGAGCGGGTGCCGACGTCGGTCTACCCCTCGAGCGCTCAGGCCAGCCGGGCCGTGGCGGCCGAGATTGCGGACCTCATCCGCGACAAGGCCGCGAAGGGCGAGAACGCCGTGCTGGGCCTCGCGACCGGCTCGACACCCCAAGCCGTCTACGAAGAGCTGGTCCGTCTGCACAACGAAGAGAGCCTGAGCTTCGCGAACGTCATCACGTTCAACCTCGACGAGTACTTCCCGATGGAGCCGGACAGCCTGCAAAGCTACGTCCGCTTCATGAACGAGCACTTGTTTGATCTCGTCGACACACCCGCGGAGAACGTGAACATCCCCGGTGGCACGCTCGACCGCGACGCGGTCGCCGATTACTGCCGGGCGTACGAAGAGAAGATCGCCGCCGCGGGCGGGATCGATCTCCAGATCCTCGGCATCGGTCGCACGGGTCACATCGGGTTTAACGAGCCCGGCTCAAGCGTCGACAGCCCGACGCGGCTGATCACACTCGACAAGGTCACTCGCATGGACGCCGCGAGCGACTTCTTCGGCGAGTGGAACGTGCCCCGCACCGCGATCACCATGGGTGTGGGCACGATCATGGGCGCCCGCCGCGTGATCCTGATGGCCTACGGGGAGCACAAGGCGCCGATCGTTCGCCACGCCGTCGAGGGCGATATCAACACGCACGTCTCGGCGTCGTACCTCCAGAACCACCCGAACGCGCGGTTCGTGCTGGACCCCGCGGCGGCGGCCGAGTTAACGCGGTTCAAGACACCCTGGCTGCTCGGCTCGATCGACCGCTTCGGCATGGAGTGGGACGAGCCGACCGTCAAGCGTGCCGTGCTCTGGCTCGCGGAAACGCTTGAGAAGCCCATCCTCAAACTCACCGACGAGGACTACAACGAGCACGGCCTGCAGGACCTCGTCACCCACGCGGACGGGGCGTACGAAATCAACATCCGCGTCTTTAAGAGCGTGCAGAAAACCATCACCGGCTGGCCCGGCGGCAAAGCGGGGCGGCCCAAGTTCATCCCCGGCAAGGGCGTGGACTCGGCCAACGGCGACGACATCTTTCCCAAGCGCGCGATCGTCTTCAGCCCCCACCCAGATGACGACGTGATCTCGATGGGGGGCACGCTCATCCGCCTGTGCGATCAGCGGCACGACGTACACGTAGCGTACCAAACCTCGGGCAACATCGCGGTGTTCGACGACCACGTCGAGATGCTCGCCGACTTTGTGCAGGAGATCAGCCGGGAGCTGAAGTTCGGCGACGGCGCGACTAAGGCCGAGAAGGTCTTCACGGACGTCGTTGACTTCATCCACACCAAGCAGCCGGGCGAGGTGGACATCGACGCGATCCAGGCGATCAAGGGGCTGATCCGGCGGACAGAAGCCAGGGCCGGCGCGAAGTACTCGGGTGTTCCCGCGGCGAACTGTCACTTCCTCGATCTGCCCTTCTACGAGACGGGCACGGTCAAGAAAGCACCGATCGGCGAGCGGGACATTGAGATCACCGTAGACCTGCTTCAGAAGATCAGGCCGCACATGATCTTCGCGGCGGGCGATTTGTCCGACCCGCACGGCACGCACCGAACGTGTTTGGCTGTCGTTACGACCGCGCTGCACCGGCTCGCGAACGAGATCTGGATGAACGACTGTGACGTGTGGCTCTACCGCGGGGCGTGGCAGGAGTGGGCGCCGCACGAGATCGACATGGCGGTGCCGCTGAGCCCGAGCGAGGTCGAGCGGAAGCGCATGGCGATCTTCAAGCACCAGAGCCAGAAGGACCGGGCGCTGTTCCCGGGGCCGTATGACACGCGGGAGTTCTGGCAGCGTGCGGAGGCGCGCAACGCGAACTCGGCGAAGCTCTACGATGCGCTGGGCCTGCCCGAGTATCAGGCGATCGAGGGGTTTGTGCACTGGACGCCGAGTGACGCGGACCAAGCGATGGTTGAGGCGAAACCGGCGGCGTCAGAAAGGGTGGTCGAGGCGTAGAGATGGTTGGACAGCTTGCTGGCCTGTTGGGTGTGTGCAGTTGGTCGCTCCGGCCGACGTCTCCGGCGGATCTGGTTGAGCGCGTGTGGGCCTGCGGGCTGCGCGCTGTGCAGCTCGGGCTTGAGCCGATCCGCTCGGGCGCGTGGGACCTGCACGAAACGAGCGAGGCGCTCGCGGAAGCAAAGATCGACATCCTCAGCGGGATGCTCGAGACCGAGGGCGAGGACTACTCGACGCTCGAATCGATCAGGGCGACGGGAGGGCTGCGGCCGGATGGTGTGTGGGAGGCGAACCGGGCCCGCGCCGAGCGCGTGGCGGAGATCGCCGAGGCTTTGGGCATGGAGCTCGTCACATTCCACGCGGGGTTCATCCCGCACGACGCGTCAGTACCGGAACGCACAACGATGATTGATCGCCTGCGCACGGTCGCGGACATCTTCGCGGATCGTGGGGTCAGGCTCGCTCTGGAAACCGGCCAAGAGACTGCGGAAACGCTGAACGATCTGCTCGACGAACTCGACCGCGAGTCGATGGGTGTGAACTTCGACCCGGCGAACATGATCCTGTACGGCATGGGCGACCCGATCGAGGCGTTCCGGCGGCTGTTGCCGCGGGTCGTGCAGGTGCACCTCAAGGACGCGACGGCGACGAAGACTCCCGGCGAATGGGGCACGGAGGTTGCCCTTGGCCGGGGCGAGGTGGACTGGCAGGCGTTCGGCGGGGTGCTGGCGTCGGCGGATCGCCCGATCGATGCGCTCATCGAACGCGAAGCCGGCGAAGAGCGCGAGTCAGACGTGCGGCACGGCGTCGGCGTGATCTCATCGATGGAGTCGTTTAAGAGGTACGCCCGTGGCTGATCCTGTGCGTGTTGGCATCGTCGGCTTCGGCTTCATGGGGCGGACACACGCCGGCGCGTACCGCTGGGCCGCCGAGCACGAAGGGTTGCCGGTTGAGATCACAACGATCGCCGACGGCCGGGGCGAGGCCGCGTTTGACGCGGCCGGTGGCAATATCGGTGACAGTGAGATGCCCATCGGCGCAAGCGATGTGCGCGTTGTGACCGACGCGAGCGCGCTCTTCGCATCGGAAGAGGTCGATCTCGTGAGCATCTGTACGCCGACCGACACGCATGTCGATCTCGCGATCGCAGCCCTCGACGCGGGTAAGAGCGTGCTTGTTGAGAAGCCGGTCGCTACGAGCGCTGACGCCGTTGAACGCCTTATCGCGGCGGCCCATTCTGCGCGAACGCGATCGGGCGTTATCTGTTCACCTGCGAAGTGCATGCGGTTCTGGCCCGAGTGGGCGTGGCTGAAGAACACGATCGTCGCGGGCGACCTCGGGCCGGTGCACGCCGCGAGCTTCACAAGGCTCGGCGCCGCGCCGGCGTGGTCGGGCTTCTATGCCGACGAGTCGCTCTCGGGCGGCGCGATCCTTGATCTGCACGTGCACGATGTTGACTTCGTCTTGCACTGCTTCGGTGCCCCCACTGCTGTGACGAGCAGGGGCGGTTCTTCGCACGTTTCGACGCTGTACGACGCCGCTGCGGGGCCCGGACATGTTCTCGCACGGGGTGGTTGGCTGCGGTCGCCGAGCTTTCCGTTCACGATGCGGTACGTGGTTGAATTCGAGCAGGGCGTCGCGGAATTTGATCTTGCACGGGGGATACCGCTGCTGCTCCACGACGGCGACGGAACCCGTGCCATCGAGACGCCGGCCGGCAGCGGCTACGACCATCAGGCAGCCGCCGTTGTCCGAGCAGTACTTGATGGGGGCGAGCCGCCGGTGGCGCTGAGCGATGCGCTGGCGAGTCTGCGTGTGATCGAGGCCGAGCGGGCGTCGCTGGCATCGGGCGATCGAGTGCGGGTCCGGAATTGACGCAGGCCTAGCATCGCTCCGCAAGCAATCGCGACCTACGTCCAGAGCCCGCCAGCAGAGGAATGAGAGCATGATCCGGATCGGTGCGATCGGTGTTGATACGAGCCATCTGCCCGAGTTCAGCCGACGGCTGAAGGAGATGCACGACGCCGGCACCTTCGGCGGGCGCGTCACCGCGATGCTTGACGTTGGCGATCACGGCTGGCCCGACGCGGACCAGGTTTCTGAGTGGGTCTCAACGGCGGCCGACCTTGGCGTCGAGCGTGTCGGCTCGATGGACGACCTGCTCGGGACTGTCGACGCGGTCATGGTCCTCGCGATCGACGGGAATCGGCACCTCGAGCTCGCGACGGCGGCGCTCGAGCGTGGGCTGCCGACGTACATCGACAAGCCGCTCACGTGCGATGTCGACCAGGCGAAGCAGATCCTGAAGCTGAGCCGTGCGAACGATGCGCGGTGCTACTCGGCGTCGAGCTTGCGGTTTGCCACCGAGCTCGAGTCGATCCCGAGCGATCTGGGCGGCATGGTCGCGATCGACGCGTTCGGGCCGGGCGAGCTGAACGCGACGATGCCGGGTGTGTTTCACTACGGCGTGCACACGATCGAGATGGTCGACGCCATCTGGGGGCCCGGCGTTTCGCGGGTGAGCGCCGTGGCGATGGCGGATCGGCACCTGGTCGACCTCGAATACCGCGACGGCAGATACGCCCGGCTCCGGCTCGATCGCAAGGCGGCATACGACTTCGGCGCGACGATCCAGGGTGACGAGAAATCGCACCAGTTCCTGGTCGACTTCGGCCCGGTGTACACCCGGCTGGTCGCGGGGATGGCCGGGTTCTTCGAGGGCAAGTCAGCGCCGGCGGATCTGCGCGACATCGTGGAGAACGTCACCGTGATGGCCGCGGCGAACGAGTCGATCGGCCGCGATGGCGGCTGGGTCGACGTTCCGACGATCGAATAGACCTATCAAATTTCGAACAAATGCAACTCCGTTTGGAATCAGCCGGTTCGGACTTGCAATTTTGGCCTGATCTCGGCAAGATTATAGAAGACCTGATCTGGTCGACTAAGAGGCCGAAACCGAATCGTGAGCCGACTGCACAGCCAACTTGTCACGTTGATCGCGGCGTTGTCGACAGCTGTGTGCGCCGCGGGTCAGGTGCAAGCAGAGCCGATCGAGCTCGACACCCCGGCCGGAATCGCGCGAGGCTGGCTGGCGACGGTCGACCTCGCGGATCCGGCGGTCGATGTCCGCACGCTCGTGCGACAGACAGACTCGGACGGCGTGGCCGAGCTTGTCTCGCCCGAGGCCTGGCTTGCCGGTGACGGTTACGACCTTGTCGTGAACGCGAACTTCTTCGGTGCAACTGGCGACGGCGCGGCTCGGATTGTTGGGCTAAGCGTGTCGGATGGCGTTGTTGTTTCGAGGCCGCGTACGTTCGATGGGCGCTACCACCCGGCTCTCGTGATCGGTGACAACGGGCGGGCGAAGATAGGCTTGTTCGGAACGGATGCGGTTTCGGGGGCTCGAGAAGCGGTCGCCGGTGTTGGCGGGTCGGCGACCTCGGCCCTGCCGGGAACGCTGCTGGTCGATGACGGTTTGAACCTTGGCGAGACCGCGCGTGTGCAGCCGACGACGCGGCACCCGCGGACAGCGATCGGCGTGAGCGAGGACGGCGAGGCGTTGTTCATCATCGTCGTCGATGGTCGGCAGGACGGCTGGAGCGTGGGCGTGACGCTGCCTGAGCTTGCAGATCTGCTCATCGATCGAGGCGCGTGGGACGCTGTCAACCTCGACGGTGGCGGTTCGAGCGCGTTCATATGGCGGCAAGGTGACCAAGTACTGAGCAACCGGCCGAGCGATGGCGGCTACCGCTCGGTAGCGGTTTCGCTTGGTGTGAGAGTGGGTGTACGAGCGGTAGAGAATGCATCGGCATCGCAGGCCGACAAAGAGTGACACATGTGTGCCCCGTTTGTTTCGGGGCGTGGATCCATTGGATAGGGAGAGACAAGAGATGATGAAGACACTTGCAATCGCGATGATCGCCGGGTCGGCAGCCACAGCATCGGGTCAGCTGACGCTGAATCTCGTCAACCAGATCGACCTTCTCGATACGCAGGACCCGGCCTCGGCGTCGTTCATCGGCTCGAACCCGAGCGCGGTAGGCTGGGACGGCACCAACATGTACGTCGCGGGATGGAACAACGGTCGCGGCGCAGGCACCGACCACGGACTGGTCGGCATCGCCAACGCCGCGAGCAGCGATGCCCTCGGCACCGCGTTCGGTCAGATCCCGACGCCCGATTTCCGCGGGTACAACAGCGTCGATGTCCAGAACGGCCGGGTGCTTGCGGGCTACGACGGCGGCTCGGCCAACCCTCAGGGGCTGGCGATCTACAACGGTGTGACGGGGGCGCTCGAGGACAGCCGCAACGAGCGGGTCGCGTTCGCGAACTTTGATCCGTCGAACGGTGGCGATGTCGCGTGGTCGGTGTTCGGTTCCGGGCGCCTGCGCGTCGTCGATCAGAACAACCTGCCCGGCCCGACGACCTTCGATGGCACCAACGGTCCGGTCATCTTTGCCGGCAGCACCATCCAGCGGGGGCAGGACATCGACGACAACGGCAACATCACGCTGAACGATGCCAACGGCAACCTGACGCACTTCACGCGGACGGGAGCGGGCTCGACCGGGACACAGCTGCTGCTGGCCACCGGTTTGGGCGTCGGCAACGGCAACAACAACGCCATCCTCAACACCGGCTTTGGCGACTTCGTGTTGTACAATGACCGCAACGGCAACACCTACGGCAGCTCGATCGCCGGCGTCGACACCGCCGGAAACCCGATCGCCCTGACCATCAACGGCGTTGATCTGTCGACCGCGACCAGCACGGGCTGGTGGGACTTCGACTACGACAGTGCCACGGGCACGCTGGCGGCCGTGGAGTTCTCGACGCGTCAGGCGTTCGTGTTCCAGGTCGTCCCGGCGCCGGGCACGGCGGCTCTGCTTGGCCTTGGTGGCCTCGCCGCCGCGCGTCGTCGCCGCTGAATTTGATTGATTTCCCGTCTCCCGGTCGAAGGGCCGGGGGACGGCTTTGACTCCGCTCACCGAGCTCAAGCCGATCACCGCAGAGCAGGGGACGCCGCTGTATGTCCTCGCGCGTGACGCGATTAAGGACGCTGTCGACGCCGGGCAGCTGCCTCCCGGCGCGCAGCTGCCGAGCACGAAGGCGCTCAGCGAGCAGCTCGGCGTGTCTCTGGTGACCGTGCACCGCGCGTTGCAAGAGCTTGTGGCGTCGGGTGTGCTCCGGCGTGGTCAGGGTCGCGGCACGTTTGTGCATGAGCACTACGACGAGCGTCGCGACGCCGCGACGGGCACCCGGCTCGGCATTGTGCTGCACGGCGAGTGCTCGCTGGCCGATTCGTTTCACGGGCAGCTGTTCGAGGGCGTGCGCCAGGAGGCGACCGATCGCGGCGTCGACCTCGTGCTGTTGCGGTTCGGCGAGGACTGGCGTCGCGAGTGCAGCGGCTACTTGTATGTGAACCCGCTTCCGGACCAGCTCGAGCGGCCGCCGCGGTTTATGACGCAGGGCCGGGCGTCGGCCGGGCCGCAAGAGCCGGTTGTCGTGCTGGGTGCACGGTTCGATCGTCCCGGGGTGGGCTGGATCGATACGGACAACGTCGAGATCGGACGGATCGCGGCGCGGCACCTCGCCGAGCGCGAGGCGAGTTCGCTTGTGTATCTCGGCGATGGTTCGGCGCTCAGCAACAGCCGGGACCGCTGGACCGGTTTCACGTCTGCGTGCCGATCGGCGGGGTTGCCGTTTGATCCCTCGCAGGATGCGATCCGCGTGCAGGACTGGCGGCTGAACGCCGAGGCCGAAGCGCGGCTGCGGGATCGCCTTACGTCGGATCCGAACGTTGCGGTCTTCGCGGCGGGCTATTACTTCGCACTCGGCGCGTACAAGGTCGCGGCGGATCTTGGCCTGCGGGTGGGCGAAGATATCGCGGTGCTGGGCGTCGATGACCCGCCGAGCGCCGAGTACCTGTCGCCGGGCCTGAGCACGGTCGCGCAGCCCCTTATCGAGGTGGGCCGGGCCGCGGTCCGAGAGATAATGAATGTCGTTCAGCATTCCAGCGAGCCGTCGCGTCAGACGCTCGCGCCGGAGCTCATCGTGCGGGAGTCAACAACCGGGGCGGTGCTGGCCGGGGGGTCGATAGCGGGCGATGATTCAGATTGACACAGTCGGAGCGGATGGGATTCCGCCGATTCAGGAGCAGCAGGCATGAGAACGAACGCCGTGAGTCGGGGCCGGACGCAGGGCCGAGCGGGAGGCGTGAGAGGCTTCACGCTGATCGAGTTGCTTGTGGTGATCGCGATCATTGCGTTGCTGATTGGGATTCTGCTGCCGGCGTTGGGGCGGGCGCGAGACCAGGCTCGCACGGTTCTGTCACTGAGCAATGTACGACAGTTGACGGTCGCGCTTACAACGTATGCCGTCGACTTCAACGGCAAGTTTCCTCAGAATATCAACGGAATTCAAGACGAAGAAGGAAACCCCGGCCAGTACTGGTACGAGATTTACCGCATCGGTCAGTACCTACCGCAGCAGGACAGTAATGACTCGGGCGCGACGCTTACCGAAACGATCGGCGGCGGGGTCATGACGTCACCTAACCACCCCGATGCCGGGCGGTCGTACACGATGAACTTCTTTGCAAGTTCGGCAGTTGATCCATCTGGCGGCGCTACCCGTCCGATCCGTCCCGAACGCACCTTCAGTGATGTGACGATGCGTGGTTTTGACGCAACAGCAGCTTTTTCATCGCAGATGTTTATTATTGGTGACGCATGGGGGCTCTTCCCGGCGGAATCGAGGAACGACGACACGCGTTGGTTCACGAGTTCCGCCATAGGTGCACAGGGCCTCCCGGGCGAGAAGTTTGGAGGCGGGACTGGTGTTTCCGACTTCCCAGGCGACTGGCGCGGTGGGCGCACGGGCCCTCGTGCCACAGAGATGGAAGCGGGCGGAGATCCCTTCAGCTACATCCCCTATTACCGTTATCCGCAGAGGAGAGACAACACCTTTGCGCTAGAAGGCAGTGCATGCTTTGGCTTCGTTGATGGGCACGCTTCGAACGTGAAGGTCGACGAGTTGGTTGATCTTCAGACAGGGCTGAGTCGTTACAACGTCCTCTGGACGGCCGAAGACCGCAAGGTGGAGCTGGACCGCAACCCGTGACGCAATCGGCTCGGTTTTGGGCACGTCGGAAGGTGATCAAGGCCGGGGTGGCGCTGACGCTGGCGGGCTGCGCCAGGCGTTCGTCCTCGGGGCCGACGCGGCTTGAGTTCTGGACGCTCTCGCTCAAGCCGTTCGAGACGTATATCCGTGCGATGATCGCCGACTTCGAGGCCGCACACCCGGGCGTCGAGGTCGAGTGGGTTGATGTGCCGTTCGACGCGATCGAGCGGAAGCTGGTCGCGGCGACGGCGGCCGGGCAGTCGCCGGATGTGGTGAACATGTCGGACTTGACGTTCGCTCGATTCGCGTCGCTTGGCGCGTTCGCCGATCATGACGCGCTGCTCCAGACGCCAGCAAATCAAACGTATCTGCGGGGTGCTCTGAGCGTGTGTCGGATTAATGGGACGCTGCGGGCGTTGCCGTGGTACCTGACCACGCAGTCGGTGCTGGCCAACCGCGATGTGCTCGATTCGGTGAGCCTCGACGCCGGCGAGATGCCGACGCGATGGGATGAGTTGCTCACTCTTTCCGCGGCGAACCGTGTGGGGGACAACGCGTTTCTGTTCTCGCACCCGCTCGGTCGCGAGTCGCAGCTGCCGGCGATGCTGCTCGCCGATGGGATCGAGCTGTTCCGCCTTGACGATGCCGGTCGGCTGATGGCGACACTGACAACCCCTGGGGTTTCGGGGATGCTGTCGCGGTGGGTCGATGCGTTCCGCAAGGGGATCGTGCCGCGTGAGTCGGCGACGAAGGGGCACGCGCATCTCGTCGAGGGGTACCAGAGCGGGCGGCTCGGGCTGATTAATACGGGGCCGAACTTCCTCGGGCGGATCCGCGATGTTGCGCCGAGCGTCTTCGAGGCGACCGTCGTTCGCCCGGCGGTGACGGGGTCGCTCGGCCGATCGCACATCTCCGTGATGGTACTCGGCGTGATGGCTCGGTCGAAGCAACCGGCGCTCGCGGCCCGTCTGGCGGAGCACATGACAGGTGCAGTGGCGCAGCTCGAGTTCTGCAAGATCGTGAACATCTTGCCGAGCACGCCGGCGAGCCTTGAGGACCCGCTGTTTGATCCGCCGACGACGGACGAAGATGCGGAGTCAAAGATCGCTCTTGCTCGTTCTTCGGCCGCCGCCGCGCTGCCGGACGCGGTCGCGTTTACACCCGCGCTCGCGGCGTGGCCCGACATGCGGAAGTCGTTTGAGGATCAGATCACGCGCGTGCTGCTCGGGACGACCGAGCTGGAGCCGGCGCTCGCCGAGATCGAACGCAGATGGAACAAGCTGCTTGTTGCAACGGGCGGCGGCCCGCTTGATGCGATCCCGACGCCGCCTGCGCTCGGCGCTGACGCATGAGCCGATCGCTGCGACACAGCCGCCTCGCACCGTACGCGTATCTGCTGCCTGCGCTGACGGTGCTGCTTGTGTTCTTTGTGATCCCGACTGTCCAGGTCGCGTACTTCTCGTTCACGAAGTACACGGTGTTCACCGAACCCGAGTGGGTCGGCATCGAGAACTATCGGCAGCTAGCGGCAAGCGACTGGTTCTGGGTCACGCTCGTCAATAGCCTGCTCTACCTGCTCGTCACGCCGGCGCTCATCTTTGTCTCGCTGCTTGCTGCGCTGACAGTCCACGCGAAGCTGAGGGGCGAGCGGATGCTCCGGCTGCTGTTCTTTCTGCCGGTCATTACACCGACGATCGTGGCCGCGATCGCGTGGCGGTCGCTGTTGCGCGAGCAAGGCGGCCTGCTGAACACCGGTCTCGAGGCCATATCGCTGCCCGCCGTCGCGTGGCTGACCGAGAAGCCCTGGACGCTAATCAGTCCGATGCTGGTGACGCTGTGGAAGGGCTTTGGCTTCTACATGATGATCCTGCTTGCGGGGCTGCTGAGCGTGCCGAACGAGCTGCGTGAGGCTGCGGCGCTCGATGGCGCGGGACGCCTCGCGGTCGCGCGGCACGTTGTTCTGCCGAGCATCGCGCCGCTGCTGATCCTGGTTTCGATCGTTTCATCGATCTCGGCGCTCAAGGTCTTCGATGAGATCTTTGTGACGGTGCGCGGCGTGCCGGTGGATCATCAGACGGCTGTGCCCATGGTGTACGAGCGCGCGTTCGTCGACGGCAACTTTGGCGTGGCGAGCGCACTGGGCATGGCACTCTTCGTTGTCATTCTCGCGTTCAGTCTTCTCAACCTCTGGATCGCGCGGAGCCGCGACGCATGACCGCATCGCGTGGCGACACCATCATGCGAGCGTTGCTATACACGGGCGCAGTGCTACTGATCGCACTGAGCGTTGGGCCCACGCTGTGGCTTTTGTTCGGCGCGTTCAGCCCGGCGACGGACGACCTCGGCGGTATTCCGAGTCGGCTGACACTGGAGAATGTCCGTCAGATCTGGAACGACGACGGGCTACAGGATGCACTGTTAAACAGTGTTGTGGTTACCTTCGGACGCGCGGCATTGAATGTATTG
>JBCBMF010000022.1:0-23998 GCA_039822905.1 Planctomycetota bacterium
TTCCCTACACGACCTCTCCGATCTGGCCCGATGAGGCAGCCGCCCCGGCGACGCCCGCGCCCGTTGAGCCGGCCTCGATCGGTGCTGCGTAGGCCGCGCCGGCCCGCGCAGATCTTGCTATGCTCCGCTCAGGTATGTCGGCACATCTTGCCGATGATCGAGACACACCGCGGGACGCAGGACGCGTCCATCATCGCGAGCCACGGAAGGCGACCATGGCCCTCAAGGTCTACCGCGCACGATCCATGAACGACGCCCTCGCCGAGGTCAAGCGTGACCTGGGCGCGGATGCCGTGATCCTGCACACGCGGAACTACAAGACCGGCGGGATGTTCGGTTTCGGTGCCCGCACGATCGTCGAGATCACAGCAACCACCGACGACAACCCACCGACGCGTCGGCCGGTCCAGGCCCGCCGCGCGCGCGTGCCGCTCGTCGCCGATCCGAAGTCCGAACCAACACCGGAGCCGGCATTGCAAACCGCGAGCGCGGTTCCGTTGGACGAGCCCTCGGACCCGCTCGCCGGCCTGCTGCTCGACGTGGCCGAACCGCCGAAGCCAGCCTTCACCCCGCCGCCTCGACAGCATCCGACTCCTCAGCCCGAGCCGCGCATCATGACCGTCGCACCGTCGAAGGCCTCGCCGCCGGCTCCGACCGACGACATCCAAGCCATCAAGCGCATGGTTTCGAAGCTTCTCCAGACGAGCGCGCCGCAGCACGCGGGCGCGATGTCCGACCCGCTGTTCGAGCATTATCTGCGCTTGCAGGAGAACGCAGTCGCATCGGAGATCGCCGACGACATCGTGGGCCGCGTGCGCGACGAGCTCTCAGCGGCCGAGCTCGCTGATGAAGAGATCGTCCGCGAAACGCTGCTCCGACATATTGCTGCGCTGCTGCCCGTCGCCGACGACGCGCCCAAGAAGTCTCGCCCCGCCGACGGCCGACCACGCACGGTCGCACTCATCGGCCCGACGGGCGTGGGCAAGACGACGACGCTCGCCAAGCTCGCGGCTACGGCCAAGCTGCGCCACGGCCGACGCGTCGGGCTCATCACCACCGACACCTACCGCATCGCAGCTGTCGAGCAGCTGCGAACCTACGCGGACATCATCGGGCTCAAGCTCACCGTTGTCGCCAGCCCCGCCGAGATGCGCCCCGCCCTCGAATCGATGGCCGACCTCGACGAGATTCTCATCGATACCGCGGGCCGAAGTCAGCACGACGAAGAAAGGCTGTCCGAGCTACGCACATATCTTGATGAGGCCGACCCGCACGAGATCCATCTGGTGCTGTCGTCGATCGCCAGCGAGGCCGTGCTCACGCGCGCGGTCGACAATTTCGCCCAACTCGGCCCGAACCGCTTGATCGTGACCAAGCTCGACGAAGCGGTGAATTTCGGCGTTTTGCTCGGCGTGGTACAACGGCTTGGCGTGAACCTGAGCTACGTGACAACCGGCCAGGAAGTGCCCGACCACATCGAGCCCGGCAAGCCCGACCGCCTCGCCCGCCTGATCTTGACCGGGAGCCTGCCGTCATGACGCAGCTGTCTTCAAGGCCCCCGCGAGCCAACGCCAAGCGTGCCGAGCGCGACGATCAGGCCACGCGCCTCCGCAGGATGCTCGATCAGGCCACGACGCCGCCGGCGCTCGCCGAGGAACCGCTGCTGCCCGAACTGCACGCGCCGCCGATCATCACCGTCGCCTCGGGCAAGGGCGGCGTCGGTAAATCCATCCTCGCGCTGAGCCTGGCACTGTCGATCGCCCGCGCCAAACGCGTCACTCTCCTCGACGCCGACTTCGGCGCAGCGAACGCGGATGTGCTGCTCGGTCTGGCGCCGCTCCGCCGGCTCGACGAGTGTTTCCTGACACGCTTCGCCCCAGGTCGCCGGCCCTCTGACATCGCGATTGACGTTGCGGAGCGTCTGCGACTCGTCCCCGGTATCGTCGGGGGCCGACACCTGCCCGACGCAGGCGAGCGCCACAGCCTGATCGCGAGGCTCGTCGACTTCCATACCACGGCCGACGCGATGGTCATCGATGCCGCCGCCGGCGTGCACCCCGCCGTTATCGACATGCTCGCCGCCGCGGACTGCCCGGTGATCGTCACCACACCCGAGCCGACCGCCGCGGCCGACGCCTACGCGTTGCTCAAGAGCCTCGCAACGACATCGCTGCCGGCCGCGTCCCGGGCATGCATCGCGGTCAATCTTGCGGACGACCGGGCCCAGGCCGAGCGTGTCTACCGTCGGCTCGCGACGGTCAGCGAGCGGTTTCTGGGGTTCCGCCCGACGCTGGCTGGCATCGTTCCACGCGATGCTCGCATCTCGAAAGCCGTTCGGGCGCAACAGGTCGCAACGCTCCGGCAGCGTCCGAAGCTGCGGAAGGCTGTGGGCGGCATCGCGGCGGGCGTTCTGAGCTTCGCTGCTGAGGCGCACGCCTTGCGCACGGCTGCTCGCTGAGCGATCTTCAGTGCTGGCACCGGGTTTGAGACAGCCCTTACGACGGGTTGTACCGATTGGCGCGATCAAACCACACGAATTTCTGAGCACGGACTGAAGTCACCCGTGCTCTTGCCGATAGCGAGGGTGGAGTGGGTGACACACCAGAGAATCCGAGTCTGACCACGGGAGCCGTCTCGCGCGTCTACGCGGGCGTCGGCGGCCTCTCGGCGTTCGTCATCGCCATCGTTGTGGGCCTGGAGGCTCAGAACGGCGCCGCCCACATCCTGCTGAACGCCATCGTCTCCATGGTCGCGTGCTACATGCTCGGGACCCTGCTCGGCGCGCTCGCAGAGCACGCCATCCGAGCGCACATGGTGCGCGTCCGAACCGAGAACCCCGTGCCCGAACCGTTGCCCGCCGTCGTGGCCGAAACCGCCGCGGCACCGCGTGGGTGAAGTTAGCGAATTTCATGACCTGCCAACTGGCGAAAGTTGCGCTCGGCTGTTACGATGCGTGTGCCCAAGGACGGGCACTCGAATCCGGCAGCAGGGGGAGCGAGTCTTTTTCGCCAGCCGCCGCGTTCGATCAGACATCTGATCGCGTCAGTCGCAGGTCAAGGAGAGACCAATGACGACGGCCAAAGCCGCCAATTCTGCTGCACGTTCCCGTGGGGGGAAACCCGCCTCATCGACGAAGTCGCGTCGGGGCCGGGGTGCTGTTCTCGACGCCGCGCTCAGCGAGCGTCCGATCGAAGAGCTCTGGGCCGAGTACGCCACGACCGGCAGCGAGCCGATCCGCAACTTCTTCATGGAGAAGTACTACCCGCTCGTGCGGTACCACGCCGAGCGCGTGCACTCGAGGCTGCCCGATGAGGTCAACATCGAAGACCTCGTGCAGGCCGGCGTCTTCGGCCTCTGCGACGCCATCAACGCCTTCGACCTCGAACGCCAGGTGAAGTTCGAGACCTACTGCGCCCCGCGTATCCGCGGCGCCATCCTTGACGAGCTGCGTCTCATGGACTGGGTCCCGAGGCTCGTCCGCCACCGCTCGAGCAAGGTCGAGCAGGCACGCCAAGCGATCGAGATGTCGACCGGCAGGCCCGCGACCGAGGAAGACATCGCGAGCCGCCTGGGCGTCGACGGCGAGGAGTTCGAGAAGATCCGCCGCGACTCGTCGGCCGTCGGCACCTTCAGCCTCACGCGTAAGGCCTACTCCTCCGACGGCGACAAGGACGTCCGCGAGATCGACGTCATCCGCGACGACACCCAGATCAACCCCGTCCGCACGCTTGAGCGGAAGGACCTGCAAGAGCTGATCACCAAGGGCCTGAGCCGGGCCGAGAGGCTGATCGTCATCCTCTACTACTTCGAGGGCATGACGATGAAGGAGATCGGCACCACGCTCGATCTCTCCGAGTCGCGCGTCAGCCAGATGCACTCGAGCATCCTCGCCCGCGTCAAGGCCCAGGTGCAGCACCGCATGGGCGAGCTCGAGCCCACGCCCGAGTGATCGGAAATACCATGGGAGCGTGACCACCGCTCTCATCGCAATCGGATCGAACCTCGGCGACCGCTCGGCCAACATCGAGCGGTCGCTGTCTGCGCTCGACGCGCTGCCGGGCGTTACGGTCGTGCGCACGAGCACCATTGTCGAGACCGACCCGGTCGGGCCGCAGGATCAGGGACCGTACCTCAACGCCGCGGCTGTGCTCGAAACCTCGCTCGGCCCTCACGAGCTGCTGGAGTGCATGCTGGGTGTCGAGCACTGGCTCGGCCGCGATCGATCGCGCGAGCAGCGGTGGGGGCCGCGCACGATCGATCTCGATCTTCTATCCCACGGCGGCGTCGAGTTAAGCACGCCCGACCTGACGCTGCCGCACCCGCGCTTGCACGAACGCGGCTTTGTGCTCAGCCCGCTTGCTCAGATCGCGCCCGATGCTGTGATCCCAGGCTTAAACGCGACGCCGACCGAGCTGCTTGCTGCACTCGGCACAGGGGCCGACGGATGATCGAACTTCTTCTCGTTCAACCCACAGCTCCATCTGTTGACGAAGCGCTCGATGCGATGCGCGATGCCTATGCGACCGATGCGATCGCCGATCGCATGACTTACGAAACGCTCCGAAGCGATGGCACGTTCGACAACGTCGCGGCCGTGATCCGCATCGACAACAGCGAGACACGCACCATCCGCTACGACACCAGCGGCTTCGCCTTCCGCGCCCAGGGCGGCGTACTGACCGGCGCGGGCCTTGGCCCGCCCGAACCCCGCCGGGTGCTTGTCGTGGAACGCGAGAACAGCAACGCCGCGGAGGTGCTGGCAGAAGTCGTCCCCACGGGGCCGCTGCCGCAGCTCTGGACGGCGGAAGGCCCACTGGTCACCGACCCGGCTTTGGGCGTCATCCGCTTCACCGAGGCAACAACCGAGCTCGGCACAACGACCATCAACGGCAGCACCGCGCTCGGCTCGGTTCGCGTGCAGATCGATGCTGACTCGGGGCGACTGGTTTCACTCCAAGCCGTGCTGCGCGACGGCACCGTCGAACTCCGCTCGGGTCCGATTAAGCCCGGCGAGCCTGACTCCTGGTCGATCGAGACCAGCAACCGCCGCATCGTGTCACGCATCGATCAGCTCGCGCCGAACCTTGCGATCCTTGAGCCCGGCGACACGCTGCCGAACGTCTCGCTTCAGCACCCCGATGGCACGGGCATCACGCTCGCCGACTGGCACGACACGCCGCCCGAAGGTTCGCAACGTGCTCCGTGGTCTGTCGTTGTCTTCGCGGACGCGACGTCGATCGATCCCTCGGACGCGCTTCGAGCGGCCGCCGAAACGCTCGCGGAGGTCCGGGCCGAGTCAGCCGAGCGAGCGAGCGAAGCCGCGCCCGCCGAGCGGTTCTGGCTCCGCTTCCGCCCCCTGATCGTGCTGGTGCTCGCCGAGGACACGGCGTTCGAAATCGAGGGCACGCGTCCCGACCTCGCGAACGCCGATGTGCTCTACTCAGCCCGGCCAGACCTCACGATCGACCGCCTGCCGCTCGCGCTGCTGATCGCGGTCGGCATCGACCGCAACCGAGTCATCGGAGCGATGAGCGCAGCGGTCAGCGCAACGAACAACGGGGCCGAGGCCCCGCTGGATGTGGTTCGATTGGTGGATCAGCTCGCGGCCCCGTCGAGAAACCGCGGCGAGTGATCAGGCCGACTCGGCACGAGGGTGCGCGTCCTTGTACGCCTCTTTGACGCGCTGCGTCGACAGGTGTGTGTACACCTGCGTCGTGCTCAGCGACTGATGACCCAGCAGCTCCTGAACGCTGCGCAGGTCGGCACCGTTGTCGAGCAGGTGCGTCGCGAAGCTGTGCCGCAGGGTGTGCGGGCTGATCGAGGGGTCGAGGCCGACCTGGCGGAGGTACTTGTCGAGCTTCCGCCGCACGCTCCGGCTGCTCAGCCGCTCGGCGTGCTTGTTGAGGAACAGCGGCTTGCCAACGCCCCCATCCGCCCAGGCGAGCCTGAAGTGCGGGTCGCGCTCGGCCATGTCGATGTACATGCGGATCGCGCCGATCGCGTGCGCACCCAGCGGTACGAGCCGTTCCTTCTTGCCCTTGCCCCGCACACGCATCGCCTCGCCGGCAAGATCAAGGTCGTCGCGGTTCAGCGACACAAGCTCGCTCACCCGGATGCCGGTCGAGTACAGCGTTTCAAGCATCGCCGTGTCCCGGCAGCCGAGCACGTCCTTGTTGCCTGGTGCGGACAGCAGCTGCTCGACCTGCTCGATCGTGATCGCCTTGGGCAGCCGCTTGCTCTGCCGGGGCGTGCGGATGAGCGTCATCGGGTTCTTCGGAGCGACGCCCACGCGCTGGGCCCACTTGAAGAACGACCGCAGCGTGGCAATCTTGCGCGCCATCGTCGCGGCCGAGTAGTCCTTCTGCGACAGGTGCTCGAGGAAGCTCCGGATCAGGTCGGCGTCCGCGTCGAGCAGCACGGTCGTCAGCGTGCGCGAGGCCTCACCAGCGCTGCCGTTCTCACGGCGATCGAGCTCGGCCTGCTCGGCGGGCTGCGCGATCTCCAGACCGCTCTGCGTGGTCAGGAACTCCATGAACTGCCGCAGGTCCGCGCCGTAGCAGCGTGCCGTGTACGGGCTGAAGCGTCGTTCATCGACGAGGTAGCTCGCGAACCGTTCTGTCACAGGGAGCGTTGCCATGCCTCGAGTTCCTTCTCGCTGCGCTGTCCTCGGCGGGGCGTAGAACGTGCCCTGCCGTTCGATCCGATCTGTCCGCTCCCCGCGTCGCCGGGGAAGCACCCCGTCTAGCGAGAAGACACCTGCTGCGGCACACGCTGTCGGGCGATCCGGAGCCGCTCTTCGTCGAGCAGCCGGCTCACCGCGGCGTGTGCCGCGAATTCCGTAAACAGAGGCATACTTGAGAGATACGTCCGCCAGCCCCGCGCTGATCCCGGCTCGTGCCGACCCTCGGCGAACCGCCGGAGCTCCATCTGAACCGCGTGGTTTCGACCGTCGAACACGGCCGACGTACTCGCGACCGGCCGCTCGGCGTACCGGGCCGTCGAACCCGTCTCGCCCGCGCTGCCGCCCGTGATCCCGCCCCGCAGGCCGTCCAAGCTCAGTCCGCCGGTCTCGACAAAGCTCTCGCCCGTTTCCAGCACGAGGCTGAGTCCGAGGGTGGGGGGCTCGTACGGGTCGTAGTCCGAGATCGTCCCCACGATCAGGCCGTTGACCCCGAGCCGGGCCGCGAGCGCCGAGGCTTCTTCGGGCGAACCGATCGACTGCATCCCGAGGCCCCGCATCTCCGCGAGTGTGCGGTTCAGCGGCAGGCACCGGATGCCCTCGATCTGTTGGGCCGCCCGCACGATCGCATCGCTGACTTCATCGAGTTCGAGGATCGTCGTCCCCGACTCGTTCATCAGCGGCGCGACCGCCCACAACGCCTCGCCGCGCGCCGTGTCGTAGGGCGACACGAGCACGTTGGGCGGCGTGAGCGTCGGGCTTTGGCATCCGCTGATCGCCGCAACAGCGACCAACGCCACAGCCCATCTCATTAGCATGCTCTCTGCACTTGTCATGGCGTCCGTGCCTCGCTTCGCGCGCCCTCCGTGGCACGCTGATTCGATCTTCAAATCGCCCCGCGGCCCTGCCGAGCGGCGGGAGCGTCACTCCTCCGAGATCACTCGTTGTCGACCGGGAAGTTGGCCACGGCCGGCTCGCGGCCCGCGCCGAGGTTCTCGGTCATGTCCTTCCGGTTAACGTTCTGCGTGGGCGACTGGTTGCGGTTCGCCGTGCGCGGCATGTTGATGCCGATGAACGGATCGCCTGCGGCGAGCACGGCTTCCTCGCCAGCCAGGGCCCAGATGTTATCCGTGCCCGAGCGGTCGCTGATGAAGAAGATCTGGTTGTTCTCGCCCCAGGTCGGCATGAGGTTCACCGCGTCGTCTGCGGTAAGGTTCGTCTCGCCGGTGCCGTCGATGTTGACCATCCAGATGTCGGCGCGGTCGGGCTTGGCGTTGGCGGTCACGGCGTTCAGCGGCACCGCGGCAAAGGCAACGCGCTTGCCGTCGCGGCTCCAGGTCGGGTTGATCAGGGCCGTGTCTGACCGGCTCGCAAGCTCGGTCAGGTAGCCGGCGTCCTCACCCAGGATGTCCATTGACCACACGCTGAACAGCCGGCTGCCACGCTCGCGGGCCCGCTGGAAGACGATGCGATCCGCACCGTTCGCGCCGATGCCCGGCACCGGGGCGAACTCGGGGAACAGGCCGAAGCCGATCTGCTGCTTGACCATCGGGTTGTCGACATCGACGAGCCACAGCTCCCAGCGCTGGCTGACCGGGCCGAGCCGGCAGTAAACCAGGCGGCGGCCGTCGGGCGACCAGCTCGGGTGCAGTTCGTGCGAGGACTCTTCCGTGATCGGCCGGGCCTGCCCGCCGTCGGCGGACGACACATAGATGTTCCAGTTGCCCTGGCGGTTGCTTGCGTAGGCAATGCGGTCGCCGCTCGGGCTGAGAGCCGGCATGACATCATGCCCCGGATCGGTCGTGATCTGCGTGACCACGCGGCTCTGCACGTGCTTGCGGTAAATGTCCGCCGTCTCGCGATGACGCGTCGAGGCAAAGTAGCTGAACATGCCGTCGTTCGAGATGACCGGGTCGAAGTCGGCACCGACGGTCGAGAAGCTCACGCGGCTGAGGTCCGAAGCGTCGTAGGCGTCGGCCGCCGCGGGGTTGCCCTGGGCAAACGCCCGGCCCGAGACATCGCCGAAGACATCAACCGGCGGGGTGCCAGCGCCGCGAGCCACGCCGACGTCCTCGGTCTCGCTGTTGTTCGAGACGAGCTCACCCCACGCGGCTCCCTCGGTGGTTTCGTTGGCGTTGCCGTTCATGGCGACCGCGGGGGCGCGGCCGTCGTTCGAGGCGTCTTGCTCGTTCCAGGCAGAGTCGGAGGTGTAGGTGCAACCCCCGGCCACGCCGGCGAGAGCAAGCATCGTCAACAGTCGGGGCATCGTGGTCATCGCGTCGGCTCCGTGAAGCGACCCTGATCAGCAGGGCATTGGTGTCGTCAGTCCGTCCTCGTGCCGCTCCGCAGCCTTGAGCCAATCCACCGTTGCCGTGTCCGTTATCGGACAACCGTCACTGGAAGATCGGCTCCCGCATCCCGCGATGTGCAGCAAATCGGACGTTCCGTGGTGGCAGATAAGTCCAACGTCCACTTCTGCGCGTTTCTGATACGACAACGGGCCGCCCGATGGCAGCCCGCGGCATCCGCTTTGCGATGGAAATCGAGTGCTGGCAATGGCTAAGCGGCGCTCTGGGCCGCCAGGACCGCCGGCGAGTCGCCCGGGCGCTGCCAGACGGCTTCGGGGCCCCGCGGCGACTGGCTCGCCACCAGGTGTCTGAGGTAGAGCCACAGCTGCTCATCACTGAATTGGTTGAGAAAGTCCGCCGTGGCCGTCGGGTTCAGCTCGATGATCTGGGCGATCACGCTCTTTCGATCCCGTGAAATCGGTGTGGGGGCCGGCATGTCTCCGTTGGCACCTCCCGAATCGCGGGGTGCCAGATCATCAAAACCGAACAGCGTTTCCATGCGGGGTGGCTCCGGCAGCGGACAGCTTGCGAACACCAAGCCAACGGCTCCGCCGGGGCAACTCGTATTAGACGTTTCTCGGTCCGCCCGTCCGCTTTTCTTGAGCCCGCGAACCATCGGCCTCCGCATGACCACCGCCACCACGCATCTTCTGCCGACCAACAACACGGGCGACGTGCGAGGCTTCGGCCGGTTCACGACGGACAACCCGGCCGAGCTGATCCGCGCTGCCGACACAAGCGAGCGGCTCGTCGCCTGGGCGGGCTGGCTCGATGACGCGAAGGCGGACCCCTCACAGGGCCGATTCGACCCTGACTTCCATGCCTGGTCGCCCGCGGGCTGGCAGGCGCTCCGCGACGGCATCGCCGCTGCGATCCCCTCGCTCCGGACGCACGACGCAACGCTCTGCCTGAGGCCGCACGCCGGCTGCGTGCTCTCGGATCCGCAGGGCTGCCTGAACTTTCTTCGCGACGACCCGCCCGAGCGCGTCGAGCTGCTGCTCGACCCCGTCGCGATGCTCACGCCGATGATGATGGACAAGGTCGAGGACCATCTCGCCCGGGCGTTCGAGGCCCTCGGCGATCAGCCGGCGGCCATCGGCTGTGTGCTCGCGGCAGCCGTCGAGACCGATGGTCGGGTCGCTCACGCGCCGCTCGTCGACTACGCGGAGTTCGCCCAGTTGATCACGGGACTCTGGAAAGCCAGCCCGCTCGCCGATCGGCCCGTGCTCGTCACCGACCCCCGCGACGCGTCCGCCTAGGCTTCCCTGAAGGAGCAACTCCGATGCCCGACAACTCTCTTGATCACCCAAGCTTCGCTGTCGTCAAGGAAACCTTCCCGAGCAAGAAGTTCCGCGCGACAGAGTTCCGCGGCGAGGCCTCGCTGATCGTCGCGCCCGAAGACCTGCACGAGGTACTGGCATTTCTGAAGAACGATCCGCGATGCAACTATGTCTTCTTGTCCGACTGCTTCGGCGTCGACTACCTGAACTACCCCGCCGAGATGCCCGGGCGGTTCGGCGTGATCTACAACCTGTGCAACTACGACAACGCGCACCGCTTCTTTGTGAAGACCTACCTCGACCCCTCGCTGCCCACGAGCGGCATCGAGGAGGACCCGGCGTTGTACCTCGATAGCGTGTGCGATCTCTGGGCCGGCGCTGAGTGGCCCGAGCGCGAGGTGTTCGACATGTTCGGCATCCGCTTCCGCAACCACCCCGACCTGCGGCGCATCCTCACCTGGGAGGACTACCCCGCGCACCCGCTCCGCAAGGACTACCCGGTCAAGGGCCTCGGCGAGCGCGAGCAGTACCGCGTGGTCGACCGCACCGATGCGTAAACAGAATTAACGCGGTACGGAAACCGGGCTGGGCCGAACGACCTGGATGCGGCCGGTGTCCACGTTCCACTCGAGCTCGGCCGCTGTGATCGGAGTCGACTGGCTTGTGCTAAAGAGCGTCACCCAGCCGCCGCGTGCCGCGGTCGCGCGGGAGATGCCCGTTTCGGGGTTGTAGTTCATCGCGTCGCACAGCATCTGCTGCTCGCCCGATCTTGCCCACACCGCTCCGACAGCGTCAACGCCGAGCAGCTGGCTGCTCTCGCTGGAGTCGGTCAGCCGGATCGCGCCACCGCTTTCAAACTCGGCGTCGAGTCGTTCGGATTCGAGCTCGATCACGCCGCGTCGGTCGCCGTTGCGCACGGGGCGATGCACAAGCCGGACGCGTCGGAGCATCGTCGCGGTTCCGGCGGGCCGATCGAGCTCCATCGAGCCCTCCCAGTCGAAGAGCGCTGAGCCCCGGCTGTCGCCCGATGAGTCGCTCGCGTCGTCTGTGCCAACGCGCGTGTCGGAGACCACGAGGCGTCCCGCGCCTGGCACGCGCAGCACGCCGGCCGCGTTGTCCGCCTCGATCGTGTCGCCGACGATGGCCGTGACGCGAACCGGATCGTCATCGCCAGGCGCAGCGAAGCGCAGGAACTCGGCCGAGGCTCTCGCGGATTCCGTTCCCGTCGCGACGGCGCTAACAAGCCGGCGGTCGCCCCCAAGGCTGTCATCGCTCGCTTCACCGTCTCCGATGGCCTCGACAAGCGCTACGAGCTGCTGGCCTCGGAACGAATCGCGCACCATGGGCGACGATGTCGACACGATCTCGACATCGCCCGCGGTCTCGAGTTGCCCGGTCGCGTCGCTGTACCGCATCGATTCGGTCCACGTGGCGAGCACAGTGCTTCGGCCTGTGTCGTCCTCGATTGTCAGACGCCCCCGGCTCGGCGTGACGATGCTCGACGAGATGTCATCGAGCTCGATGCGCTCGGCCTCGACCGTTGCGCCGCCCGACGCCACGACGCCGGGCAGGCCCTCGATCACGGCGGTCTTCTCGGCCGCGACGATCGATGCGACATCACCCACGGCATAAGTGCCGTCGTCACGCTCGTAGCGGACGGCGTCCCTTGCTCGGGCGAACGCGACCTCGGTCTCGCCGTCGTCGGTCTGCACGAGATCTGCCTCGATCTCGTCGGCCCAGATGCGTTGGCCGTCTTTTTCGCCGCGTACGCTGCCGGTGGCGACCGCCAGCCGCGGCCGCGACTCGTCGCCTTCCACGGCAAACCGCACGTCCACGCGATCAGCGATCAGCGTGCCTTCTCCCGTCGAAGCGTTCACCTCTCCCGCCAGCACGACGCGCTCGATCAGCGACTCGTCTCCTGCCTCGGCGAACCGCGCGTTGAGGTCTTGTGCGGTCGCGCGTGACGCGCCATCGAGAAGTTCCACGCCGCCCGAGGCGATGGCCTGCTCGAGCGAGCCGGTCATCCAGCCGTCACGGACGCGGAAGACAACGTCGGCCTGCTCTTGCCAGAAGACCGCCGAGGTTTCGCCCTCGCCCTCCAGTCGGCCCGGCCCCTTCGCCTGGCCGATGCCCGTGGAGAGGCCGACGGTGACCAACTCGGCAACCAGCGTGCCGCTGCCGCCGACGCGTGTGCGTGTCGGCTGGGTCGCCGAACCGCGGAGCGTGAGCAGCTTGTTGGTAAACGCATACTCGATCTCGTCCGCGTCGCCGACGGCATCGAGTTCGTCGTCCTCAAACTCAACTCGGTTGCCTTCGTCGACCTCGAAGCGAAGAGCAAGGTCATCGCCCGAGCCGAGCGGCGCGGGAATGTTGCTCATCGGGATGACGGTCGCCGACTCCGTGCAGCGGAGCTCGATCGGATCATCGAAGCCGAGATCGTCGCTGCCTGCTCCTTCGGGCTGCATCGCCATTGCCATGCCGATGAGCGCCGCCTCGATGGGTACGAGCGGCCCGACAGGCCGGGCCGAGAAGCCATCGGTCGCGATCGAGTTGTCTTTGAGCTTGATCCATACGCGCGCACGATCGGATCGGACGCGCCGGCCCGGCTGGCTCACAACGACATCGCCCGCCAGTGTCGCCGCGTAGTACCGAACGACGGGCGTATCGGCATCTGCAACCTCAGTGGGTCGAGATGGCGATCGAGCCTCGCCCGCCGGCTGCCGCGACGCGGAAGGATCGCGAGAGTCTTGCTGCTGGGATGGCGTTGGGGATGCCGAGTCGACCTGACGCGCGGGGGTGATTGTCGCGACGAGGCCCCCGGGCGCTTCGAAGAACTCCAGACGTTCGTCGACCTCGTTCAAGACCGCACGGAACCCCTGCGTGTCGGCGACGATGCGCTCTCCCACGATGCGGACCGGCGCGGTGGTCGAGATCTCGCCGCCGACCGTGTCGAACTCGATCCACGCGGTCGTCACACGAACGGCGGCATCACCGGCGTCGTTCACACCGACCTGTTGCAGGACGACATCCCCTTCGAACCGGCCCGACTCTGGCTCACCCGTCACGTCGGGCATCACAAAGCTGGCGCGGTCGGCGCTGATCAGGATCACGGTCGTGTTATCGATGAAGTACCGAGCTCGCGGCTCCGACAGTTCGTACCGGTCCGTTCCGGCGATCGGTTCCGATGCGGCGCTCTCGACAACCCACGCGATTCGAGACGGATCGTTGCGGTCCTTGAGCGTGAGCTTCGCGTTGGTCGTCGCGCCCATCGACTGCTGCTCGCGCATGTCGGGGACGGCGCCGACCGGCCCGGTGATGTCGGGGATGTTCTGCTCGGTGAGCGTGGGCCGATCGGGTGTTGAGCTGCCTCGGCCGCCGCTGACGAGAAGCACGATGGCAACCAGAATCAACGCGATCGCGAGCGCCACGAGAATCGCCCATATGCCCGCGCCGCGTCGAGTTGCTCCTGCCGGACTCCGTCCCGATCGATTCATGGCATCATCCTACAGGGGTGCGACTCCGCGCACCCATTCCAGCGAGGTTCTACGCGCGGTAGCGGGCCACGGCTTCGTCCATCATTCCCTTGGCGGCGAGCAGGTGCTCGATCAACTCGCGGACTGCGCCCCGCCCGCCTTCTTGGTTGCATCGAAATGCCACGAGGTCGTGCAGCACGGCCGACGCGTCCGCCGGGCACGCGGGGTAGCCAACCCGTTCGAGCACCGGCAGATCGTTCCAGTCGTCGCCGATCGCCGCGACCTGGGCCGCGTCGATCCCGGCGTCTTGGAGCATGCTTTCGAGTGCCACGGCCTTCTTCTTCGCGCCTTGCACGACGGTCTCGACGCCGAGTTCCCTCGCTCGTGCCGCGAGCGATCGGCTCTTCCGGCCTGTGATGATCGCGACGCCGAAGCCGAGGTCCTGCCAGACGCGGATGCCGAGCCCGTCCTTGATGTTGAAGCGCTTGATCTCCATCCCCTGGTGATCGAGTGCGACCGTGCCGTCGGTCATGCAGCCGTCGACATCGAGCACGAGGTACGTCACATCTTCGGGCCTGGCGTGCGGCATCAGTCGCGCACCAGCCGCATCGCGATCAGGTCCTGCACATCGAGAAGGCCCGCGGGCTTGCCTTCGCTATCGACGATCGGGATCTCGTCCTGACGGTGCTCGCGGAAGAGGGTCACCGCGTCGCGCACCATCGCATCGCTGCGCAGTGTGCGGGGCGAGCGGGTCATGACTCGTACAATCGGCTCGGCGAGTTTCTCGGGCGACTGCACAACGAGCCGGCGTAGGTCGCCGTCGGTGAAGATTCCGCTGAGTGCGCCAGCATCGTCGATCAGCAGCAACGCTCCCGGTCGGCGGGCGCTCTGGCGGTTGGCTTCGGTGAGCGCGTCGCTCACGCTGATCGAGTCGGCTACGAGCGGCAGGTTCTCGCCGGCCCGAAACCGGATGACATCGAGCACCGGCCTGAGCATGCCGCCGAGCGATCCGCCGGGGTGACGCTTGGCGAAGTCGGCGTCGGTGAAGCGTCTCCGCCGGGCCGCGGTCAGTGCGAGCGCATCGCCGAGGGCGAGTGTGCATGTGGTCGAGGTGCTCGGCGCGGGGGAGCCGCCTGCCTCGTCGCCGACACCGATGTGCAGCGCAACGTCCGCCAGCCGATCGAGACTGCTCGGCTTGGAACCGTCGCCGGTGATCGAGATGATCTTCATACCGTCTTGGCGAAGGATGGCCGCGAGGTTCACGACTTCGTCGGTCTCGCCCGACTTGCTGAGCGCGATGAGGATGTCACGCGACCGGAACCTGCCGAGATCCCCGTGGCTCGCCTCTGCCGGGTGTACGGCGTGCGACGGAATGCCAAGGCTCGCGAGCGTCGCCGAGATCTTTGCGCCGATCAGCCCGCTCTTCCCCAGGCCCGACACGATGACCGAGCCGTCGCGGCCGGCGCACTCGACGATGAGATCGACCGCCTTTTCGAACGGTTTGCCGAGTGCTGCCGCCATCGCGGCGACCGCACCGGCCTGCTCTTCGAGAACGGCTCGCGCGAAGTCGATCTCGGTCGTCGCGGCGTTGGGCGGCTTCACTTCGGTCGTCCCCATCCGTAAAGGGTACACTCGTCACCGCCGGCGGAGCCCGGCCCCAACGAACGAGGCCCCGCACGGAGGCGACCCGATGGCCGACGCAGCCGCCAGCCCATCAGCAAGCACCGCAACGAGCGACTATCGCGTCCGCCTCGAAGATTTCCAGGGCCCGCTCGACCTGCTGCTCCACCTGGTACGACGAGCCGAGGTCGACCCGGCCGACATCTCCGTCGCTGAGATCGCTGACCAGTACCTCTCCCACATCGACGACGCGACCCGCCGGACCGACGGCCCGCTCGATGTCGAAGTGGGGGGCGAGTTTCTGGTCATGGCCGCGACGCTGATGGAGATCAAGAGCCGCACGCTGATGCCCCCCGAAGATCGGCCGGCCCACGCCCGGCAGAGCAAGCAGGATGACGGGGATCCTCGGGCGGCGCTCATCAGCCAACTGCTGGCGTATCGCCAGTTCCGCGACGCCGCCGATGCGCTGGAGGCTCGCCGCCAGCAGTGGCTGCTCCGTTACCCGGCCGAGAAGGCGGGCGTCGACAAGCAAGCAATCGCCGATGCGATCGCCGAGGACGAGCAGCCGGATCTCGAAGACCTCGACGTCATGGATCTCGTCGAGGCGTTCGCACGGGTCGCCGCGGCTGTAAACTTTGATCGCCTCGGCGAGCACAAGATCCAGTTCGACGACACGCCGATCGAGCTGCACGCCGCCGACATTCTCGATCGGCTGAGCCGTCTGACAACATCGGCGGGGCAGGCTTTGCCGAGCTTGACGTTCCGCGAATTGTTCCACGGCGCCGGCCGGGGCGACATCGTGGGCCTTTTCATCGCCACGCTCGAGCTGACTCGCCAGAGGAAGATTACCGTCGAGCACGACGAGGAATCGGGCATGATCACGATCCAGGCCCGCGAGCCCGACGGCGATGAAGAGAACGCGATCGCGGAGATCCCTTCGTCGATCAGCGATGATGCAGCGGCTGATTTAGCCGAGTGATTCGACGAATGCCGCTAGCCGATCGCAGCCGGCGTTGATCTGGTCTTCGCTGCACGCGAAGCTGAGCCTGATGCAGCGGTCGCCGCAGCCGCCGAAGTCTTCGCCAGGCACGACGGCGACCTTGGCTTCGTCGAGGAGCGCACCCGCGAAGCTCATCGCGGAGTCGATCACGGTGGCGTTGGGCGTCGTCTTGCCGAAATGCTTCGAGATGTCAGCAAACACATAGAACGCGCCTTCCGGCGAGGGGAAGATGAACCCCGGGATATCGCGCAGGCGTCTTTCGATCAGGTGCGATCGCTGTTCGAAGGCGTCGCGCATCCTTGCGACGTCGTCGCCGCACTCGGCGAGGGCTGTCCGGATCGCGGGCAGGATGAACGAGGGGATGTTGCTCGTCGTCTGGCTCTGGAGTCTGCCTATCGCCTTGATGAACTCGCGGCCCCAGTCGCCGCTGGCGGCGCAATAGCCGACCCGCCAGCCGGTCATGCTGTAGGCCTTGCTCAGCCCGTTGCAGGTGACCACGCGGTCGGCGATCGAACTGATCGAGCCCATCGAGAGGTGCGATCGGCCGCCGAAGACGATCTTCTCGTAGATCTCATCGGTGAGCACGACAAGCCGCGGGGCGGTCGTTCGGGAGGCCCCGGCGACGACGTCCGCGATGGCTCGCAATTCGTCGGGCGAATACATCGTGCCGCAGGGGTTGCTGGGCGTGTTCATCACCAGCACCCGGCTCTTAGCCGAGATGGCCTCGCGGACTTGGTCGGTCGTCACCTTGAAGCCGCTCCCGACGGTGGTCGGCAACTCGCGAACGATGCCCCCGCTGAGCTGGATCTGAGGGGCGTAGCTCACCCACGCCGGCACCGGCAGCAGCACCTCGTCGCCCGGGTCGAGCAGGCACTGGAAGATGTTGTACAGCGAGTGCTTGCCGCCCACGCTGACCGCGACGTTGGCCGCCTCGACGCCCGGCAGGCCGTTCTCGGTCGAGAGCTTGGCCGCGATGGCCTCGCGGGTCGGCGGGTCGCCGATGGAGGGCGAGTACTTGGTCCTGCCCTCGTCAAGAGCCTTCTTCGCGGCATCGACGATGGGCTGGGGAGTCGGAAAATCCGGCTCACCGGCGGCGAAACCGAGCACATCCTTCCCCGCAGCCCGGAGGGCTTTGGCCCGCTCGCTTACGGCGAGCGTCGCGCTGGGCTTTATCGCCGCTGCTCGCCCTGAAATGCCGGGTCCGCCCGTTGTGGTTTCGCTCATGACGGAGTCTAGATCTGGGGCTCCGCTGCCGCCGGCCGAGTTGGGGGTGAGAGGGTGCACGACAAGCCGCGATTCGGAGGTCAGTTTCCCGAGCGAAACTGTTTGATCGATTCTTCGCAAAGCTCTACGCTTTGCTCGAGCAGGAGTCACCTGCCCACGGAGATCATCTGTCCATGGCACTGACCGCAGAGACCCGCAGCCAGATCGTCGGCGACTACCAACGCGAAGGAAAGGACACCGGCTCGCCCGAGGTCCAGATCGCGATGCTGACGGCCCGTATTAAGCACCTGGCTCAGCACCTCCGCGAGCACAAGGGCGATCACCACAGCCGACGCGGCCTGATCATGATGGTCGGCAAGCGAAACCGACTGCTCCGCTACCTGCAGCGGACCAACCGAGAGAGCTACCTCGAGTTGATTAAGCGGCTCGGCCTCCGCAAGTAAACGACTTTCTCGAAGCCCGTCGGAAACCCCCGGCGGGCTTCTTTGTTTCTGATTTCCGCGCCGCCGGCTTTCTCCGAAGGCAGTCGGCAGCGTTCAGTCGAGCCGAGCAGTCCCACCCTATGGGCCCCCGTCAATCGCTCGCTCGCTGCTGGCCGCTGCCCTCTGCCACCGGATACCAGAGTTCCGGCCAGCGGCGCACCAACCAGGCCGCGATTCTCCCCACACCGTCGCGGCGTCTGCGCACCAACAGCGCAGAAGATCCATGGAGCGCCATCACATGGCTGATCATCCCCTTGCAGTGCACCGCGTCGAGAAAGAGATCGCGGGCCGGACGCTTGTTCTTGAGACCGGCAAGATCGCCAAGCAGGCCACCGCGGCCGTGCTCGCGACCTACGGCGGCTCGACGGTCATGGCGACCGTCGTCCGCGCCGACCCGCGGCCGGGCCTCGACTTCTTCCCGATGCAGGTCGACTACCGCGAGAAGCTGACCTCCGCCGGCAAATTCCCGGGCGGCTTCCGCAAACGCGAGGGCGCGCCGAACGAAAAGGAAGTCCTCACCATGCGGATGATCGATCGCCCGATCCGTCCGCTTTTCCCCGACGGCTTCATCGACGAGGTCCAGATCCAGTGCTGGGTCATGAGCCACGACGGCGAGAACGACACCGACGTGCTCGCGGGCTTCGCGGCCTCGGCCGCTCTTGCGATCAGCAACGCGCCGTTCGAGGGCCCGACCGGCATGGTCCGCGTGGGCCGGGTGTGGACCGACGACGGGGCCAGCTTCGTCATCAACCCCACCGGCACGCAGATGGACTACAGCGACCTTGACCTCGTGCTCGCCGGCCACAAAGACGGCATCAACATGATCGAGGTCGGCGCCGCCGAGATCCCCGACGAGGACGTGCTCAAGTCCATCGAGGTCGGCTACGACGCCATCAAGCAGCAGATCGAGCTGATCGATGAACTGGTTGCCAAGTGCGGCCAGGAGAAGGTCATGAAGAACCCGCTCAACCTGCCCAGCGACGAGATCATGGAGAAGGTCAAGTCGATCGCAGCCGACAAGCTCACCGAGCTGCGTCAGCTCAAGGGTAAGCAGGAGCGGAACGACGCCGTCGGCGAGCTGCGGCGTGCCGTGCTCGACGAACACTTCCCCGAGAAGACCGACGGCACCGTCGAAGAGGCCGAGCAGAGCCGCAAGGACCGGGGCATGGCCCGCGAGGCGTTCCGCACGCTCGAGAAGAAGATCACACGCAGGCTGATCGCCGAGAAGGGCATCCGCGCCGACGGCCGCAAGCCCGCCGAGATCCGCCCGCTCGAGTCGGCGGTGGGTGTCTTCCAGCGAACTCACGGCTCGGCGCTGTTCCAGCGCGGCGAGACCCAGTCGCTCGTGAGTTGTGCCCTGGGCACCGGCAAGGACGAGCAGGTCGTCGACGGCCTCATGCCCGAGTACAGCAAGAAGTTCTACCTGCACTACAACTTCCCGCCGTTCTCCGTCGGTGAGGCCGGCCGGATCATGGGCCCGGGCCGCCGCGAGGTGGGCCACGGCGCCCTCGCCGAGCGCTCGCTCCAGGCGATCCTGCCCAGCCCGGAGGACTTCCCCTACACCATCCGTCTCGTCAGCGACATCACCGAGTCCAACGGCTCCTCGTCGATGGCCTCGGTCTGCGGCGGCTGCCTCGCCCTCATGGACGCGGGCGTGCCGATCACCAACACCTGTGCCGGCATCTCCGTCGGCCGGTTCGTCGATGACAACGGCGAGAACGAGGTCTTCGTCACCGACATCCTCGGCGAGGAGGACTTCTTCGGCGACATGGACTTCAAGGTCTCCGGCACCCGCGAGGGCATCACCGGCATCCAGCTCGACCTCAAGGCCCGCGGCCTGAGCCTCCAGCAGATCGAGACGATCTTCGCCCAGGCGAAGGAGGGCCGAATCGAGATCATCGAGCACATCGAGTCGGTCATCCCCGCCCCGCGCGACAAGATCAGCGACTATGCCCCGCGCATCGAGACGCTCCAGATCGACCCCGAGAAGATCGGCAAGCTCATCGGTCCGGGCGGCAAGATGATCCGCGGTCTCCAGGACCGCCACGGTGTGCAGATCGACGTCGAAGACGACGGCACCGTGCACGTGTCCTCCGCTGATGGCCCCTCGCTGGAGGGCGCGATGGCCGAGATCGAGGCGCTCACCGAGTCGATCAAGGTCGGCGCGATCTACGAGGGCAAGGTCGTCAGCACCAAGGACTTCGGTGCGTTCGTCGAGCTCGCCCCCGGTACCGATGGCATGTGCCACATCTCGGAGCTCGCCGACGGGTTCGTCAAGAACGTGTCGGACGTGGTCAAGGTCGGCGACACGATCCGGGTCAAGGTGATCTTGGTCGACGAGCAGGGGCGCATCAAGCTGAGCCGGAAGGCCCTGATGAAGGAAGAAGCCGGCGAAGACGAGGGCGGCGACGACTCGGAAGTCGACGCCGACGCCGAGACCGCTGACGCGTGAGGTCGGCGAAACACGACCGATAACTCGACGCTTCCGATAAAAGCAGGTTTCCGTGGCCACGCTCGTCCCCCAGAAGCAGGGGGGCGAGCGTGTTTGCTTGGGCCCGACGTCTTTCCCAGATTGCCAAACGGCCGGAATTCGAGTATTGTTGGTGTTCAGCGCCGGGTTCGGACCCGGCGTGAACCGCTATCGGGCCTCACGCGGCCCAAGAGTCGGTAGACCGCTCGGGGGTCGTTTCACACCGCCGGATCGGAGTTGGTCCCGGTGAGAGACGCGGGCGCCAGGCCGGTGGGATAGGACCGGCCGCGATGGCTCCATCCCCAACGCGGTACCGGCGGGGGTGTTGCTATGACCCACGCGTCCGATCAAAGCGACTCATCCGGCCTGCTGAAGGCTATTAACGGCACGGTCAAATGGTTCGACCCGCGGAAGGGCTTCGGCTTTGTCGTCGGCCCGGAGGGGCAGGACATTTTCGTGCATTACACCGTGATCGAGGGCGACGGTTTCCGCGCGCTCAAAGACGGGTGCGCGGTGGAGTACGACGCCGAGCGATCGGACAAGGGCTGGCGCGCGACGCGTGTGATCCGCGACGACGCGACCGAGGTCGTCGTCCCGAGAAGGTCGCACGCGCGGACGAACCGGCAGTAACTGTTTGCGAACAGCTCGCCGCTATGCTCCGCCGGTGGACGGGCCCTTCTTGTACATCTCTGCGACCGTTGGGCTGATCTTCGGTCTCGGTTTCGGCGTCGGGATCGCGACGCTGCGGTCTCGCATCAAGACCGGTGCGCAGCTCGAGCAGGTACGGGATGCCGAGCGGCGGGCCCGCGCCGCCGAGCGACTGGCTGAGATCGGTTCCATGACCGGCGGGCTGGCGCACGAGATCAAGAACCCCCTGTCGACGATCGGCCTCAACGCGCAGCTGCTGGCTGAGGGCATCCAGGATCTCGACGTGGCCGACGCCGACAAAGCGAGGCTCACTCGCCGTGTCGATTCGCTGACCCGCGAGACGGAGCGGCTCCGCGGCATACTCACCGACTTCCTCGATTTCGCGGGTGAGAAGAAGCTCAGCCCGGTGCCGACGGATCTGAACGAGCTCGTCGCCGAGCTTGCCGACTTCTTTCACCCGCAGGCGGACAGAGAGTCGATCCGCCTGCGCACGCAGGCCGCGGCCGCACCGGTTGTCGTGAGTGTCGATGCGCCGCTCGTCAAGCAAGCGGTGTTGAACCTCATGCTGAACGCCGTCCAGGCGATGGCGGGGACTGGCTCGGCGCAAAGCGAGCTGATTCTTCGAGTCGATAGTGACCCGGAGCCGTCGCCGGAACGGTTCGCGCACATCCGGGTGATCGATACGGGTCCAGGCATGGACGCGGCGACGCGGGAGAGCGTGTTTCAGCCGTACTTCACGACGAAGGCCGGCGGCACGGGGCTCGGGCTGCCGACGGCCCGGCGCATCGTCGAAGAGCATGGCGGGCGGCTTGAGCTGCACTCCGAGCCCGGCACGGGAACCGAGTTTCATCTGAGCTTTCCGATGGTTACCGCCGACGGCGGCGCCTAGGCGGTCGCCCACGCCCGCGCGACGATCTCGGCGGCACGGGACATCTCGTCGCGTGTGTTGAGCACGTCGGGGCAGAAGCGGACGTGCCCCTTGCCCCTGGGATCAAGCCTGCCGTCCGTGACAACGCCCCGCTCGCGGAGGGCCGCTCCGAACTCACCCGGGTCGTCGGCGGGCACGAGCAGGAACGCACCGCGGGGCTCGTCGTCGATGACTTCCGCGCCGCACTCGCGCAGACGATCGGCCAGGAACGCGCGCTGATCGACGCTGTAGTCGCGCAGCCGATCAAGCCCGACGCCGAGGACGAACTCAAGCCCCGCGAGCGCCTGGACCATGCACAGCAGCGCGGGAGTGCCCTCCTGCCAGCCGTCGCCGCCCGGCGCGTACATTGCCTCGTCGCCTCGAGTGAAGTGGAAGTGGTCGGCCTTGGCGAACCAGCCCGTATCGACGGGCCGGAGCTTCTCGTCGTCGAGGTGGTCCTCGCGGATCGCGAGCCAGCAGGCGCCGCTCCCTCCGCGGGTGTACTTGTAGTTCCCGCCGATCGCGAAGTCGGCGTGCAGCGCGTCGAAGCTCATGGGCATGGCGCCTGCAGTGTGGTACGTATCGAGCAGGATCATCGCGCCGTGCTCGTGGGCCGAGTCAACGACGCGCTCGACGCCTTCGAGTATCTGGCCGGTGGAAAAGAAGGTCGTGCTGACAACGACGAGATCGTGCTGATCGGTAATTCGCTCGGCGATGGCATCGGCATCGAATCGGCCGACCTGGTCCGACTCGACAAAGTCGAGGTCGATGACGCCCTTCTGGGCGTACGCCTTGAGGATGAAGTCGCAGGCATCGAACTCGCCCCGTGTGGTGAGCACGCGTGGGCGGCCGGACTTCGGCGTGAGCAGGTTGAGCACGGTGCGAAGGCCCTGACCGGCCGAGGTCTTGTGGACGACCGCGTCTTCGCGCGAGCAGCCAATGAGACGCGCAACCAGCCCTCGGTACTGCCGCATCGCCTCGGACCACGGGCCCCACGCGCGGTCGAGCCCGTTGTACCACTCATCGAGCGCTGATTGCACATCCTCGGCGGTGCGATCGAGCGGCCGGCCCAGCGAGTGGTTCGCGAGATAGATCTCGCCGGACCGATGGACGGCGTCGATGGTTCGAGAAAACAAGGGCCAGAGATGCTCGCGGCAGCGATGCTCGGTCAGCGGCCCCTCGCCCAGGCCTGCGATGGCTTTGTCGATTGTCGGCATCACTCGGCTCCTACATGGGTGCGAACATCCCAGAGTTCGGGAAAGAATCGATGTTCGATGATTTTCTTTAGAAACGGCACGCCGGGCGAGCCGCCGGTGCCGCGTTTGTAGCCGATGATTCGTTCGACGGTCTTCATGTGCCGGAAGCGCCATAGCGTGAACGCCTCTTCGATGTCGATGAGCTTCTCGCACATCTCGTACGAGTCCCAGTACGTCGCGCGATCCTCGTAGAACATTTTGAAGACCGCGATGATGGCATCGCTCGGCTCGTAGGGCTTTGTCCAGTCGCGGTTGACATGCGACTCGGGGACCGGCAACCCGTGCCGTGCGAGGTAGCGCAGGAACTCGTCGTAGATGCTGGGCGATTCGTACGCCTGCGCGAGCGCGGCCCGCGCGGTCTCGTCCTTCTCGTGCATGTTCATCATGCGTTCGTTCTTGTTCCCGAACAGGAACTCGACGAGGCGGTATTGCCGGCTCTGGAAGCCGCTCGCGGAACCGAGCACGTCGCGGAACTCGGCGTACTCGCTGGGCGTCAGTGTCGCGAGCACGCTCCACTGCTGCATGAGCGTCGTTTGGATGTGCTTGATGCGTGCCAGGATTTTGAAGCACGGCTCGAGTTCGTCGGCGCGGATGTGACTCATCGCCGAGTT
>JBCBMF010000023.1:0-22722 GCA_039822905.1 Planctomycetota bacterium
ACCGAGCGGGCGCGGCGGCGTGCGGCCTCGATGTCGCCTTGTGCGTTGTGCAGCCAGCCCAGGCGCAGCAGGAGCGACGGGTCGTCGAGACCGGTGTCGGCGGCGAGCGCGAGCTGGTTGAGTGCGGCCTCGGCATCGCCCAGGCGCAGCAGGGCCTCGGCGAGCAGGACGCTGACACGCGGCGAGCCGGTCGCGCCGGAGGCGAGCGGTTCGAGCAGGCGGACGGCCTCGGCGGCGCGGGCGTCGGTGTCCTCGAAGCTCAGCAGGCGGCGGGCCTCGTAGAACCGCCAGCTGTTGCTTGCGGCCGAGGTGGTTTCCTGCAGCGACGTTACGGCGGCTTTGACGAGCGACTCGTTGGTCCAGGCGGCATCGGACTCGAGGAGGATGGTGAGCGTGGCGGGGTCGGTCGGGGCCTGGTCGAACAGGGCGGCGAACTGGTCGGCGGCGTCAGGGCTCGAGATGCGGTCGAGGAAGACGGCACGCGCAAGAGCGAATGCGCGGTCGTTCGGATTGTTGGCTGCGGCTTGGTCGACAAGCGTGAGCGCGTCGGAGGTTCTGCCTTCGGCGTTGATCGCCGTGGCGACATCGAGGAGCGTTTTGGGATCGGCGGTGGCGTGCCGTTCTGCGAGCGCGAGCAGCTCGGCGGCGGCGGGGAGGCCTTCGCGGCGTGCGTCTCGTGCGACGGCGAGCAGGGCGGTGGCGTCGGCGAAGTCGCTCGCGATGATGCGGTCGATCGCGGACTCGGCGGCCCATGTGTTCCCTGCGGCGATCAGCAGGCGCGCGAGGGGGGGCGTTGCGGGTGTTGCGGCGTCGGTGTCGCCGTCGAGCGTGCGGGCGATGGATGTTGCCTGGCTGATGTCGCTGCGGGTTGCGAGGCCTTCGGCAGCGCGGTCGGCGTCGGCGAAGACGAGCGCGAGCGCGAGGCCGCCGGAGGTTGGTTCGAGCTGGAGTCCTAGCCTCGCGAACGCGGCGGCTTCATCGGCTCTGCGCTGGTCGAGCAGGGCGCGGATGTGGGACAGCCTCGCGATGGTGTAGGTTGGGGCGACGCGGAGCAGTCGTTCGCGCGTGCGTTCGGCTTCGACGGGGTTGCCGAGCCTGTCGAGGGCGACGGCGAAGAGGTGCTGGGCGATGCGGCTTGACGGTTCGATGGTCCGCGCGGTCTCGAAGTCGCGCGCGGCGGATGCGGCATCGCCGGTGGACATGGCGTTGACGCCGCGCACGATGTAGCCGTGGAAGCCGTTCTCGGGTGCTTCGGCTTCGACGTCGCAGAGGCGGGCCCACATTTTCAGTTCGGGTGTGACGCGGTCTGCTTGCTCGAGGGCCGTGGAGGCGCGCTCGGCGGCGAGGTCGATGCGGCCTTGCTGGTATGCGCGCTCGATCGAGATCGCTGCGATGTCGGGCGAGCCTGGCTCGCGGGTGAGGAAGGACTCGAGCAGCTGTTCGGCGGCGTCGCGGCGGCCCAGGATGTCGAGGAGCCTTGTTGCATCGGCGAGCGACGGTGCGTCGAGCTGCGCGCTGATGTCGGGCTGCAAGAGCCGCTCTGCGGCCTCGGCGGCGAGCTGCGGCTCGCGGACTTGGGCGAAGGCCTGCGCGGTCAGGATGATGAACCGCGGGTCATCGGGGTGGCTCTCTGCGAGCTGCTCGGCGTAGTCGCGGACGCTCGCGGCGGCGGTAGCCGGGTCGAGGCTGGTGAGCATGACCAGGACGAGCCGGTGGGGGTCGGGGTCGTCGGGGAGGCGCTGGGCGAAGTCGAGGGCGGCGTCGAGCGCTTCGTCGCGTTGTCCGAGCGCGGCGAGGGCCTGGACACGCGCGGTTGACGCGGCCTTGTTGCCCTCATCGATGTCGAGCGCGCGGTCGGCGGCGTTGAGCAGCTCGGTGTGCTGGCCCAGGCGGCGGCGCATCTCGATCTCGATGAGCACTGGCTCGATGTCGCCCGGCATGAGCCCCGCGGCGGTGAGCGCGAACGCTGCGGCTGCCGCGGTGTCGTCGCGGGAGAGGTCTTGCAGGTTGCTGGTGGCCTTGGCGAGCGCGAAGGTGATCTCGGGGTCGCCCGGCATGCGGGCGTTGTAGAGCGAGAGGTTTCTGACGGCCTCGGCGTAGTCTTCTCGCTCGTAGGCGGCCATCCCCTCGGCGCGGGCGTCGGCGATCATCCGGTTGTTCTGGATGGTGTTGGCTGTGTGCAGCGACACGGCGACGATGCCGAGCAGGGCCGTGATGCTCGCGACGATGATCAGCCGGCGGATGAGTCGCCGTCGTGCTCTTCGTGATCGTGCCATTGCGTGGGTCCTCCGTGACGCGTCGGCTTGCTGCGGTCTGGGTGCTTGCTCTTAGAAGAGGATGCGCTTGACGGTGGCGACGATGATCGCGATGTCGAGCCGCCACGAGCTGCGTTGGACGTACTCGAGGTCGTAGCGGATCCACTCCTGGAAGTCTGTCTGTGGCTTGCGTTCGCTCGAGACCTGCCAGAGTCCGGTGATGCCTGGGCGGACGCTGAGGCGCGCCTCGCGCCACGCGGGGCAGTACTGGTTTTCTTTGTCGGGGCTGGGTCGCGGTCCGACGATGGACATCTGGCCGAGCAGGACGTTGATGAACTGCGGGAACTCGTCGATCTTGTACTTGCGCATCCAGCCGCCGTGCTTGAGCAGGCGCGGGTCGTCCTTCATAAAGAACTGCGGCCCGTCGGCCTGGTTCTGTTGCATAAGGCGTTGCTTGATTTCTTCGGCGTCGAGCCGCATGGTGCGGAACTTGATGCAGCCGAAGGTTCGGCCTCCGAAGCGTTGGCGCTTGTGGATGAAGAAGGGCGAGCCGCCGTCTTCGCGGTAGATCAGGAGCGCGATGATCGGGTAAAAGGGGAGCGTTGCGGCAAGGACGGCGAGGCTGACGGCGATGTCGAACAGCCGCTTGGTGACGTTGCGCACGGGGCGCTTGGTGAACGTCGGCAGCAGGCGCCAGCCGGAGTGGGTGACGACGTGCCAGTCGATGGGGCCGGGCTCGGGGCTGATGAGCGGCTCGTCGGGGACGATGGCGGGGCCGACGATGGTCTGGCCAGCACCGAGGCGGTGGCCCGCGCCGAGCCAGACGGGGCCGACGATGCGGGCCTCGGGGTGGATGTCGCAGGTTTCGTGGATCCAGACGCCCGGGCTCGGCTGGTAGACGCCCTCGATCACGGTCGCCGGGTCGTCCCATTTGCTGAGGATGTGGCGGCGGTAGAGGTCGAGGCCGTCTTCGGTGCTGGCGTCGAAGATATTGCCGACGAGCTTTGCGATGTGTGTTCGCTCGGAGGGGATGCCTTTCGCGAGCGAGATGGACGCTTGCCGGGCGTTGCGCGAGCGGTGCCACTGCTTGGCGATGGTGCGCGAGGGCGTGATCCAGACCTGGCAGGCGTTGATGCCGCTGCGGGTGTAGACGCGTTCGAATGACTGGAACTGTCCGTCGGCGTCGGCGATGACACGCTCGGCGTAGGGATCAGTGCCCTTTTCGACAAGCCGTATGCGGGCGGCCTGGGGTCTGAGCCAGGCGAGGGATCGCAGGAGCTTGCCGATCGGGAAATCGACCAAGACGCCGTGGCCCAGGAGCAGGAAGAGCTCGGGGCCCTTATGCAGCGGCTTGCGCGCACCTGGTCGGATGACCTGGAAGCCGCGGGATGCCCAGACGCGGTCGTGCAGCTGCGTGAGGCCCAGGCCCCAGACCGTGGGGACGATCATCGCGGTGGTGCGTTGCGAGGGCGGGAGGGTCTCGTTCGCGTAGCCGTTTCGCGCTGTGATGCCGGCGTCGGCTCGAATATTCGAGGTCGCGATCGATGCGGTCGTCGCTGCGCGGGACCCTTTGGTGGGGTTCGTCTCGTTGGGCGAGTCGACGACGGTCACAGGCCGGTGCCGTCCTCGGCGGCTCGGCGCGGCGGGGATGCGTCGGCATCGGCGTTGACCTTCGGCGGCGGGATGCTGCCGACGATCGAGGCGTCCTGGTCGAGGCGGCGCTCGTGGATCTTGCGTTGGGTCTGACGGAGGCTCGGCGCGCCGATGGACGCAGCGGAGAGCGACTGCTTGAGGTCGGTGGTGTCGGCGCGGTTGAAGACGAGGCCGATGTTGTCGCCGCCGAGCCGGCGGAGGCGGGTGATGGCGGCGGTGGCGAGGCGCTCGGGCTGGCCGCGCGGGATGACGAGCAGGACCTGGTCGGCGAGGCCCACGGCGAGCCCGGCTTCGAGCGAGCCGAGCACGGGGCCCGTGTCCATGATGACGATGTCGAACCGCTCGCGGAGCCAGTCGGTGACCTGCTGGACGGGGCGGTGTGCGAGCTGCTCGGGCTTGCAGGCGGTGACATCGCCCGCGGGGAGCGCGTAGAGCTTCTCGGTAGCGGTGCGCTTGATGCATTTGGTGGGCTCGAGGCCTCCCAGGAGGTCGGCGACGCCGCGGCGGCCGGACATGCCGAGCCGGGCGGACAGGCCTCCGCCGACGAGGTCGAGGTCGACGATGATGGTGCGCAGGCCTGTGAGCGCGTAGGACGCGCCGAGGGATTGCACGAGTGTGGTCTTGCCGTCGCCTGGTTCCGCGGAGGTGCAGACGATCATCTGGCATTCGCTGTCGTTGAAGCGGCTGATGGAGTGGAGCGTGTTGCGGAGGTTGTGGACGCTGACGGCGGCGATGCGCTCGGCGTCGGGGTCTTTTTTGTCGAGCGCGGGCAGTGTGCCGAGCAGCGGCGGCAGCCGCGCCGGGTCATCGATGTCTTCGACGTAACGGAAGCTGCGGCGGAGGATGCCGTAGGCGACGACGAGGCCGAAGCCGACGCCTCCGCCGAGCATGAAGCCGGCCATGGCGAACGGCTTTCGCTTGTCGTCGTAGACGGTGGCGGGCGCGATGGGGGCGATCTCGATGCGGCCGCGCTGGATGTTCTCGCGTTCGATGTCGAGCTTGCTGAGGCGGTCGGCGAGCTCGGCGCGACGCTCCTGAAGGATGGTCAGCTCGTTCTGCTCGCGCTGGATGTCGTTGGCGGTTTTGTTCAGTCGGCTGAGTTCTTCGTCGACGCTTGCGAGCCGGCGCTGGAAGATGGCGAGCTGCGATTCGAGCTCGTCGATCGTGAGGCCTCCCGGCACGTCGACGATGCCTTCCTTCGCGAGCTGTTCACGGATGATGGCGACGCGGTCGTCGATGCGGCGCTCGATGGAGGCGAGCTCGCGGTTGAGCGCTTCGATCGCGGGGTGGCGGGAGCCGAAGTCTTCGCTCAGAATCTCGATCTCGGCCTCGGCCGCGTCACGTCCGCCGAGGAGCCTTGCGAGCTCGGCGTCTTGCTCGGCGAGCTGCTCGACGGCGAGCTCGTCGGGATCGATCTCTTCGACGGTGTCGGTCGCTTGCTGTCGTAGTGCGAGCGCGTCTTCGATGCGTGTGATGCTGTCCTCGAAGCCGCGGCGGCGTTGGCGCTCGAGTTGGATGAGCGGTACGAGCTCGGAGGTGCCGAATTCGACGGTCGCGCCGTCGATGGAATCGGTGATCTGGCCGATCTGGACGTCGAGCCCCAGGATGTCCTGCCTGAGCTGCCGCTCGCGGGCCTCGGGGCTGTTGCGTTCGAACTGGATGTCTCGGTAGGTGTCGACGATCGCCTTGATCGCCGCGGTTGAGAGCTCGGCGTCTTCGGTGATCGCGAGGATGCGGAAGTTGGAGCTGTTGTTGCGGTAGTCGATCATGATCGCGTCGCGCAGCGCGATCTGGCCGGGGGTGCCGGTGGGCCAGCCGGCCTCGGCGAGGGCCGGGTGGCTGATTGCGGTTTCCAGGACTCGCTGGCCGCGGATCTCGGCGTCCTGCCGGAAGACGTAGTCGCGGATGCGTTCGTTGTTGGTGACGAACTCGTTGTAGAGGGTGCGTTCGGGTGTGGCAAGGACCTCGACGCTGACCGAGGCCGCGTACTGGATCGTGGCCGAGGTGTAGCCGAACAGGGCGGCGGGGATGGCGAGCGCCGCGGCTGCACCGATGGCGAAGAGCCAGCGGCCGCGCAGCGTACGCCGGCCCAGGCTGAACAGGTCGACGCCCTGTCCCGAGCCGCCGCTTTCGCCGCCGTCACGGCCGGCGACGTCGCCGGTGTCTGCGAACGGGTTGTTCATACGGCTCCCTCCGTGACCCGGTCGACGACCGGCTCGAGCGCGGGCAGAAAGGTCTCGATGACCCTTCGGATCTCGTCTTGTCCCGCGGCCTTATCGATGATGATTTGCACCTGCGCCGCGCCGAGCTTGGTTCGCCGGCGGTTTTCCGAGACAGACCTCAGTTCGGCCATGTCCGGAATGACGGCGTCGTGGCCTGGGACGACGAAGCCGCTGGCGATGGTGAGTCGGTGATTTGTGCCGCCCTCTCGGCGATCGAAGCGGTGGAGGGCGAAGGTCTGCTCGCCGCCGAACGCGTCGATCTGCATCGTGCCGGCTTCGACCGAGGTCCAGCCGGTGGCGGGATAGCAGTTGGGCGGATGGTGGCCGGCCATGTCGCGGACGTCGGGGCAGTGGACGATGACGATCCGCACCTCGTCTCGGCTGCCGTCTGACATGTAGCCCCGGTGCAGCACGCGGCTTGGTCGGAGCATGTCGACGGCCTCGGTGGGCGGCTGGTTGAGGTCTCGGCCGGTCCAGCCGTTGATGCGGTAGGGGGTGTCGTCGATCTGGTTCACGACCGCGGTGATGTAGCCCTTGACGCCCTGAGGGGCGGAGGGCCTGAGCGTGCCGAGGGCGGCGAGGGCGGCGAGGGCGGCGGCGCTGGCGATGGGCGCGAGGAGCCTGTGCGGTGCGCGGTTGTTGGGTCGTGCTGCCATGGTCAGTCTCGCAGGGCTCCGTAGTTGAGGACCGGGAGCTCCATCCACTTGAGCAGCCTCATGAAGGCCCAGAGGACGCCGAGCGCGACGAGCATCATGAGCCAGCCCGACACATCGTGGAAGAGCTGCGCGAAGCCGTCGCTGGTGTAGCCGTAGAACAGGACGGTGGGCATGAGCCGGATGATGTTGACGACGACCGCGAGCAGCGGGCTGAGGGCCAGCAGGAGTACGCGGACGGCCGGCTTTGCTGGGATCGAGAAGGCGAATGTGTAGGCGACGACGCCGAGCGCGGCGACCATTCGCATGCCGTTGCAGGCCTCGGCGATGACGACGGGGTGGCCGTTTAGGACGAGCATGTTGCCGCTGCGCGTGACCGGGACTCCCGCGATCTCGAGGAGGTACTTGGCGCAGACGGCGCTGATTTCTTGGAGCGGCTGGGCGATCTCCATGCGGATCGTGCCCGGGATGGGCATGAGCGCGAGCAGGGCGGCGGCGGGGACAGCAAAGCGCCAGAGCGTGCGGGGCCCGACGATGGTCAGTGCGGCGCCGATGACGAGCATCAGTGCGGAGAGGTGCCAGAAGACGTCGCGCGAGGTATCGAGGCCGTAGTCGCCGAGCAGCCATGCGCCGACAATGACGAGCGGTCCGGAAAGGGACCACGCGGGGCGTGTTGTCGCGAGCCGAGCGCGGCGGATCCAGGTCAGCCAGATGGCGATGGGGATGGCGAGCAGGACGTGGGACTGTTCTTGGTCGTTCCAGCCCACGCTAAAGATGTCGGCCCAGGCGGGCCAGGCTGCAACGATCGCGATGAGGGCGAGCCCCGCGAGCAGAATCGCGTCGATCGTGCGCCAGGCGCGGAAGGGGTTCATCGTCGCTGCGCTGTCCTTTCGGGGTTTTCCGTCTGGTGCTGGTGCTGGTGCAGGTGCTGGTTCTGGTCGTAATCCGGGGCGTTCATGGATCAGGCCGCGGCCGGGACGATCCGGTCGACGACCTCTTCGTTTGGTCCGACTGTGGCTTCGGGGCAGACGATCGATCGGACAACGATCGCGCCGGCCCCGATGACCGCGCCGGGCATGATGATGGCATCGGCGATTACGGCCCCGGGAGCCACCTGTGCGGTCTCGGACACCCTTGATTTGTCGATTCCCGTTCCGAGCACGCGGGGAGGTCCGAGAACGGGGTCGGGCTGTCCGGTCTGCGGCAGGCCGGCGGCGATGGCCGAGGCACGCAGGAACTGCTCGCGCGTGCGGAGCGGGTAGGGGCAGTAGTCGCGGGTCTCGCTGGTCCAGACCTTGAGCCCGGCGCGGACGACCTTGGGGAGCCACTGCTCCTTGACGTCCATAAAGCCTTCGTCAGGAACGAGTTCGAGCGAGCCGTGGCGGATCAGCATGATGCCCGCCGGCTCGCCGCCGGGGTGGCAGGCGATGAGGACGTCGGGCTTGGTCCGTGCCCAGTCGGCGAGGAACTGCGTCAGGCCCCCGGCGATGTAGCGGGCGGCCTCGGCGACGAGCAGGATGTCGTTCTCGTTGTAGCCCCGGGTGACATCGCGGAGGACGCCGCCTGGGCCGCGGTAACTTCCTGGCTCTTCTTGGGTAACGACATCAAAGCGAGGGTCGCTGAAGTCGCGCTTGGGTCGGTAGGGTGGGCCCGAATGGACGACCTTGAGGCCGGGGCGCGTGAGCGGGTCGGCGTCGCCCACGGCGGCGTCGAATAGGACATCGCACCACCGGTCGAAAACGGTCTGGCGGGCTGTGAGGGAGAGTTCGAGGCTGGGCTGGCGGGCGCTCTCGACGAGCGGGCTGGGCACGAGACCGCCGGCGAGCAGCACGCAGCCCGCGATCGGTGGTGGTTGTGCGTCGGCGTTGGCCACGACTCGATCCCCGCGTCCGGTCGGCGGGTGCCGAGCCGGACCATCCCTCCCGTGGTCGTATCGCCACGTCGTTTGTACGTCTTAGCTTAGTCGCGTGCGGGGCTGATCCCAGCATGAGCCTGGGGCGTGCTACCCCCTGAAACGGGCGGCCATTGACCCGATCAATAACCGGATTGCAAATGGGATCCCGATGACGAGGTATCGGCGGGCGAGGCGGCCTGGTTCTTGTGCGAGGCGGTGGAGCCACTCGAGGCCGGTCCTTTGCATCCACACGGGGGCTCGGTTGACTCGGCCGGCGAGGAAAGAGAAGGAGATGCCGACACCGAGGAACCAGGCGTTTGGGAGGAGCGGGCGGAGGCGGGTGATGAGCTTCTCCTGCTTGGGGCAGCCCAAGGCGACGAAGACGATGTCGGGGTTGGCTTGGGTGAGTTTGGTTTCGAGATTTGTCATGTACTCGGCGTCGTTTTCGAAGCCGAAGGGCGGGCACTCGGTGCCGAGGATGGTCAGGTCTGGGTGGCGGGTGTGGAGGACGTCGGCGGCTTCGTCGGCTGCGCCGGGGTCGCCGCCGAGCAGGAATATGGACAGTCCCTCGCTCGCGGCGCGTTCGCTGAGCGTGCTGATGAGGTCGGAGCCGGCGACGCGTTCGGGCAGGGGCGTGCGCTGGAGTTTGCTGGCCCAGATCAGCGGCTTGCCGTCGGGCAGGAAGAGTGACGCGGGCGCGACGAGGTCTCGGAACGACTCGTCGTGCACGAGCTTGTGGAGGATGTCGAGGTTGGGCGTGACGACCCAGCCGCCGAGTTTGTGTTTGGCATCGGCGGCGATCGCGTCGAGCGTTTGTTGCATCGTGACCGCGTGGATGCGCTGGCCGGCGAGGGTGATGGTTGGTAGCGAGTCGCAGGCGCTCATGCCGCGGACGAGTTTGTTGAATTGGGATCGGGCGCGGTGCGCTGCTGCTCGTCCCACCATCGTTTGATGCGTTCGTTGGCTTCGATGGTTGCGCCGGTCTTTCCCTTGATGATCGAGCGGTGCTCGAACGCGCGAAGATGCTTGCGGAATTCCTTGGTGCCGACGCGTTCGTAGCCGGTGAGCATGGCCTTGAGATAGCCGAGCGCGATGCCGATTCCACCGATGAATACCGGCCTTTCCTTCATGCGGTAGAGCGTGACGAAGAGCATGTAGAGGGGGCTGGTGCCCATGAACCACTTGGCTTTGCCCCAGCGTTGGCGGCCGTGGAAGACGGACTTGTAGCTGCTGCCCATGAGGCGCCTGTGGATGATGCGCAGGTCGGTGTGGTCCTGGCTGAGGGCTATCCAGTTGTGGAGTCGGCACATGTGGCCGTCGATGCCGTCCCAGCCGGCGTGCTTGACGTAGCCGCCGATGTCTTCGAAGCACTGGATCCGGTAGAACTTGGCGTTGCCGACGGCGTTCTCGTCGCCGGTGGGCTCGGCGATGAGCTTGCCCGAGTCGAGGCGGTGAAAGAGCTTGCCGGAGAAGTTGCCCATGCGCGGGTGCTCGTGCATGCGGTCCATGACCAGCTCGAAGTAGCGGGGTGGGAACTCGAGGTCGGCGTCGATCTTGCAGACGAAATCGAACTGGTCGAGGTCGAGGGTTTCGTAGCCAGCGTTGTAGGCCTCGATGACGCCGGGGCCGACGGCACGGACGCCGCGGTCCTTGCGGGTGAGCACCTTGAACCAGGGGTACTTGGTTTCGGCGTCGGCGAGGATCTTTGGGGTGTTGTCGGTCGAGCCGTCGTCGACAAAGAGGCAGAGGGTGGGCGGCTCGGTCTGGGCGGCGAGCGAGTCGATGGTGGCCTGGGCGTGGTCGGCCTCGTCGCGGCAAGGGCAGATGAGGGCGTAGCGTCGGCTCTCGTCCGGGTTGGTGGTGGTGTTCGTGGTCATCTGCGGATCGAGGATATCGGCCGTTTGGGTCGCTCGATGAGACGGAGGCGTCGGCTTTGTGGCTGCCGCGAACCCGTGGGGCCGATCCGTCGATAGAGCAGAGCCGGGGCGACAAGGCGTTGGCAGGGGGACCGATGCGGATCACGTATTTCACGAATCACTATCCGGCGGTGAGCCATACCTTTATAAAGCGAGAGCTGCTCGCGCTCGAAGCGCTGGGCCACGAGGTGCAGCGGGTGAGCCTGCGGGGCGGGGCCGCGCTGGTTGACGAAGAAGACCAGCGGGAGGCGGCGCGGACCGAGAACCTGCTAGATTTGCCGAAGCCGGTGATCGCGGGTCACATGCTGCGTCGGTTCTTGCGTCGGCCCGGTGCCGTGCTGGGGACGCTGGTGTTCGCGATGGGGCTTGCTCGGCGGACGGGCATCGGGATCAAGATGCTGGCGTACTACGCGGAAGCATTGGTGCTGTCAGAGCTGTGCGCGAAGTTTGGCAGTCAGCTGGTGCGGGTGCACTTTGGGACAAACGGGGCGACCGTGGTTCGGCTGTGCCGGCGTGTGGGCGGGCCGGCGTACTCGGTGGCGTATCACGGCCCGGACGAGTTCGATGCGCCGGTGAAGTGGGATCTCGGCGGGGTTGTTGCCGAGTCGGCCTTCGTCACGGCGATCACGAGCTTCTGCTCGGCGCAGCTGAAGCGGTGGACGGCGCGCGAACACTGGGATCGTGTGAAGATCGTGCGCTGCGCGGTGAACGAGCGGTTCCTTGAGGTCGTGCCGATTCCCGACGATGGGCCGCGGCGGGTGTGCGTTGTGGCGAGGCTGTCAGCGCAGAAGGGCTTGCCGGTGTTGATCGAGGCGTTCGCGGCGGCGCGAAACACCGGGTTGCATCTGGATATCGTCGGCGACGGCGAGTTCAGGAGCGAGCTTGAAGCCATGGTCGCGAAGCACGGCCTGACCGATCGCGTTGTGTTTCACGGATCGCTGTCGGGCGAGGGTGTTCGGTCGGTCTTGGAGGGTGCAAGCGCGATGGTGATGTCGAGCTTTGCCGAGGGGCTGCCGGTGGTTTTGATGGAAGCGATGGGGCTGGGTCGGCCGGCGATCGCGCCGTCGATCATGGGGATCCCTGAGCTAGTCAGGCCGGGCGAGAACGGGTGGCTTGGGACGACGGGTGATGCGGAGAGCTTGGCTGATGGTCTTCGAGCGTTTGCTGATACTTCGCGCCAGGAGCTTGAGCGCATGGGCCGAGCTGCGCATGAGGCGGCGCGCGAGCGGCACTCGATCGACACAGAAGCGGCCAAGCTGGACGGGGCGATCCGCGCGTTGGCTGGAGCGGGCTGATGTGCGGGCTGTGCGGGATCATCGGCCGGGTGGAGCCCGGCGACGCGGAGCGCGTTCGGCTCGCGAAGGAAGCCATGCGGCACCGCGGGCCAGACGGCGATCATGACTGGTCGTGGGTTGATGCGTCGAGCGGGCTCGGGGCGCATCTGGCGCACCTGCGACTGTCGATCATCGACCTGAACGAGCGGGCCGATCAGCCGATGGTTGACGGCGAGACGGGCGTGGCGCTTGTCTTTAACGGCGAGATCTACAACTTTCAGGATCTGCGCGGCGAGCTTGAGTCGGCAGGCGAGCGGTTCGAGACGACGTGCGACACGGAGGTGATCCTGCGCGGGTATCTGCGGTGGGGCGAGGGCGTTGTTCCGCGGCTTCGGGGGATGTTCTCGATCGTGATCGTCGATCCTCGGACGCGCGAGGCTCTGCTGGCCCGCGATGGGTTTGGGATCAAGCCGTTGTACGTGGCGTCGGTCGATGGCGGTCGTGCCATGGCGTTTGCGTCGGAGGTGCGGGCGCTGCTGGCTTCAGATGTTGTTGAGCCGAGGACGGACGCGGCGCGCGTGCACCGGTACGTGTGGAACGGGTTTGTGGCGGGGCCCGAGACGCTGGTGGTGGGGGTGGACGAGTTCCCGCGTGGGTCGGTTGCGCGGGTGTCGCTGGATCGGCCCGTGCTCGAGCCCGAGCGGTATTGGCATGCGGGCGGTGCCGGCGATGGCGCGTGCTCCGCCGAGGACGCGGAGGCGGCGATCGGCGAGTCGGTGCGGGCGCACCTGATCGCGGACGTGCCGGTGGGTGTGTTTTTGTCGGGCGGGATCGATTCGAGCGCGGTTGCTGCGCTCGCGGTGTCGGGCGGTCAGTCGGTGCGGACGCTGTCGATCGGGTTCGACGTTGCCGAGGCGGACGAGACCAAGTACGCGCGGGCGGTGGCTGATGCGATCGGGTCGGAGCACTCGACGATCGTGGTGACGGCGGAGGAGATGCTGCGCGACATGGACGCGGCGCTGGCCGGGCTGGATCAGCCGACGCTGGATGGTGTGAACAGCTGGTTTGTGAGCCGGGCCGCGGTGCAGGCCGGGCTGAAGGTGGCGCTCGCGGGTTCGGGGGGCGATGAACTGCTGGGGGGGTACACGTCGTTTCGGCGGCTGCCGACGCTGCTGGGGCCGTCGTCGGCGATGGGCTGGCTGGGGTGGCTGACGCCGATGCTTGCGGGCGTGGCGATGGGCGTGACGTCGGCGAGCCGGGCGAAGCTGCTTGACGTGCCTGCGGCCGGCGGTCGGCTGGAGCGGTTGTATCAGACGCAGTACGCGATGCTGCCGAGCCGGGGCGTGGCGGGGCTGATCGATGCGCCCGCAGGCGAGCTCGACCCGTGGGGGCTTCGACCCGAACGCCTTGAGGCGCTGGCGGACCTGATCCGGGGGCACGAGGCCCGCCGGGCGGTGGGGCTGCTGGAATCGGAGCTGTTTCTGGGTGATCGGCTGCTGCGTGATACGGACGCGGTGAGCATGGACCACTCGCTGGAGGTGCGGGTGCCGCTGGTGGACACGGTGCTGTCGGGTCGCCTGGCTGGGATGACGCCCGAGAACCGGTACGAGCCGGTCGGGTCGAAGCCGGCGCTGCGGTCGGTGGCGATGGCGGCGGCCGGGCGTGAGACGTTCGAGCGGGCGAAGCGGGGGTTCGAGTTCCCGTTCGACGCGTGGCTCCGGGGGCCTTTGCGCGAAGCGGTGTCGGCGCTGCTGCTGGATCGGGACGCGTGTGAGGGGATCGGCCTGGACGGGGGGGCGGTTTCGCGGCTGTGGGAGCGGTTCATCGAACGTCCGGGGTCGGTGTACTGGACGCGGGTGTGGTCGCTCTATGTCCTTCTGCGGTGGTCAGTTGCGCACGGCCTCCGGCGATAAAGGGTGCGGATGATTCCGGTGCCGCAAGCTGGATAACGTCCGGATACGGGAAACCGAGCGCAGGACGAAGGCTCACACAAATGCCGGGAATCCTGCGGACGACAAGTCCTGGGGACCTGGGCAATCCGGGTCCTTTGGAGGGACCGGGATGAACCTTTGGAACACGATTCGGGTGACGACGATCGGCGCAGGGCTTCTTGCGGCCGCTGGGCTCGCTCAACCCCTGCAGGCCCAAACGGAAACAGAGACGGTTCGCGAGCGCGTGGTGGTGACACTGCCGAGCGGGAAGCGGATCGTTCGCGTGGTGGAGCGGCAGGTCCCTGTGACGCGTCCAGCGACGCCCGCTCCGCCGGCGGATCCGTTTGCAGCGCCCGACGGTGATGCGAACGGGAGCGACAGCGGTGACGGCGGATCGAATGCACGGAACTCCGAGGGAGAGATCGACCCGCGGATCGTTGAGTGGATCGGCTGGTACCGCGCCAGCGATATGAAGGCGGACGCCAATGGTGACGGCCGAGTCACGGCGGCCGACTTCAACGCGTTCCTCAAGCTGCTGAACGGTGACGATGACACGACCGGCAACGGCGATGACAGCACCGACGGCAGCACCGGCGGCGGTGGTGACGACGATAAGTCTAACAACGGTGGCGGCGACGATGGTGATGACACCAACGGTGACGGCGACAACGGCGACAACGGCGACAACGGCGATGACGGCGCAGGCGATGGCGACGATGGGTCCGACGGCGGCGACGCCGGATCGGACGGTGTTGACACGTCGGATGCGTTCTGGACCGAGCTGACGCCCTCGTCGGACAGCCTCGTGTTCTATGTTGCCGAGACCGGCAGCGACTCGAACGATGGTCTGAGCCCGAACCGGCCGCTGCGGACCGTGAGCGAGGGGCTCCGGCGGCTGCGGAACGGCAAGCCTGACTGGCTGCTTCTGCGTCGCGGTGATGTGTTCTCCGACACACTGGGTCAGTGGGAGAAGTCCGGCCGAGCGATCGACGAGAAGATGGTCGTCGGAGCGTACGGCGAGGGTCCTCGTCCGGTGCTGTCAACCGGCACTGGTAAGGCGATGTGGATGATCAAGAATGATCGCCGGGCACACCTTGCGTTTGTTAGCTTGGAGCTGCGTCCGGGTGTGAAGTACCAGCGGGAGGCGATCACTCTCATCGCTGGCGGCGTCGAGGACGTGCTGTTCGAGGACATCAAGATCAGCGGCTACGCGCTGGGCGTTGCGATGAACGGGTCGCTCAAGGACATCGCGTTCCGTCGGTGTGTGATCGTCGATAACGCGGGCTGGACTCGTTCGCAGGCTTTGTACTCCGAGGGCGTTGATGGGCTGCTGGTCGAGCAGTGCATGTTCGATCGCAACGGCTGGCGTCCGGATCTCGGGCGGGACAGCACGGCGGGCATCTTTGCGCACAACGTGTACCTGCAGCGCGGGCCGGACGGTGACATCGTGTTCCGCGACAACTTCACGGCGCGGGCGTCGTCGCACGGCATCCAGGCTCGGAACGGCGGGGACATCGTCGGCAACGTGTTCTGGCAGAACCCGATCTCGATCCTGTACGGCAACGAGGGGATCCGGGACGTCGAGACGCCTGCAAGCGGCGATGTCGACGACAACGTCGTGCTCGAGGGTGTCGACATGAACACGGACGCCCCGCGAGGCTGGGGCGTGCAGATCCAGAACGCCGGCGGTGTGTCGTTTTCTCGGAACATCATCGCTAACAGCCGTGTGGACGGTGGGTACGGCCTGATGCTGTTTACGTCGAAGCCGGCGGACAACGAGGACCTTCTTGTTGCGGACAACGTGATCGATGACTTCGGCACCGGGCTGCGTATCGATATCGACGACGTGGTATCAACCACTGTTCGTGGCAACGTCCTGACGCGGTCGCGGCAGAGCCCGCCGTTGGTTGTTCACCGCGGGGCGACCCGGGGCGGCGTTTCGTACGACGGCAACCGCTACTGGCATCGTCAGTCGAACAGGCCCTTTGAGTTCGACAGGCGTTGGGTCAGCCTGCGTGACTGGCGATCGGCCGTCGAGCCGCAGGGTCGTCGCGTGCGTCTGCCGGGCAACTCTGGAGATCCATATGTAAACGGCTCCGCGACGCTGACCGATTACGCCCGCTCGATCGGTTTCGCCGACGACCGGGCCCTGGTGAACGCGATGCGTGAGCAGCGTCGAGGGAATTGGGATGAGCGTCTGACGCCGGGTGCGATTTCCGAGTATTTCCGTGAGGCGTTCACGCTTCGCGTCGACCAGTAGCGTCGGGAGCGGGTCGCGTTTGATCGAGATCCGGCGGGGTTCCAGCCTTGGGGCCCCGCCGTTTTTTTTGGTACGGAGGGTTCCACCCCGTTGGTCATTCCGTGCTGGAATCGGGAGGGCCGGTCAAGGTTGGAGACTGCCGCAGGTCTGCGATACCCTCGCTGGAAGTGGGGCTCGCATCGTGCAGCAAAGTCATAGTACTTGCGTGTCGATACCACAGGGACGGAGGGGGGCTCGTTCGGTGTGGCGATCGAGTGTGTCGCGTCTGAGATGGTGAGCATGCGGGGGGCCGGCCTGAGACGATGGTTGAAGCGGCTGCAAAGCTCGACGTTGATGCTCTGCCTGCGGCCGAGGAGCCGCCGCGGCCTGAGACCATGCGCCGGCGTGCGGTGCGCGGCTCGGTGTGGGTGGTGCTGTCGTTTGGGTATGGGCAGGGCGTTCGGCTGTTCGGCAACCTCGTCCTTGCGTACCTGCTCCGCGATAACCTCGCGGCTATCGGCATCATGGCCCTTGTTGCCTCGCTGAACCGCGGGCTGGAGATGGCGTCCAGCGTCGGGCTCAACCTCAGCGTTGTTCAGCACGCCGACGGCGAGCAGCCGAGGTTTATTGAGACGGCGTGGACACTTCAGGTCATCCGCGGCGTCGGGCTGTTCTTGCTTTGCTGTGCGTTCGCGGTGCCTTACGCCAACTTATAAAGAGCCGGTCCTGGTCGCCCTCGTACCCGTGACGGGGCTTGTGCTGGTGATTGTTTCGTTCCAGTCTCCGGGGATCTGGCTGGCGCAGCGGCGCGTCGAGGTGTGGCGGCTGACGTCGGTGGATGTGGTGACGCAGACGGCGACGCTGGCGACGATGATCGCGTGGGCGGCGGTGTCTCCAACGGTTTGGGCGTTGGCGGCCGGTGTTGTGGTCAGCGGCATCGTCCGGGTTGGTGCGTCATACGTGGTGGCGCGTTCGGACCGGCCGCGGTTTCGGCTCGACCGCGATGCGTGTGGGTCGATTCTTCGGTTCGGTGGCTGGCTGATCGTCGGCACTCTTCTCACCTTTCTCGCGACGGACCTGCCGACGCTGGCGCTGGGTCGGGCGTTCACCAAGGAAGACCTGGCGGTGTTCACGGTGGCGCTGATGCTGGCGACGTTCTCGTCGCAGTGCGTATCGAAGATCGCTGCGCTCGTGGTGTTCCCTTTGTTTTCTGAGGTGAAGAACGTCGGCGGTGACATCGCGTCGGCGGCCGGGCGGGTGCTGGAGCCGCTGCGCGTGCTTGCGGGTGCGGCGACTGCTGCGATGTACGCCTCGGGACCGATGGCGGTGGTGATGCTCTGGCCGGTTGAGTATGCGAACGCGGCGTGGATGGTGCGGTTGCTTGCTGTCATGGCCATCCTCATCGTGCTGGGTGAGAGCCTGAAGATGCTGCTTCTATCGCTGGGTGAGGCGCGGCCGACGATCTGGGGGCATGTGTCGAAGCTCCTGGCGTTGGCGGTGCTGATGCCGACGGGGGCGTGGTGGACGTCGCAGACCATGGGCTGGGCGTTGCCCGGGTTTGTCGCGGGGGCGGCGCTCTCCGAGGTCGCGCGGTATCTGGCGTTCTCGGTGCTCACGCGTCGGTACGGCGTGCGGTCGCTGATGCGTGATCTTGTGTGGTTCGCGGTGATGGCCGTGGGAGCGATGTTGAGTGCGATCGTGGCTGATGCGGCCCACATCGCCGCGGCGGCACAGGGCTGGGACTCTCGTGTTGCTGCGGGCGTCGGCGGTTTGGCTGGGTGTGGGATGGTGTCTGTGGTGTTCGCACTGCCGGTGCTTGTTGCGATCCGCGATGTGCGGGGCCTGCGCGGATGAAACCGCCGTTGCTGATCGCCGAGGCTGCGAACCCGGAATGGTCGAGCGTGCCACTGGTGGGTTGGTCGCACGCACGAGCTGTGCAAGGGTTGGTTGGCGGGCACATCGTGACGCAGGTTCGGAACCGCGCGGCGTTCGAGCGTGCGGGTGCGACGGCGGACGAGTTCACCGCGATTGACTCGGAGCGTGTCGCTGCGGGCGTGGACAAGCTCGCTCGGCGGATCGGCGGGGGCAGGGGCAAGGGCTGGACAACGCGGATGGCGATGTCGGTGCCGTCGTATTATTACTTTGAGCGATTGCTCTGGAAGCAGTTCGGCGAGCGGCTGCGGGCCGGCGAGTTCTCGCTGGTGCACCGGGTGACGCCGCTGAGCCCAACGATCTCGAGTCTGTTGGCGTCGAGGCTGCGGCGGATCGGCGTGCCGTTCGTTTGGGGTCCGATCAATGGCGGTGTGCCCTGGCCGGTGGCGTTTGACCGCGAGCGTCGGCGCGAGCGGGAGTGGCTGTCCTACGTTCGCGGGGCGTACCGGTTGCTGCCTGGCTACGGGTCGACGCGTCGGTGCGCGGCCGCGCTGATCTGCGGCTCGCGGTTTACGGCGTCCGAGTTGGCGGCCCGGCATCAGCCGCGCGTGATCTATGTGCCCGAGAACGCGGTGGACCCCGAGCGTTTCGTGGAGCGACGGACGCGGCGGGCATCGTTGCCGCTGCGTTGTGTGTTTCTGGGCCGACTCGTGCCGTACAAGGGTGGCGACATGCTGCTCGAGGCCGCTGCGCCGCTGGTCAAGGCCGGAAAGGTGCTGATCGATTTCGTTGGTGATGGCCCTGAGCGGGGCCGGCTTGAATCGATGGCGAGCGAGCTCGGTCTCGGCGACTCGGTGCGATTCCTCGGGCTGGTGCCGCATACGAAAGTGCAGCGTCATCTTGCGGACGCGGATCTTCTGACCTTTCCGAGCATTCGCGAGTTTGGCGGCGGTGTGATTCTCGAGGCAATGGCGGTGGGAGTGGTACCGATGGCCGTCGCGTACGGCGGGCCGGGCGAGCTGATGACGGACGCGTCGGCGTACCCAATCGAGATCGGTTCGCGCGCCGAGGTGATCGCACGGTTTCGCGCGACGATGGAGCGTGCGATCGATGATCCTGCCGGGATCGACTCGCGGTCCGCGGTGGCGTTCGAGCGAGCCCATCGTTTGTTTACGTGGGATGCGAAGGCGGCGCAGACGCGCGAGATCTACCGCTGGGTGCTGGGTGAGCGGGCCGATCGGCCCGAGTTCGACTTCGGCTGAGCGTCGTTGGATTCGCGAGAGCGGTTATCGTTCTCCTGCGCTGCAGCAGTGATCGTTTCGTAGACCGTCTTTGCGCCGATGCGGCTGTCATAGTGCTCGATGATGCGTTGGCGGCCCGCCTTGCCGAGTCGTGCGGCGAGCCCTGGGTCGTCGATGATGCGCTCGATTGCGCGCGTGAGCGTTTCGGTGTCCTTGATGGGAACGAGCAGGCCCGAGGTGCCTTCTTGGATGATCTCTTTTGGGCCGTCGGCTTCGGTGGCGATGGTGGGGACGCCGAGCGCCATGGCTTCGATGTAGACGACGCCCAATGCTTCGACATGGCTCGCGCCGACGAACAGGTGGGCGGCCTCGATGCGTGCGCGGACCTCGTGTTCGGGTACGGACCCGGTGAGGGTGACAGCATCGTCTAGGTCGAGCGACTCGATCAGCTGCTCGAGCTTCTCTCGCTCCGGCCCCTCGCCGAGGATCGCGAGTCGGACGTCCTTACCCGTGCTTCGCAGGGCGGCGACGGCGCGGATTGTGTCGTCGTAGCCCTTCGAGAAGTGCAGGCGGCCCACGCTGACGATCTGGAACGGTGGCGCGGGTGGCGGGGCGGGGCGTTCGGGCCAGTCACGCGTATCGACGCCGTGGCGGGCGAGGTGCAGCTTCCTGTTGATGGCCGGGCTGAAGTCTTGGCTGGCCTGCTGCTGCATCCATCCGACGACGACGAAGATCGCGTCGGCTTCGTTGAATTTGACGTTGAGGGCGCCGCCCCACCAATTGAACTTCGCGTTGACGGTGCAGTCGACGGTGAAGCCCGGACTGATGCGTCGAGCAAGGAGGGTTGTGATCAGTGAGCCCGAGGGCGTGGCGGCGTGCACGTGGCGGATGTTGTTGCGGCGGATCCAGACCGCGAGGCGGTGCGCCGGGATGACGAGCTTGAGGGACTCGCGCAGGGGTGGTCCGTTGTCTCGGCGCATGCGCACACAGAGGGCGATGCAGGCGAGAAGGGCGGGCAGCCGTCTGGTCAGGAGGCTGGCGGCGGCGAGCACGATGCGGAGGAGCGGCATGGGCCAGAGGTAGGTGGTGGCTTCGGCGGCATCGGCGGCCCACTGGTGTCTGGCACAGTCGCGGTCGTTCGGTCGCCTGGTGGACACCATGCGAACATCGAGACCGAGCTCCTGGAGGTGGTTCCGCTCCCGCCAGATCCAGGTGTGTGTCTGGCCGGGAAACTCAGGGGCCAGGTAGGCGATACGCATGGGGTGCTCCGCATGGGCCGGTGTGAGGCGGTATCGGCGATGGCGGCTCGGCACGACGAAAGGTGTTGCATCGGCTTGATCGTGGTCGATTGGGAGCCCGTTTCATCCGACACTCAGACCGGGTTAGCGGTAAGCGGGTCGGCGGCCGGTCGACGCGGGCCCAGCTAGTATCTGCGGTCCGAGTTGTGGCGGGCGGAGAACACGCTGCATGACGAGCCTGGCAACCATTGTGATGTTCGCCTGGCCTTTCGTGGTCGTGCCGGCGCTGTTTCTGGTGCTGCCCACGCGATTATCGGTCTTTATCAGCGTCATTTTCGGTTGGCTGTTTCTGCCGTTTGCTCGGGTAGAGCTTTTCGGTCCGATCGAGATGAGCAAGTACGCGGCGTGCACGCTGACGGTGATGGGTTGTGTGACGCTCTTCGATTCCGCTCGGTTGACGGCCTTCCGGTTTCACTGGGTCGATCTGCCGATGCTGCTGTGGACCGTGGCTCCGCCGATCTCTTCGCTGACGAACGGCCTGGGCATCGCGGACATTTACTCCGGTCTGTTTCACGCGACGGTGACGTGGGGCATCCCGTACTTTCTCGGCCGGCTGTACATCATTGACGGGGCGAGCCTGCGTGATCTGGCGATGGTGATGGTGGCTGCGGGTCTTGTGTACGTGCCGTTCGTGCTGTGGGAGGCGCGGATGAGCCCCCGCCTTCACGTGCAACTGTACGGTTTCGTGACCTACGCGCACGGGTCGCTGGCGAACTGGCGGTTTGGTGGCTGGCGGCCTGTGGTGTTTCAGCAGCATGGGCTGATGCTGAGCCTGCTGATGGGGTCGATCGCGGTTCTGGCTGGCTGGCTGTGGTGGACGAAGGCTTGGCGGCGGTGTCGGCCGCTCGCATTGTTTGATCGGAAGGGCGCTGAGCCGTGGGGTGCGTGGTCGGGCATCGCGCGGCGTGCAAAGGGCTCGTCGGGCAGCATGCCCGGGCTCGTGCTGCCGACGCTGCCGATCGTGGCTCTGCTGTTGATTGTCGCGGTGCTTTGCCGATCGCTGAACGCGCTTCTGTTGATGATGGCTGTCGCGGGTGCGCTCGCGGCGCTTCGCAATCCGGTCCTGCCGACGCGATTGGGGCTGGTGTTCCTGTTGGTGGTCCCGGTGGTTTACGTGGGTAACCGGATCCTTCCGACGGTGATCGGCGTGAGCATCGACCGGCCGGTGATCGCGCTGGCGCACATGCTTGACCCGTGGCGTGCGGCTTCTCTGCAGTTCCGTGTTGATTCCGAGGTGATGCTCTCGGAGCGCGCGATGCAGCGGCCGTTGTTCGGCTGGGGTGGCTGGGGCCGCAACCGCGTGTTCAATGACGACGGCGAGGACATCAGCGTTACCGACGGGCTATGGATCATTATCTTCGGTGTGAACGGGCTGTTCGGCCTCGTGTCGTGGTACCTGGCGATGACCGGGGCGATCTGGCTGCTCGTGACGCGGTACTCGGCGCGGGTGCTGTCTTCTGCGGAGGCCGCGCCGGCGATCGGGCTGGCCGCTGTGATGCTGATGTTTGTGCTCGACTGTTTGCCGAACGCGATGGTGACTGTGATTCATCCGATGATCGCGGGCGGCTTGTCAGCGTTGACGGTGGCGCTGGCGGCGCGTTCGGGGCGGCCTCGCGCTGCGGTGAGCGGACAGCCACGCGGTGTTGCCGGTGTGCCCGCGGGCGCTGGGGCGTAGCGCGGTGCGTGTCGGCATCGTCATCGTGAATTACAGGACGGCCGGGCTTGTCGTTGACTGTCTGCGCTCGCTCGCGGTCGAGCTTGAGAGCGGCGACGACTTTGGTGTTGTTGTTGTTGATAACGCGTCGGGCGATGGTTCGCTTGATGTCTTGCGCGAGGCCGTGGAGACGCACGGCTGGTCGGCGTGGTGCGAGGTGATCGACGCGGGCCGGAACGGCGGCTTTGCGTTCGGGAACAACGTCGGTGCCCGGCGTGTGCTGTCGTGGGATCGGCCGGTCGAGGCGGTCCATTTCTTGAACCCTGATACGTACGTTCGGCCCGGTGCTGTGCGTGCGCTCGCGGATTTTCTTGCTTCGCGGCCCGAGGTCGGCATCGTTGGCAGCGGGCTGGAGAATCCCGATGCGAGCGTTCGGCGTGGCGCGTTCCGATTCCCCGGGGCGATGAGCGAGATCGAGAGCCAGCTTTGGTTCGGGCCCGTGTCGAGGCTGCTGAGCCGGTGGGTGGTCGCGCCGCCGACGCCTGACGGCGCGTGGCGTGCCGGCTGGGTGACGGGCGCGAGCATGATGGTGCGTCGGGCCGCGCTCGAGCAGGTCGGGC
>JBCBMF010000024.1:0-22714 GCA_039822905.1 Planctomycetota bacterium
CACCAACAGTCCTCCAGCTATCGGCATCCATCCCTGACGACACGATTTACTTTGGCATCCCGCAAAACGCATGTGGTCGACTTCAGATGACCACTGATCTGAGCGGTGATCCGATCGCCGCTGGCGGGTACGTGCCGCCCGGCGTGTATGAAATCGATCTTGATTTAAATGCGTCGTTCTCCAACCTCTTTCTCGGCGGCCGGGCCGATGAGACGATCACAGCGACTTTGTTGGATCGCGGTTTCTTCCCGCCAGACTGCTTGAACCTCGATCGCGACGGTACTGGGTTTGCTTTTCTCGACGCCGGCGATGTGTGCGCGTGGTATAGATCCCCCATCGATACGAACGGTGATGGTGCGATCAACGATCTCGATCGTCAATGGCTCGAGTACATGGTTGAGAATCAGGGCTTTGCGCCTGCGGTGCTCTTTGCCGATGTGAACGGCGACTGGTCGCTGACGCCGGCCGACTTCAACGCGTGGATTGCTGCCTTCAATGCCGGTTCTTCGCGAGCTGATCAGAATGGTGATCAGCTCGTCACGCCCAGCGACTTCAACGCCTGGGTGCTGAACTACAACTCCGAGGCCTGCGGAGCCGATGTCTGACGTATGACCCAACAGCTCGCCACTACAAGTCTTGCTTTCCTACTGCCCCCCGCGATAGCGGGCATGGGCGACGAAGCCGCCGAGGCCTTCGTCGATTTCTTCACCGCTCAGATCAGGAGCCCCAACACCCGAGCCGCCTACGGCCGGGCCGTGATGTCCTTCCTGAGCTGGGCCGAGGATCGCGGCGTGAGCTTGCCACAGGTGCGGGCCTTTCACGTTGCCGGCTACATCGAAGAGCTGGGCGCTCGCCGGTCCGTCTCGACGGTGAAGCAGCACTTGGCCGCGATCCGCTGCCTGTGTGACTTCCTGGTGATCCGCCAGGTCCTCCCCCGGAACCCCGCAACAGAGGTGCGAGGTCCGAAGCTCGTGACCAGGACGGGGAAGACGCCGGTGCTCAGCGGAGCTGAAGCACGCGAGCTCTTCAACTCGATCGACATCACGACGCCGGCAGGCCTTCGAGACCGTGCCTTGCTGGGGGCGATGATCTACACCTTCGGCCGTGTTTCGGCCGTGCTGGGCATGGATCTCGGCGACTACTTCCAGGTCGGCCGAGCCATGAAGCTCAGGCTCAGAGAGAAGGGCGGCGTGCAGAGCGACATGCCAGCTCATCACACACTGGTTGAATACATGGATGCGTACCTCGCTGAGCTCGGAGCAGAAGAGGGGCCGCTCTTCCGCACCATCAACCAGAGGCGAACGGGCTACACCGGCAACCGGCTTCAGCGTGAAGAGGCCTGGGCGATGGTGAAGCGTCGCACGAAGGCAGCAGGGCTCGGAAATCGCTTCAGCAATCACACGTTCCGCGGTACTGGCATCACAGCGTACCTGGCGAACGATGGCCGACTCGAGCAAGCTCAGATCATGGCCAATCACGCCAGCCCAACGACCACCAGGCTCTACGACAGACGGGACCAAGAAGCATCGCTCGATGAAGTCGAGCGGATCATTCTGTGAGCATTGCTATTGAACCGATCGGCTTGAAGGCGGCAGAGCGAGAAGACCATCATGCTCGACGGCTTTGGTGCTCGACCCGTCGCCCTCTCTTGCTGATGCGAGGGTCCACGATTCTTTGTACGGATGGCGGGAGATATCGATCTCCACACCGAAGTCACGCTCTGGGTTCAGCGTGATCATCTCCAGCTCTCCATCGAGCAGAACACCGAACGCCGGCAGCTCGTTGACTTCGGATGGATCGACTTTCCGATCATTGTGCAAGAACGAGAGCAGCTTTAGGGCATCACCGAGACGCATCGGCTCATCGGTACATTCCTGAATGCCCACGCCTTCATCTCTCGCCCAATCACAAACCTTGATGGTGACGTAGAACGGAGCATCCCGCATCTCGTCGGTGAAGAGGGCTTCAGCGTCAAAGCTCCCTTCGACCATGATGGCAGCAGTGCTCACATCCGATCGCATCCATGAGCGACCGTTGGTCATCCGTTCATCGTCAACGAGGGCACCGATGATCGCACCTTGCTGGATATCGAAGTGGACGTTGTAGACGCAAGGGCCGGTCCGGTTCATGTGCTCGCCAAGAGCAGCGAGCCCATCACGGAGGCCGAAGCCTGATTGTTCGAGATCGGTTCCTTCACCGAACACTTTCAGCGTGTACGCAGACATAAGCCACCGCTACCACATGCCCGTGATGGAGTCAATCACACAAGCTCGATGAAGTCGAGCGGATCATTCTGTGAGTGTGCGTCAAGCCGCTTCGGGCTTGACGCGGGCGCGTTCCTGTGATTATGTCAGGGCATCTCTCGAGAAGCAGGGGAGCAAGCCGCGAAGTGGGACTTTGGAGCTAACTGCGGTGTAGCGAAAGCATCCCGTCGAGCTGGTGCCACACGCACTAAGAGTGTGGTGAGCCAGAGACGGGATTCCCCGTATCTCTCTCTCGAAAAGCGGGATGCTATCACAGGAACGCGCCCGACTGATACCATGAGAGCATGGATCAGAAGCTCGCCGAAATCACCGCCCGTCTTACCGCTGACCTCGAGGCCTGGCTCGCCTCGCCATCCGGCAGCTCGGCCAAGATCGCGGAGCTCAGCTCGCAGGTCGAGGCTCTTAAAGCCACGTTGAGCGGGGACGCCCTGAAGGCCATGAAGAAGGGTCTCCGCGAGGCCGAGCAGGGCGTCAAGACCGAGCGACAAAAGGCCGCAGCCGAGGCCGTCTCCGAGGCTCTAAGAGCCATCGGCATCCGCCTCGAGCCCGGAACGCCGCTGAAGCGGGTTCGGAAGAAGAAGGCCTCGGCAAAGCGACCGGAGGGAGCGGCCGATCAGAGTGCAGAATCGGCATCCTGAGAGCCCGTTGAAAAAACGTACACCCTCCCGAGCGGCCTCATACCCAAAAAAGCTTGACAACACCCCCTTGTTATGGCAAAAATCGCATCTGAAGCGTAGCCAGATATGTAAATGTATGACATTTACCCGCAATTTCTGACGAAATTGCTATATCTGGTTGGGGCTTCGCCCCCAAACGACGACCGCCAAGACACGTACACCCTGATCTGCGCTCGGGTGTGTGACTTGGCAGCCTGAACCATTCAGATCGGGAATCCCGATCCGTGTTCAGGCAGGGGCATTGCCCCTGGACCCCAGCAGCGTTTCGACGCTGCACCACGACCAAAGGGAGGGAAGCCAGCTCCCCCCTTTGGAAACCCCCTCGGCCAACGTTCGGACGTTGGATCACCGGGGCGATAGGGAAGGAAAACGGTATGGGACGCCCAGCCCTGGACAGCACCGAACGACGCTCGAAGGTCACCGTGATGCGGACGACCGAGCCGGAGCTCGAGCACATCCGGGCCCAGGCCGATGCAGCCGGTCTCAGCGTCTCAGAGTTCGTCCGCCGTCGCTCGCTCGGCTACGTTGTGCCGACCGCTGCGGGCGATGCTCGCCGCACAGATCCAGCCCTGATCGACGCCGTGAACCGCGTGGGTGTCAACGTCAACCAGCTCGCAGCTTCCGTCCACATGGGCCGCTCTTTCATGCAGTATTGGGAAGCCATCGGCCGCGAGGTTGAAGAGCTCCTCGAGCGTCTCACCGCAGACGATGAGGGCGGTGATGATCTGTAGAATTCACACCACCAAAGGGCGCTCGATGTCGGGCCTCATCAACTACCTGATGCACGACAAAGGCCGCACCGATACCTCGGAACGGGTCGCCTGGACCGAGACCCGGAACCTCGGCACTCGCTCGCCGAAAGTGGCCGCCAAGGTGATGACAGCCACGGCGCTCAATCAGAACGAGATCAAGCGTCGGGCGGGCGTCTCGCTCGCCGGCAGGCCCACCGATGGCTACGTCATGCACTACACGCTCTCCTGGCCGGCCGAGCGTGCCAAGGACATCACCAAAGAAGAGATGATGGGCGCAGCCGTCGCTTCGCTAAAGGTGCTCGGCAAGGGCAAGACAAAGAAGCGGAGCTGGCGTCAGTTCGCTGATGAACACCAAGCTGTCTGTGTAGCTCATGTCGATGAGAAACACCCGCATCTTCATATCGCCGTTCAAATGATCCATCCCGAGACCGGCCGGAAGCTCCCGACCAGCCACAACCAGCTCAAGCTCTCCCGTTGGGCTCTCAAGCTTGAGCAGGAGCAAGGACAGATCGTCTGCCCGAAACGCCGCTCGAACACTCGCCGCCGCGACCGCGGCGAATACGTCACGGCCGAGAAGAACAAGCCCCGGCACATCTTCGAGCTCGAGCGTGACCACCAGGATCATCCGAGCTTCGATCGGGTCCAAAGCGAGCAGAAGAAGGCCGATGATCGCCTCGCCAGGAAGAGCGAAGATCTCACCACTTCGCAGCAGAAACGCCGCGACGATCTCGACGCCAGGAACAACGCTGCGAGGCAGAAGATCATCGAAGATGGACGCCGCAGCGTCATGGCCGCGAAGAAGAAAGTGCGTGATCGCTTCGCCGACCGCTGGGATCGGTTCTACGACCAGGTGGACCAGGCCGCAGCCACCTTCGCCGCCGACGAAGACCGTCTCTTCGGGCGAGCCAAGAACGCCTTCAAGACCTTGAATCTCAAGGGCCTCTGGGACCCCAGCAGACGCCCGCGTGTGCTCCAGAAGGCATTCGATATCGTCACCTCCAGCTCGGCCCGTATCGAGCGGTTCAAGAAGCAGCAGCTCCCAAGAGAGCGGGCCCTTTGGCTCGAGCAACGCCGCGAGGAACGCGAAGCCGTTGCCCAGGCGAAGAAGGCCGTGCTCCAATCGATCCGCGAGCAGCGACGCAGCTACCTGGTTGAACGTCAGACCCTCGGCGTGCAACACAGACTCGAGAACGCCAAACTGCGCGCCGAATGGCGGCAGCGTGGCATCGATCGGAAGGCCGCGTGGGCTCTCGAGCTCGAGCAGGACAAGGCCCGCCCTCGCCGGCTCATGGACGACATCGACAACACCAGGGCGATGCGAGACCGGATCAGCGACAAGAAGCAACGCGGCAAGGGCAAGGACACCGGCCGCGGCCTCTAGAGCTTCGGCTTCGACGGGTTGAGCCGGCGTGAAGCGTTGAAGCATGCACCTGCGATCGCCTCAGCCTGATCGATCCGCCGGCACGAAAGCAGCCGCTCTCGCTTGTAGTGCTGATTGATCTCGAGGATCGCGGCGGGTGTGTGCTTGTCCACGCCCGGCCACTTCTTCAGCTTCTCACCGAACCGCCCCAGGAAGTACGCCTCGAGGGGCAGCGGTCGCAACGCCACCGCCCCTTCAGAGCGATCGAACACGCACCGCCGGAGCCCGCGACGCACGGCGATGGTCTCTCTCGAGATCTTCACCGCGAAGCCTGTCTTCACCAGCGGCGTGATGCACCAGGTCAGCAGAGCCGCCGTGTGGCGACGCCAAAGCAGCATCACCAGCCCCAAACCCGACAGGTGCCAATCGACCGGGCCAGGCTCATACCACAACGCCCGGCCGAGCTCGGGACGATTCACCGTCAGCTCTCTCACGATCCAGGTGCGGACTTCCGCCATCACCTCGATCGGAGCCGCCGCCCGTGTGTAGACCGTCTCGCGGTAGTACAGACCGAGCAGACCCGTCGCGAGCAGGCAGAGGCCCCCCACCACGACCAGCAGCAGCATCGCCTTTCGCAGCCGAAGACATCTCTCCACCGTGAGGACGCGACCCGCAACCCTGTAGCCGCTCCTGGTGCGTTTGACTCGGGGCCAGTTCTTGAACGTCCTGCGTTCGCCCAGCATCACCCCGCCCGCCTCGCCGGTGCCTTTGTGCTCAGCAGCTTCACGAACGCCTGGTGTTTGTCCGCGTACGCCCGCGTCAGGCAAACCCAGCCGATGCCGCTGATACGAGCCAACATCAAACCGCGTGGACTGTCCCGGTGGATGAGCCGCGAGGCCTCTGACTTGCTGAGCAGTGGATGCACCGCCCAGCTCGAGCTCTCGCCGCCGCCGCCGTCCCTCACCGCCGCATCGAGTGTCGCGGCGCGGTTGCTCGGCATCTCAACCAGCGTCGAACCGATGGAGCTCTCGCACCATGACAGCGTGGCATCATCGCGGGCACCGAAGACGAGCGTGGTGCCGAAGCACGCCATAAACGAATCTGACAGATCACGCAGAGTGTGCCTGATCTGCGAGACAGACTGAAAGATGCATGAAAGCACGATCCCGAGGCCCGGAAGCTGTGCCCCCATCTGGACGATTTTCGAGCCAGGTCCGCCGATCACCACGGCTGCTTCGTCAACAAGAACAAGGCAACGCTTCTGGTTCTTCTGCGATTGAAAGCCCTGATCGTTATTCAGCTCGGCGACGGCCGCCGTGGTGTTAAGCATCAACCGGAGCCACCCCGCCGCCGGCTGCATCGACATCACGGGCAGACACAGATGCACGCCCGTCTTCCCGTCCATCACATCCGCGATCGGGCAGGCCTCGCCCTGCACGCTCCGCCGGATCGGCGGCAGATACAACCATTTCAGATGCCGGCGGAGCGTTGAAAGAACACCACTCGCTTCGCGCTCTTCGCGTTCGGCTTGCTCCGCCGCGACCTCCGAGATGAGCCCGTCGCAGAGCCCACACTCGAGCATGGCCTCCAACGTCTCATCCATCTTCCGCGTAATCAGACGGTGAACCGTCGTCAAATTCCGTTGCTCTCGGGTGAACTGATCGTGTTCGAGACACACATACAGCAGAACGCCGTACACAAGCGATTGGGCCGCCTGATCCCAGTGGTTTTCTTGCCGATCGACCTGCACCAATGCCTCGGACCACATCATGCAGAGCATCACGACGCGATCCAGAGGCTGGCCTTCCGCGAGAGCGAGCACGTTGCACCCGCTTCTCAGATCATCGACACCATGAGAGCACCCGAAGGGGTCGATGACATGCTGCGGTCCCACCCTCGCCGCACGAACGCGGGCGACGTCGCTGCACAGTGAACCCTTGGTGTCGATAGACACCATCGAGGAATCCCAGCTTGCAATCGCACCGGTCGCGAACGCCCTCGCCTTGTCGTCTCGCGGCGGACCCAGAACCAACGCCGAAGCTTGATCGCCCTTCACACCAACGATCGGACCATCAACACAGACCGGTTTCTCGTGCCGCTCAAAGATCGGCTCGAGCACACCGATCGGCAGAGCTCCGCCGGCGTTCAGCGGGTCCATGAACAGACCCTTGCGACTCACCGCTTCCGCGTTCCGCTTGAAGGATTCAAGCGTCGCGTGCGGGTGGTCGTTCCCGTTCCCCCTCGGCAGACGCTCGAGCGGGTCGAGCGCCTGCCTCTTCACTCGCTGCTTCATCGCAGCACCGCCCACAAGAAGGTGAACGTCTCGTAGCAGCACCAAAGGGCGACGACATAGAACACGAAAGCGGCGAGCTTTCTCGGAGCTGTATCAGCATCGTTCATTTCAAAGCCCCCACCATTCTGCGGTCAGGAACCGCACATCAAACCCCATCTTCGCAAGACGAAAGAACGCAGCCGCGCAGAGGCAGATGCCTGTCAAACACAGCCACGACCACCACCAGCGAATGACATCCCCGAAGGTCTCGGCCGAGCTCTGCTTCGTTGTCTGCCGCCGGCCAGTCACGATCAAAATTCCACGCCTCATTCCTGATCTCCTGTTTGAAGAGTGGCCGACGCGGCATCGCTCGCATTCGACACCGCACCCATGACAATGCCGCCGAGGACAGTCAGGACAAAGACCAGCCCGACCACTGCGAGCAAATTCCTGCTGCCCTCGTACACACGATCCCAGATTTCATCGAGAACACCGATCGCAGCTCGGCACCACGCGGCCACCTCTTCCGGCCTGCACCAACGCCTCCACGCTGCGGACATGTCTGGAAACACACCTTGCTTCTTCATCGCGCACACTCCCTGAGCGCACACAGATCGCGCTCAGGGAGCTGGCCCCTTCTCGCGTCTGTGGCTGGTTCTGAGACGAGGCACCGAACCCCGTCCACCGTCTCCGGGGGGAGGTATCGAATGATGGGAGGGGCTACATCAGTTGTGTGACCCGGAATGTGCCACAAATCAGAAAAAGATGCTGATAGCTCAAGGTCTAGCTCACCAGACGCAGGCCCGTGGCGAGTGTCAGCGGCGGTGAACCGAGGCCTCGTTTGTGATTGTGCTTGTTCACCACCCGAAAGTACGAGCATCCAGGGCGTGCATCAGCGACTGTGAGACGACCGGCAACGTCGATCGATGGATGCGTGATCTCGTAGCCCCAAGCTCTCGCCAATCGCGTAGCGTTCTTGCCGAAAGTCCTCATCAGCTCACTGCTCTCGAAGGTGTGCCCGCCGTAGCGATCGAAGATCGCCGCCAGCTCACCCAGGCTCCACCGCTCCGCGGCCTCATCCGGCGATGCCTCGAGAAACTCCTTCATGCTGATGGCTGCAGCAGCTTCCTCCGCCCTCATCGCCCGAGCAGCTCGGAAGATCGGGCTCAGCTCACCGCTCACGCCATCGGCACCCGTCACGGCTTCGTAGCGTTCCGCGATCTCGCGGAGCCTCTCGGCGTGCGTGTGAGCCTCAGCGGTCAACGCCGCCAGCTCGGTCTCGTCATCGTCCTGAACCATCGCGAGACACTGCACGTATTTTCGGGATATGTCAAGTTCATTCATCGCCGCCCGAGCGAGCAGCTCGAGCCTTGGCATTGGATCAATTCCCACACGCACGCTGTTCATCCGGCCCTCTTCGCCCATCGATCCCCGCCGGCGAGAAAGGAACCCGTCTGTTCCGCATCCCCCGCCCCCGAAGCGCAAGAATCTTCCATCACACGCGGGTTCTGTGGTACGTTGGGGGATGACTTCGCGTGAAGATGAACTCGACCAGATCAAGCGGATCGATCTTCGGATGATCGGCTTCGAGCTGGGCTTCGAGGTCAACGACTCGAAGACGTCCACCGGCTCCACGTGCATGGATCATCCCGGCGGCGATCGCATCATCATCGGCCTCGCGCCCGATGGTCACTATCTCTGGTTCTCGGTCCGTGGGACGCCCGGCAGCGGCTCAGCGATCGATCTTTGGCAGCAGCATCGCGGCGGCAATCTGGGGAGCGTCAGACGCGATCTCAGAGCCTTTCTCGGAGCTGCGGGCTATGTGCCCTCCGGGACCCCCCCACTCTCGCCCAAGGCTTCACAGCAATCTCGGATGCTCCCGAACCTTCGGCCCGTCGAGCGTGACATCCTGGGCGTGCAGGCTCGCTATGCCGGCTTCCGCCCGCTCGGCCCTCATCACTCATATCTGTGCGACACGCGGGGCATCCCACCCGAGATTCTGGCACAGCCGCAGTTTCACGCACGCATCCGAGTCAATGCCTCGGGTGATGCGGTGTTTCCACACTTCGATGACTCAGGTTTGTGCGGCTACGAGACCAAGGGCGACGGCTTCCAGTCGTTCAGCAAGGGCGGTAGGAAGGGGATTTGGTGCAGCGTTCCAGACCGCCAGGATCTCCGAGCTGTGATCTCGGAGTCGGCGATCGACGCTATTTCTTATGGCGTCGTTTCCGGGCACAACCGGACACGCTTCTTGAGTTTTTCTGGTGGCATGAACGATCAGCAGCCCAGGCTGCTTCAGCAGGCCATGAGCAAGATGCAAGAGGGCTCGGTGATCGTCGCCGCCGTTGACAACGACGAAGCCGGCGATGGCTACATCCGCACCCTTCGCGGCTTGTTCGACCAGCTCGGCCGAGACGATCTCACCTTCCTCGAGGACCGGCCCAGCTTCATCGGAGCCGACTGGAACGATGACCTTCGCGGCCGTCGCTCTGGTTCGCCCCAGCCTCATGGGGGCGGGCGACCAGAGCCGTGACGATGCAACGCCTCCCCCGCTTCTACTGCTATCTCTTGCTCTCAGATTGCGGCATGATCTACACCGGCTTCACTCCCAACATCCGCCGCCGGCTTCGTGAACACCGGAGCCCTGACAACACGGGATTCACACGTGGGCGCCGCTGGCATCTTCTCGCCGTGAAATGCTTCCTGGATGATCGCTCTGCCCTGCTCTTCGAGCGATGGGTGAAACGCCGGCGATGGACGAAGACCACGTGGATCAAGCACGCTCGGCCGAGGCTTCGCAAGCTCTGCGATCGTCACGGCATCACGCATACGCTCGCGTGATTCTCACTGGTGGATCAGCGTCCCCTCAGAGGGAAGTAGGCTCACAGGACCCTCTGTTGTAATTCAGCACCCAGGCGTTGAAGTCGCTGGGCGTGACGAGCTGATCACCATTCTGATCAGCCTGTGGTAGTTGCTGGTTGAATGCCAAGATCCACGCGTTGAAGTCGGCGGGCGTCAGCGTGTCGTCGCCGTTCAGATCGGCCAGCAGTCGCGCCGGCGGCAGCTCTTGGGAATCCACGAGATACCGCAACCATGCCAAGTCTGAAGCATCCACGACCAAATCGTTGTTGGTATCCGAAGGGTCTCCGATCCACAGGCAGAGATCCTGCCAATCGACTTGGCCATCGGCGTTCAGATCCACGCACCGCGGTACATCTCTCGCTCTAAGCTGGTCGGTCACTACAGTGATGGAGCCCTGAAAAAACTGACTCAGGGTTCGATCCGTCCCGTCCGGGCCAACAGTGGAATTTGCTGAAGCGCGCTCAATGGGCACAACAAGCTCGTACAGGCCGGGATACAAAAATCCCGAGATTTGTGATCCATTAGGAGCGATGATCTTGTCATCACATACTCCCCTTCGCCAACCGACTCGGACGCCGAAATTGGCCCCACAGCAGCCATCGAACGCAGTGACTGGCAGCGTGATATCGAACGGTTCGACGCCAAACTCGACGAGCGGACCACGAAAGAAGACCGGCGTGCGTGCGCTGTTACCCCCGATTCGGTGGTTTCCTGTCGCGAAGCCCCTCACCGCAATCACGAGACGCATAGACCCGGCAACACTCGATGAGGCAAACGCGTACTGATCTCTCCCAGGTGCACGAACCACTTGTGAATCCGTAGCCGACAGTTCAAAGGACTCGACATCCCCGGAAACTCCCTCCCCTAGAGTCAAATCGAACCGCTTCAGGCTCTGCGGATCATCGTCCGAAACATCCGCGCCTTCACATATCAGGTTGAAGCCAAGGCTGACAGGCGCAAATGGGATGCCCAATGGCCCGATGTAGTCGATCTCTTGTGTGCGTGCACACTCAACAAGCGTGAGCGTTGAACCGGCCACCAGTTCGTACTCACCCGTTATCTCTGCTGTCGCTTCGAGTAGGTCGATCCGGACCGGCTGAGCAATCGCCTGGTTTGCGATAAACAATCCAACCAGCATGGAGACAACTATCGTCATCTGACGCGGACACGTTTGTTCGTGACGGGTGCAGGTTGCAAAGCGAGGCATCCCCAAAACTCCTTGTTTGAGTCACTCCGATGATACAGCTTTCATCGCGACCACTTACGCCTTCGGAGTGTTCTTGAGCGCCAGCAGCAGGAATTCGGTGATCTGGTCGCGATACTCGGCCATCTCGAAGCTGCTCCCGTAGGACGGCCGGGGCATCGATGGAGCCTTGGCCGTCAGATCGGCGAGCTGGTCTTCAGATCGGATCGCCAGAATCCACAGGGCTCGGGTGATGTCGGCGGTCTTGATCTTGCTGCCGACATACTGGGAGAGCGTGCGGGTGAAGCGCTCGATGTCCGCCGCCTCTTCCGATGAGAACCTCGCCTTGATCTGCACCTTCGTCTCGGCGTTCTGTGAGCCCGTACGAGCCGGTGCCGGCTTCTTGGCAGGTGCAGGGCGCCTGGACCGCTTTCGCGTCTGTACGGGCTTCTGTGGCTGCTCAGGGGGCGGTTCTGTGGTTTCGGGCAGCGGCGGTGCCGGCCGTGTCGTGACCTCGCCCACGATGTCACCGACCATATCCCCCATCAGGGGGTTTCCTACGGGTCTCTCGCGTCGCTTAGCCATTCGCCTTGGCCTCCGCCGCCGGCTTTGGCTCGGCGGTTGAGCCTGTCAGCTCAGACCCCCCCACTGCTCCCTCGTCGTTGCTGCGTTCGATCACCGGAGCCTTCAGCCGCTCCAGGACCTCGCGGGCGAGCTGGCGGTATTCCTCGGCCACCTTGTGATCGGGCATCATCTGCACGATCGTCTGACCGTGCCGCTGAGCCTCGGGCACCTTGATCGAGCGGCTGATCCGTGTGCGGAAATCCCCGAAGCCGCCGGCATCGGCGAATGTGTCCTCAACCCAGCCGATCACTTCCTTCGCCAGGTTGGTCTGCTTGTTCACGCAGGACAGCACCACGCCCATCAGCTTCAGGTCCGGGTTGTTGTGCTGGCGCACCGTGCGGATGTCGCTCATCGCATCGTTCAGGCCCTCGATCGCCAGGCGCTCGGGCGTGGCGGTCAGGATGAACCACTCCGCCACCCGGTATGACGCGGCGGTCGGGGCGTGGATGTTGGGCGCGGTGTCCAGGAACACGAAATCGAATCGGCCGGTCTTGATGATCTTGTCGATCGGAGCCCGCAGACAATCGCGGTAGTCGGTGACGCGGTGCTTTTTCATCAGCTCGATCTCGACCCGCTCTAGATCGCGGTTCGCCGGGATCAGCGAGACGCCCTGCGGCAGCTCGATCTCTTCATCGGGATCGGTTTCGAGGGCGACCGCGATGGGGTCTTCATCCCCGAGCAGCACCTCGTAACTGCCGGTGAAGCTCTCCGGCGGGATGCCCAGGCAGCGCGTCGCGCCGCAGTTGGCGTCCAGGTCGATGATCAGCGACTTCTTACCCAGCGTGCCCAGGGCAGCCGCGAGGTTGATCGTGGTCGTGGTCTTGCCCACCCCACCCTTCTGGTTCCCGATCGCGATGACCGACGTTTGACGTTTCTCGTCCATGATTTTCACTTCTCCACTTCTTTTTTCAGCCCCCGAACCTCGCAATTGGGACCAGTTATGTGGGACCAAACGATCGGGACCAGTTATGTGGGACCAGTTGATTGGGACCGCTTGATTGGTCCCAGTCGCAGCCCCCGCTGTAATTGGTCCCGATCGTTTGGGACCAGTTGATTGGGACCGATTATCGGCCCACGCAGGAATCATGACATGAGCGTATCCGTCGTGTCAATCGGCATTTCAGCCTCATCCACATCAATTGGGACCAGACGAGATTGAGCGTTTGGGACCAGTTGATTGGGACCAGTCAACACCAAAGCCGCGATTGGTCCCGATTGTGTGGGACCAGTTGTGTGGGACCAGACGATAGGGACCAGTTATATGGGACCAGTTGATTGGGACCGCTTGATTGGTCCCAAACGCTGTTTTCAGGCGCTCAGGCGGGCAGATTCGGCGCTTGACTGGTTCTCCCGACTCACGACATATTGACGATGACAGCACCTGTCACCCCCATATATCCGTCTCCATCCCGGAGCGGAGGGGATCAATCAGCAGAAGGAGACGTGGACACCGCGTAGACCCTTGAACCAATGAAAAACCGCCCTCAGCCTCGCGGTGGGGCGGTCTTCAATGCCGCAGGTCTCGGCGGAGCCGGGACGAGCGACCTATCCGAATTCGCACCTCGAAGGTAGCTCATCCGCGATGCCCCGTCAAGAGGAACCCTCTTCGGCACGGGGTATCGCTGTGCCTGCTCTCGGAGAGAGGAGGCGTGCATGGACGCACGAACAACCGCCCGGAGGGGCCACTACACCGATCGCATCGAGGGCAGCTACCGCCCGATCACCGTTCACCAGCTCACCCTTGTGTGGTGGCTCTTCCAGGCCGGCCACATCACGAAGCGCCAGCTCCGCGTCTGGTTCGCCCTGCACGAGATGGCCGAACGCCGCCGCTACATGGGCAAGGACCGCGAGGCCCGCTATGAGGCCCGTGAGCTGCTTCACTTGATCGGCGGAAGGAGTGGGGGACCCAGAGAGGCCAAGACACTCTCCGAGCTGTCTGGCGACCTCTCACGCCTCTCTGAGCTGAAGCTGATTGCCTTCAGCGAGCACAGCATCCAATTCGCCCGGTCCGCCGATCAGATCGCTCTCGACGATCTATCAGGCTTCTGGACGATGCTGGGGCACATCGACACGCCCGGCCGCACGGTCCCCGTGCCCAGGCGGATGATCCGTGCTCTCGCCGCCGGCTTCACCAAGGCAGGCACCGCCCTGATCTTCACCATCCTCATCCGCTGCCTGTTCTGGCACAAGCAGACGAGCAGCTACCGGATGGATGGACGCTACAAGCTCGGATGGGTCGCCGAGGTCTTCGGCGTTTCACGCCGGCAGCTCAGCGATGCACGTACCCGGCTCATCGATCTAGGCTGGATCTCAGCTCTCGACGTGGATCAGTGGAAGCTCAATCGGTGGGGTCTGCATGATCTCATCGATCACGCCTGGAACCCGTCACACGCGGCCGAGCAGAACAACCAGCAAGCCCGCGAGAGTGGGGGGGAGGCTTCCGGTGAAACCGCATGCCCTTCGGCCGATTTTTCCGGTCGAACCGCTACCCCTGATCTAACAGATTCTCTCTCCCTTACGGGAGAATCTTTACACCAGAAACCCGCCCCCACGCGGGCAGGACCGGCTGGTGTCTCTCTTCGATCGACTTCGGGCGGTGGGAGAAAGACAAGCAGACGCGGCAGGAGCAGGGCACCCGCAGCCGCCCCGAACATCCGCGACATCCAGGCCGGAGATCTCGGCGACACCGATCGGCTGCTTGAGCTGCACCGCCAGGCTTGCACCGCTGGGCTTGCCAACGCCAGCGAAGCAGGACGGCTTGAGTTCATGGCGCTCGCCGAACGCGCCAGGTGCCGAGGGTCGAAGCCGGGGGCCATGTTCTTCTGGCTCTTGCGTGAACGAAAGAGCGAGTTCATCACGCTCAGCGATGAGGACGAAGCGGCTCGACGCTTACGCGAATACCACAACGGGCGATCGACTTTGCTGCACGAGCAGACACCCGCCACGCCGCCGGCACGCACTCATGACGACTTCAACGACCTGGACCGCTTTGTGTCCGCCGTGTTGAAGGTCTCGCAGAAGCACCGTGTTGATGATCCTTACCGGGTTGCTCGCATGAAGCAGGAGATCACACGCGATCAGTGGGATGCCATGCACACCGAGTTTCAGATGCGGCAGGTGCAGCGGTGGAGGTCCACCGATGCTTCCTCGGGCGGGCTCGAAGAGTTCTAATCCGCTGTCAGAGCAGTGGGGCACTCTCATTCGTCCGCGTTGACCACTCGATGCTCACGCTACCAGGGACGGGCACGCCCCAAGAACAATCACGGTTTCCTGAAGGAGCCTCCGAGATTCTTCTTGTGACGCCAAGAGCCCGTTTTTCCCCTGGTTTTTGCTTGGCATCGGTCAACAGCAAACGAAAGGAGAATGACCATGACAACGAACCAGAACCAGCCCGTGAAGAAGATCAACGATGGACGCATCACAGCCGCCATCTGGAAGAACTTCGGTGAGAAGGGCACCTTCTACAGCGTGACGATCACCCGCTCATTCAAAGACGAGCTGGGCAACTACAAAGACACCGACAGCTTCAGCGGAACCGACCTTCTGATCGTCGGACGCCTGGCGGTCAAGGCCTACGACGCCATCGCAGACATGCGAGCAGCAGACCGGGCCGAGCGAGCTGATGCAGCTTGATCCCCTCGCGGGGTCCGCTCCCGGCCACGGGGGCGGACCCCTTGTCTTCAAATCGAGATTTGTGCAGCTGATCAGGACGGCTGAGCGGCTGCTGGTGCGACAGATCGCAGCGTGACGGGGATAGGGGCGGGTGCTCCGAGCGGCCGTCCGACACTAACTCACCGATTTTGCCCCGTGATTGACAGCGGACTTTGGGCAAGACCAGATATCGCTCGCTGTAGTAAGTGCGCCTGCTGAGCAGTTAATAGAGCCCCAGAAGCACAAATTTGTGCGACACAATCGATATTTTGCTTTAATCTGGGTGTCTTCTAGAAACAGGAGCACGATGGACAGAATTTTTCGAATTCACGCGTATCGTCTGAGTCCGAAAATGGTATTCTGTCGATGTCTTGGTTGATCACAGCTCGGCCGTAAGGAGTGAATTCATGCAGCAGCGCTCTCGTATTGTGCTTGTTTGTGGTCTAGCTGTAGGCGTGACTTCCTTGTCAAAGGCTCAGCAAATTGGGCCGCGTGACAGTACGGAAATCAGCGACTTCATGCAGAACTCGCTCGTAGCTATTACAGATCTAAATGGTGACTGCAGCATCAGCGATGTAGATTACGCTCTGGCATTTCATCAGCAGATGAGCACGGTGTTCGGTCCAGGGCTGCAACCTGGCGACCTAGATAGTGACGGGGTGGTGACGGCAGCTGATCAGATCCTTGCTGTCGAGAATATGCTGCGAACATCTTACGGCAAAGCCACAGTGGATGGATCTCAGACTGTTGGAACAAGTGACTTTCAAGCCATCTTGAGTGGAGCATCGACTGGCAATTTATCAGCAGATGTCAATGTTGACGGTACAGCTGGTGCTGATGATGTCATTGCAGTTATACCTGTTGTCGGCAACGAGATTCCGAGTGATTTCGATTTCTCTACAGCTGCTTACCAACTGCATGAGTACATCCTGGCTATTGAAACCCATGGAACAGGGTACTTTATGGTGGCGGGATGTGAGCCAGAAGACCATCTTTCTGGCATCAGCAACACATGGACTCCCGATGTCCCACCGTGGTGGCCACCGAACCATTTGCTTTCAAGCTCGATCAATTGGAATCCAGACCCGGTTCCCCACATCACACATAATTCAATCAACGACACGATTACTCCACAACCTGATCCTCACTCTAAATCAACGAGTAAGACTTGGCCTCCGAATCATACGCGCGACACCAGCAACACATATCCACCCGATCACTCACAGGCGTATAGCAGGTACTGGCCGCCGTCGCATACTTCGGCAGCATCGAATACCTGGTATCCAGATCCGCCGGACATTCACGATGAAACGGTGTCTCGCGGTTATTGGCCAGGGCATGCAACAGACTCTTCCGGCTGGCAGGAAGGTCCTCCTGATCATCAAGGGTCGATTACCTCAGACTGGGATCATGGAGTAGCGACCTCTTCAACTCAATGGCCACCTAACCATGACGGAACAGTGTCCCAGGGATGGGGACCTCCTGCAGTGCATTCGCAGGGACGTAGCGCAAGCTATCCTCCGTCGCATGTCAGTGATGCGTCCCGCACGTGGGATGGTCCGGAATATTGGCCTCCGAATCATACGTCATCGATGTCATCTGATTGGGGTGAGCCCAATGATGGAAATTGGCCGGTCTTCCCGCCAGATCACTCGTGGTGGTCAACTGCCGAGTCAGTCTTTCCAGTGCCTCGTTGGCCATTCGCACCGACTCAACCTCCATCCCAATGAGATCACTTAGACCGTCTGGTTCGCTCATTGCGTCGCTGATACTGCTTGGATCTAGTGGATGTCACTCGATGCAGCGCGATCGTTCTGGGTTGATTAGTTGGAACGAATCTTATATCGAGCAACGAGTTGTCCGTTCCTTGTCGCCACCAGCAAAGTACGGGGAAACAGTTGCTGATTACAACGATCCGAACTCGATTTTACGATATGTTCTAGATGAGCTTGCAGGGACTTTGGCGGTCATATATCCATCCGAAAGGTATTTCTACTACCGGTTTCCCCTGGGGGAGAGGTTTATCAGCGGGAACATACGGTTCTCAAACGTTGAGCACGGCGAGATTTCGGTCGGCTATTTCGATGAGTACAACCAGCACGATTTCAACGTGGGCACATATGTTGATGGTTCAGATGGCGTTTCAATCGACTTCGATGATGCTGCCGGCATGATATCTCTTGAGTTTGAAGGGAAGATCAGCAGATTCCAGCTGGACCGACGTGCATTCGAGCAACCTAATTTTGATTTGTTCAAAGGCGAACGCCACATCTCGGGCCTTTTAGATGAATCGGGATACTTCTTGCACCTGATGTACTGGCCCTCAGACCGTGCCTTGTACTACGTGCTGAATGACACCAAGGCTTTGCCGGAAATCCTGCATCGCGCGGTCACACCCCGCGGTCACGAGGTTTGGTTTGGCGAGGACTCGCGATTCTGTTTCTACAAGCATCCACGTTCTGGTCGCATGATTCTCGTTGGAGTGGCCACGCGGAACATCCAGGAAAACAACTGGTTTGATGGCCCTTTTGATCAAGTGCCCCCATATCTACCCATAGGCGACATCATCCGAACAGCCTATCCGTATGTTGAAGATGCTGGTGGTATCGATGATCATGGCAATTTTCTCAAACGTGATGGCACTCGGATAGCGATCAGTCCCTATCAGAAATACACATCTGGTACTGAACTCTTGGTGTATCTGGATACAGCAATTCGTGATGACAAGGACTCGCCTCTTGTGTGGACCCAGGCGACCTACGAGTACAAGAAAGACTGGCGTGCTCCTGGGACTGGATCTGAACGTCCCCCTTCACATTCACTAGACCGTTCTGCGACCTGGCCGCCCAACCATTTCGGTAGGATCAGTCGTTCGTGGAAAGAAGATCACCAACAGGCTGCCAGTGTTCAGCGTGAACCAAATTCTCCTCCCGCGCAGTAGGTCGTGTTTGATGGTTCCTCGGCGAGCTGCTTGAACACCTCTTCGGCGGGGATCGTCTCGCCGCGCTCCATCTCTGCAAGACTCCTGCGAAGCAGCCGATCGCTCTCGGCTTCCGGGTTCACTCGTTCGCCGCTCATTGGCTTTGCTCCTGGAGCCGTTCCCAGGCCTGCCGAACTGTCACGATCTCGATGCCTTCGACGGCTCCAAGATCGACCACATCTTTTCGATCGCCGGAGACGATGAGATCGGCCTTGCCCGCGACCGCGGCCCCGAGAATCAGGTTGTCCGATGGATCAGGCGAAGCCGTCACTTCGGCGATGCTCTCAACGACGATCGCTCGGTCATCGACCACGACCAGGAAGTCCTCGATGTCTTGCTGTGTGATCCGCCGGCGTAGATGCTCGTAGCCGCACACCCGCTCGAGCTCTGCGAGCTGCTCGCGTGATGTGACAAGCTCGTATCGATCGCTCTCGAGCCAGGCACGGAGCAACAGATCGGGCATCCCGCCTCTGACCAAGAAGGCCGAGATGATCACGTTCGTATCAAGCAGGAGTCGCACGAGACCAGGCTATCGCTTCGTTGGCGAGCTTCATGGCCTCGGCCTCGCTCAGATCCTTGTTTCGCTCTTGGACCTCTTCGAGCGTCTTGGTCATGATCGCGGTGCTCACGGTCTCTTCGACGAACTTCGAGAGATCGCCCTTCTTGTAACCGCGCCGGGCCAGGTGGCTCCGCACCATGCGATCGGTCTCGTCGGAGATGGTCAGGTTCCATCGTGTCATTGCGGGCCTCCTTTCAATCCGGCTATGCACTTATACACCTATCTTCGCATATCTGTTCGGACAATGCAAGCAAAATCGCATTGATAATCGGTTTGTGTACGGTATGCTGTGAGCCATGCTCAGCATCGATCACAACCCGCCCACAGAGCACCGCGGAGCGATCCGTTTACGCCCCGAGCTCACCCTTGATGGGCACCGGATCAGGCCACAGAGCTCGTTCTTCTGCCGTGCCCGCATGGTCCCACCTGGAACACAAGTCCGGGTCATTCGCCAGCACAGAACCACAGCTTCGTGGCTGGATGGTCGGAACGTCGTCTTGTGGGAGGTAGAACCATGCGACGGTCACTCACCCTTCGTCGTCGAGCCCTGGATGCTCACGGCCGCACCGATCCGCCAGGTGCTCGATGAGCTGAAGCGTCAAGCAGAGCAGGGGGGTGGTTCGTGAGTCTCAGCCGCTCCTTTCTGCCTTCAAGGTCCTCATCCGTGGTTGAAGGACCTCGAACGCAAGGAGCTCATCGATGACCACGAACACCAAGCCCAAGCAGACCCCGCCGCCGCCGGCTCCGTGCCTCCGATGCGGAGCACCGATGCACCCGAACCAGCCGAGCTGTCCCAGATGCAACGCTCCGAGATGCGTTGGATGTGGTGAGTGATCACCGCTTCATGAGAGCGACCAAATTGTCTATCGCAGCCGCTGTACCGCGCTCTGCACCTTCGATCATCTCGCTGCCGACGAACGATGCCATCTGGTCCGTGAGCACCAGTCTCGCCTGTCCGGCAGACGGCTCGAGTTCGATGGTGACCAATGCCGCGAACAGAGCCGTACCGTCGAGGCTTGCTCTCTCTACGTACACGATCCGGCTGTTTTCGACGATGTCCTGATACTGCACCTTGACCACAAACCGCGGATCGCCTTTGGGTCCGCAGCGGTAGTGGTCCTCGCCGCCGACGGAGAAGTCCGACCGCTCATAGAGCATGACTTCGCCCGCAGGAACACCCCACGAAGAGCGAAGTGTCACATCTCGGTATGCGTTGAAGATGTCCGGTGGCTCGCAGGGGATGGTGCGCTCAATAATGAACTGCCGGTGTGTTGTGGGTGTTTGCATCGCGGGTTCTCTCTCCGATGGAATTGCCATCAGCCTAGCGGTCAACGCTTCGGGCGCGGGTATCGCCGGCGACGTCGGCCGCCCTTGGGCTTTGGCCAGCCAAACCTCGGCTTCCGCGTCTGGCGGAACTCACGCTTCTTCTTCGCGTTGATGAATATCGATGTCAGCATTCCGTGGCTCATCGCTCATTGATGCCACAGATCTCGGTGTTCTGTCAAATCAAAGCACCACGACCGCCAGCTTCACCACGCTCCAACACATCCAAAGGAGCGTGGCCAGCACCGCGAAGACCAGCAGCTCACGCCCGCGACCGTTGTCCGCTTCGTGTGCAGCTTCCAGCTCATCGAGGTGGTTGAGTGCTTGGATCAACCCAGCAAGTTTCAACCGCGACACCGCATCGGCCGCGTCGTACTTCTGGCGGAGATCATCGAATTTATCAGGCATCACGGTGCTCGCGATCAAGAAGCTCGCTATCGAGGATCGTGCCCAGCCAGCTCACCAGGCGGGCGAGATCTTCAGGGTGATGCTGAAGACTGTCGTTCGTCGCGGAGATCAGTGCTGTTGCAATCGTGCTGGGGTCATGGCCATCCATGAGCTGCTTCAGCTCACTCGCCAGCTCGTTGGCTGCATCGTCATCGGGTGTTTCATTGGAGCTGCCGGCGTTGGCGATAGCAGCCACCACGCGGGGCGTTGCAAGGCGGCCGAGGGCTTTCAGATCATCAGGCATCGGAGAGATCGAGGCGAGCTTTGATCCTGTCCAGATCAACCTGCATCGCCGCGATGTTGGTCTCACGTCGGAGCCCATCACCAGCCAGGCCATGCACCTGCTTCCGGATCGAGATCAGCTCTTGCTTCAGCTCACGCTGTCCGGCCTTCAGATCGGTGACATCGCTGCGGATGGCCCGAAGAAGCTCTAGCACAAGGTCTGTAGGTTCATCGCTCATCCTTCATGAATGACACGATCGCCAGTGTTCTGTCAACCTGAATCATCGGCGGTAGGAGATGGAGCCAGGGTCTCAATGAACCCGTGAGCTCGGCGGCGTGGTCATGGCTTCGACATCATCGAGAAGAATTTGGAGCTGGCGTCGGCGTTCGATCGTCGGGTACTTCGCGAAGATGGCTTTGATATCGACTACGAAATCAGCAGCCCCTTCCCCTGAGAGCCGCAGCATCTCACAGGCTGCTTCCAGCATCTCGTCTTCGGTCATCTCTTCTTCATCAGGCTCATCTGTCACCGTGACCAGCCTGGGCTTGTGTTTCTGCCTGCCGAGGGCTTCGTTGTACCCCTGCGATGCACCTGGTGCGGGCATCGCGGCCGTGATGATCTCGATCCACTCAGCATCACCGATCCGGTGGGCTGTCTTCAGACGGCTCAGCTCCACGACCGTCTCGAGGATGAGCAGATACGTCTCGCGATCGTTGCACGCCTTCAGGATCTTCAGCCTGCCCAGCACCTCGGCAGAGACCTGCATATCAGCGAGCTGCTGCAAGAGAGCGTCTTCGTCTTCTCCGTGTTCCATCCGTCACCAATGCCACGCCGGCCGGTGTTCTGTCAACCGATTTCGCTTGTGGATGGCGATGCCCTGAAGAGCCGATGACACTATCACATAACGTCGTTTATGTGATACAGTAGGGGTGCTGCTTTGATCGTCTACGGCGAGCAGCGATGATCACAAATCGGAGCAACGTGGAAAGGAGATCGGCTTGAGACCGTGTCTACTCATCAGCCCCCTTGTAGCAGCAATCAGCGTTGAAGCTGCCTCCGGCCAGGTTCTCAGTGACTCAGGGCTCTACGAGTTCCTTGGTGTCGACTTCGATGCCCAGGTCGAGTACGAGCTCTCTGCGGGCACGCCTCCGTTCGGGCCGCAATGTCAACGGACGGGGACCATTGTGATCGAGGGCCTGAGGCTAGCTGACCAGAGCCCCGGTTTCACGATCGATTGTGATGGTGACACAGCGAGCATCCAAGTAGACGCCGAAGCGAGGCTATCCGAATTTACAAGCTGCGATCTGGTTGGACTTGATGGAGGACTGAGTGCGTACACCTTTGGGGATGGAGCAGGTGATTTCGGCACACAATCGGGCCGTGCCACCGTGCGTTTCAGGGTACGGGGATTCGCGCAGATTCGTGGTGGCAACTGCAACACCAGAACGCGGGTTGCCTGGAATGGATCTAGCGGATCAGCGACACTTCGAGGGCCAGTTGGCGCAGCTGGAGGACTGTTGGTGACATCCCAGCTGCG
>JBCBMF010000025.1:0-22624 GCA_039822905.1 Planctomycetota bacterium
CGAGCCGTCGGTCTCGCGTGCGGCGAAGAGGCAGCCGTGCTCGCCCTTTTTCACGACGACGAAGCCCGGGCCAAGATCGAGCAGGTGCTTGGCGGCGGCGACGGTGTTTTTGTGGCCCGTGAACTGCTGGGCCTCGTCGAAGTTGAGCACGAGCCCGTCGACCTTCTTGCAGAGCTCGGTGAGCTCGGGCTTGGCGATGTCGATCCAGAGGTCCATCGTGTCGGCGACGGCGAGCCGGCGGTCGGGCAATTGCTCGAGCATGCCGAGTTGGACGGCCGGGTGGGTGTTGGCGAGGAAGATGTGCGTCGAATCGCGGAACGAGTCGGGGATGGTGGGCGGCGCTTCTTCGAGCACGTTCAGATCGGTGAACGTGGTGTCGCGCTGGTCCATGTTGTCGTGGTACTTGCCGCCCCAGCGGAAGGTCTTGCTGCCGGCGCGGGTCTCGAGCCCTTCAAGTCGAATCTTGCCGAAGCTTTCGAGCGTTGCTCGGTGCTCGGCGGGGAAGTCCTCGCCCACGACGGCGACGAGTCGCGTGTCGACGTGGTGCTGGGCGGCGGCGGCGAAGTAGGCGCACGACCCGCCGAGGACCCCTTCGCGCTTCTCGCCCGCGGGTGTTTCGACGGTATCGATTCCGATGGTTCCGGTGACAATCAGGCTCATGGGCGACTGTAGCCGGTGTGTTAGTCGGCCGAGCGGTCGAGCTGGATCGCGGGCGACCATTCGAGCCACTTGCTTTCAGGTGCGGGTTCGAGGTCGAACTCGTGGCCCGGCTCGACGACGGGGCCGTGGTCGGTGGGCGTGGCAAAGGCGACGGCGCCGCGGAGGACGGCGTCGATCGAGCCGGCCTCGACGCTGAGGCCCCGGAAGAGGCCGAAGTCGACGCCGACGCCGCTGGCGTCCCAGAAGCGGGAGTCCTCGCGGACGAGGCGTGCGTAGGTCGGATCGATGACGGCTTCGACTTCGACGGCTGTCGCATCGTCGGCGAGCTTGACGCCGATGATCCGGCCGACGCGGGTGTTGCGGTAGAGCACGGCCGAGCCTCGGGTGATGCTGCCGGCGCTTCGCGCGCGGAGGCGGACGAGCAGGCCGTCTTCGGCGGTGACGGGGTCGTCGGGCGCGGAGGCGAGGCCGATGAATTCTCGCTGCTTGGATGCGTCGGACGATCGGCCTTCTTCGACGGCGATGTAGCGCGGGCCGATGATGGTATCGAGACCGGACACGCCGCCCAGGCCGACCTCGGGCCGGACGATCCAGAACCGGGTGCCCTCGGCCGCGAAGCCCTCGGCGAACGGTGCGAGTTCTGCTTCGACGACCACAGACTCGAAATCGGGCGAGAGCGTGATGCCGCGCACGACGCCGATGCTCAGGCCGCGGTGGATCAAGTCGGCGCCGGGTTCGAGACCGGCGGCGTCGGGGAAGGTGATGGTGATGACCGTGCCGCGCTCCTGGTTGACCTGCACGAACAGGAACGCCGCGAGGACGGCCAGTGCGGCGACCGGGACGAGCCAGAGCATGCTCGCGCGTCGTGGTGCGCGCGTGACGGTGGCGGCGGGCGGAGGGGAGTCGGTCATTCGTCGTCTTCCCAGATGGCGTGCGGGTCGAAGGACATGGAGGCGAGCAGGTTGAGGATGACGACGAGGCCAAAGACGAGCACGCCGGGGCCGGCGGTGACCTCGACCAGGTCGCCGAGCTTGACCGCGGCGACGAGCACGGCGACGAGCAGGACGTCGAGCATCCCCCACCGCCCGATGAGCTCGACGGCGTGGTAGGTCGCCGAGCGTGCGCCCGCGGAGAGGCGCCTGCCGCCGAGGCTGAGGGTGAAGAGCGCCGCGAGCTTCCCGACGGGCGCGACGAGTGAGAAGAAGAGGACGGTCAGGCCCACGCCGTAGTCGCCGTTGGCGAGCATCTTGACGGTGCCCGACCAGATGGAAGCGACGGACTCGTGGCCCAGGCGTTCGAGCGTCATGACGGGGAGCGTGATCGCGGGGACAAAGAGAATCAACGCGGCGGCGGCGAGTGCGGCGGTGCGGCTCTCGCTTGCTGGGTGCGTGCCGTGGCGGATGACCGAGCTGCAGCGGGTGCATCGGGCGACGTGCTTGGGCGGGACGTCGGCGACGGTGTGAACGAGGCCGCAGGTGGCGCAGGCGCGGAGGGGAGGCATGAGCACAGTCTACTGATTGGGCACGCGATCAGTCTGGTTGCGGCGTTGCGTCAGGGAGGCACTCGCGGAGGCGCCTCCATCGTTCGATCGTGGCCTCATCGATTTCCTCGCGGAGCTTCGAGACCGGATCTTGGTCATCGTGAAAGCTGTGACGCCAACGAGCCATGTAGCCCTCAACGCCATTTGGGAACGACAGTGATCCCCATCGCTCGCACTCTCGGACGAGATCCCCGTCATAAGGGCCGGCGTATGCGTCCATCGCGTGGTCCGGAAAGTCAGGAGAGACATCGGAGATCGAGCAGATGTGTCGGGTTCTGATGTCCATGGGATCAGAGAACACCTCGATGGCGTCGCGTGTAATCGGCGGGATCGGCCAACTGTCGCGCGAGTAACCGGGCATGATGCCGATCGGACGCCATCGGCCGTAGCGACACTCCCACGAGTTTGTATCGAAAGACCGCACCACCCTCGACTCACCCATGGTTTCAACGGCATCCGCATCAAACGGGTCAGGTGACCAGTAATCGAGCCCCAGCAAGACAAGGCTCTGAACCTGCCGATCCGGCTTCGCTCGGGCAACAAGCAGCACGCCGTAGCCTCCGCCCTGCATCGGGAACTCGATCAGATCTCCTTCTTCGACCTGGCGTGTGTACACCTCGCCGTCGCGATGCGTCGCGGACGCGAGCAACGACGCACGCGTGCGTCGCCAGCGGTCGACCACGGCAGCGTCGACCTTCTCGAATCCAACCACGCCGTCCCACGCCCCGGGACGGCGGCCGGTCTGGCTATCAACGAGAGCTTTCTCGAATGGCGCAGGCGTCGGCGCCATCTGGATCTCGCAGAGCCCGTCAGCATCGGCGTCATCGACCTGACAACAGGCCAGCAGCCGCATGCTGCCATCGTCTGCGAAGACCTCGGCAGCGAGTGCGTAGGGCTCATCGTCGTCCCAGCCCCGCTTGCACGGGTCGGCCGGGATGGGCCAGGCATCGGAATCGAAGTTCTCGATGGGCCCAAGCGGCTTCCATCGTTCGGCTTTGAATGGACGCAGACCGACGAAGCCGTGCCAGCAGGCCCCCCATTCTCCAAGGGGTGGGATCTCCCTGACCATCTCAAGCTCTTCAACCAGTTCGGCGTGTACATAGCAGTAGCACGTCGGAAACTGTGTCTTCACGCTCGGCACGCGGGTCACGATGCACCGAAAGAACCCGACCTTGGTCGGGATCGCCCAGAGCGTGCCTTGCTGAGGGAGTGCCGGCTTCTTTGCCATGAACTGAGCCTACTTGTTCTGCTTCGCCCACGAGTCACGCAGCGTTACCGTCCGATTGAATACAGGTCGGCCCGCGGCTTTCGTGTCAGGGTCAAGACAGAAATAGCCGAGCCGTTCAAACTGGAACACCGGGCCGAGCTGGCCGAGCTCGCTGTGGAAGACGCCGCGCTCGATGGCGGCCTTCGCGTCTTCGCCCAGCTCGGGCTCGAGTTTGGCGTGGGTGATGGTCTTGAGCGACTCGGGGTTCAGATTCTGCGTGAAGCTCCAGTTGTCGGCTGCGTCCCTGGGCTCCTTGTCGGGCCGAGGCACGCTGAAGAGGCGGTCGAACAGACGGACCTCGGCGTCGACGGCGTGCTGGGCGCTCACCCAGTGCAGTGTGCCCTTGACCTTGCGGACCTTGCCCTCGGCATCGGGCGGTGGCGAGTCGCCGCCTTTGGTCTGCGGGTCGTAGGTGCAGTGGATCTCGGTGACGTTGCCGGCGTCGTCTTTCACGAAGTCGGTGCAGGTGATCCAGTAGCCGAAGCGCAGGCGGACCTCGCGGCCGGGCCCGAGGCGGAAGAACTTCTTCGGCGGGTCCTCCATGAAGTCGTCGCGCTCGATGAAGATCTCGCGCGAGAACGGGATCTGGCGGGTGCCGGCCGAGTCGTCCTCGGGGTTGTTGATGCCCTCCATCATCTCGACACGGTTAGCGTCCCCGTGTTCGCCCCAGTTGGTGATGACGACCTTGACCGGGTCGAGCACGGCCATGCGCCGCGGGGCGGCTTTGTTCAGATGATCGCGGGCCGCGTTCTCGAGCAGCGTGATGTCGTGCACGGCATTGAACTTGGTGACGCCCACGCCGGTGCAGAAGCTGCGGATGGCTTCTGGTGTGTAGCCGAGCCGGCGCATGCCGCTGAGCGTGGGCATGCGCGGGTCGTCCCAGCCCGTTACATGCTTGTCGTCGACGAGCTGCTTGAGCTTGCGCTTGCTGGTGATGATGTAGCTCGGGTTGAGGCGCGCGAACTCGGTCTGCTGGGGGTGATGGATCTTCTGCTCGCGCCCGTCGTTGATGGCGTTGATGAACCAGTCGTAGAGCGGGCGGTGGTTCTCGAATTCGAGGGTGCAGAGGCTGTTGGTGACGCCCTCGATGGAGTCCTCGAGGCCGTGGGCCCAGTCGTACATGGGATAGACGTGGTACTTGTCTCCAGTCCGATGGTGGGCGGCGTTGACGACGCGGTACATCACCGGGTCGCGGAGGTTCATGTTGGGCGAGGCCATGTCGATTTTGCCGCGGAGGACGGCCGCCCCGTCGCGCAGCTCCCCGGCGGTCATCTTGGCGAACAGATCGAGTGATTCTTCGACCGGCCGATCGCGGAACGGCGAGTTCTCGCCGGGCCTGGTCACGCTCCCCCGCTGCTTGCGGATGGTGTCTGGGTCCTGCGTGTCGACGTAGGCGAGGCCCTTCTCGATGAGCTCGATCGCCCAGGCGTGCATCTGCTCGAAGTAGTCGCTGGCGAAGAGCACGCCGGCGGTCGTGTCGGTCTCGGACGCGCCCTGCCATCGGAAGCCGAGCCACCGGACGTCGTGGGTGATGGAGTCGACGAACTCCTGCTCTTCTTTGGCTGGATTGGTGTCGTCAAAGCGGAGGTTGCAGGTGCCGCCGAACTCTTCGGCCAGGCCGAAGCTGACGCAGATGGCCTTGGCGTGGCCGATGTGCAGGTAGCCGTTGGGCTCGGGCGGGAAGCGCGTGGTGACGACGGTGCGGTCGCCGGGCTGGCCCCATCGGCCCTCGGCGATGTGCTGATCGATTATCTGCTGGATGAAGTGCCGGCGGTCGGCCTTCAGTTCACTGGCGGGTTCGCTAGAGGCGTTGTTGATCATGGCGATATGATATTCCTGCGCCATGGAGACAGCTTGCACCGGAAGGCGTGCTAGAGGCGCCGCGAGAGCTCTTCGCTCGAAACGGAGTCAGCGATCTCAACCGAGAGCAAAGCAGGCTTGGGTACGGGGCCCGTGCAGTAAATCACGACCCGCCATGCCGTCGGCACCCTCGTGTGCCGATGCCCATCCAGCGTCGTGAGAATTGAAAGAGGTTCTCCGCTGGCTTCACGATGCACAAGCCACGGGTCGTCGCTGTCGTCGTTGATTTGGCACTCGGGCTCAGCGATACGCACACCGTGCCGAATCAACCAGAGTCTGGGGCGAGCGACCTCGCGGCTGAGCATGAATGACCTCACACGCGGGCCGGCTCCACGAACAGACGCGACGCGAGCAAGCACGACGCGTTTCGACGTTGATGCTGGAAGGCCTGTGATCTTCCAACGTCCGCCGTTCTCGGTCGCCTTCAACTCCACGAGCCACAACGAGGCAGTCCCCGCTCGGACTCTCAGTGGCATGGCAAGAAAGTCGACCGCGCGACGCGAAAGTACAACAGCAAACACGAGCCACATGAGCACGCCCAGGCAGACGCCGATGACGTCGCCGCTTGGAGGCCACAGGCGAAAGGACATGTGTTTCGCGAAGGCGAACCAACAGCCGACGATTGCGACGAGCGCGATGCCAACCCAGAACAACCGTGAACACGCAGCGGGCAACCAGATCGAAAGAGGAACAGTCCTAGCCGACTGAACCTCGAACTGGCTTTCTCTTTCCATTTGCATGCCGAGTGAGATCTCCAACTCTCGCGTGTGGAGTGCTTCGTCAGTACCCCGCTTCGATCGACACAACGCGAAGGCCCATGGCGGCCGCGAAGACGTTGGCCTGCTCTGGCGCGATCACGGCACCGCGCAGCAGGTCGGGGTGGACGACGATGCCTTCGACGCGCGACCCGCGGACGTCGGTCTGGCCGAGCTTGCTCGAGGCGAACCGGGCCTGGCGGAGGTCGCAGTTTCGGAAAGCGACGCCGGCGAGGGTGGCCTCGTCGAAGTCGCACTCGCGGAGGTCGCAGCTCTCGAACCAGCAGCGTTGGAGGGTGGTGCCGAAGGCGCGGGCGAAGCTGATCTGGCAGTCGGTGCAGCGGATGTCGCGGAAGGTCGCGCCGGCGACGTCGATGCCGACGAGTCGGCAGTCACGCAGCTCGACGCGGGTGGCGACGAGGTCGGTGCAGCGCGTGTTCGACAGATCGCACGCGCGGAGCGTGGCGTCGCGGAGGCGTTTGGTGTTGAAGGACGCGTCGGGTCGGCAGCGCTCGAACGCGACATTGACCGATTCGTCGTCGCCGCCGACCAGCTGGTCGGCAACCGTGCGCTCGGCTGGCTCGGGGGCTTCGACATCGGTGCGGTTCAGCGGGTCTCGCATACGCGACAGCCTACCGCAACCCGCGTTCATTTAGGCGTTCGCCGCTTCGAGTGACGGGTAATCGGTGTAGCCCTTCTCGGTGCCGCCGTAGAACGTGTCCTGGTTCCACTCGTTGTACGGCCCGTCCTGCGCGATCCTCGTGGGCAGGTCGGGGTTCGAGATGAAGAGCTTGCCGAAGGCGATCGCGTCAGCCTTGCCGTCGGCGAGGCGCTGCTCGCCTTGATCGGCGTCGAGCCCGCCGTTGCCGATGTAGATCGAGCCGCCGGCGTCCTTGAACCTCGCGGCGATCGAGGCGTGGACCCGGTCGTTCTCGGCGTCCCGCGGCTGATCGCCGAAGGACTCGACGGCGTGCAGGTAGGCGAGACCGAGCTTGCCGAGCCCGGCGGCGAGATGGCCGAAGGTCTTCTCGGGAGTCGAATCGGCCAGGTCGTTGAACTGGCCCAGCGGGCTGATGCGATAGCCGACCCGGCCCGCGCCCCAGACATCGACGACCGCGCGGGCGACTTCCAGCGGGAAGCGGAGTCGGTTCTCGATCGGGCCGCCGTACTGGTCGTCCCGCTTGTTGACGCCGTCGCGTGTGAACTGATCGAGCAGGTAGCCGTTGGCGCCGTGGATCTCGACGCCGTCGAAGCCGGCGCGCTTGGCGTTCTGGGCCGCTCGGCGGTAGTCGTCGACAATGCCCGAAATCTCATCCGTTTCGAGCGCGCGGGGTTCGGAAACATCGACCATGCCCGAGTCCTTGTCGATATAGGTCTTGGTCTCGGCTCGGATCGCAGACGCCGAGACCGGCTTCTGTCCGTTCGGCTGAAGATCGACGTGGCTGATCCGGCCGACATGCCAGAGTTGCAAGAAGATCCGCCCGCCCGCGGCGTGCACGGCAACGGTGACCTGCCTCCAGCCCTCGACCTGCTCGTCGGAGTGGATGCCGGGGGTGAAGGCGTAGCCCTTGCCCTGCGGCGTGATCTGCGTGGCCTCGGCGATGATCAGGCCCGCGCCGGCTCGCTGGGCGTAGTACTCGGCGTTCATGTCTTGCGGCACATCGCCGGGCTGTGCGCTCCGGCTGCGGGTCAGCGGGGCCATGAAGACGCGGTTCGGGGCCTCGATGTCGCCGAACGTGATGGGGCTGAGCAGGTTCTGGTGTGTCGGCATTGGTGAGTCTCCTTCGGGTGGATGTCCGAGTCGAACCAAGCCAAGCCGCCCGGCATTCCAGAATCTAGAACGATAGTTCCATTATTTATTTTTCACCGCTGACAGCCGCGAGCAAGCGGTCAATCCGTAAGAGCGCTCGGTCGCGGCCGAGGGCCGACAGTGTGACACCCAACGGCGGGCTGACGGCGCTGCCGGTGATCGCGACACGGATGGGCTGGGCGAGCTTGCCGAGCTTGGTGTCTCTCGCCTCGCAGAACGACGCGGACATGGCCTCGATCGCGTCGGGTGTGAATTCGGTCAGCGTGTTCAGCTCGTCGCGGAACGCCGCGAGCAAATCGAGACCCGATGGCTCGCCCTTGAGCACGTGCTTCTTGACGGCCTTGTCGTCGTACTCGATCGAATCATCATCGGCAAACAGGAACGCAATCGGCTGGCGGCACTCGCTGAGCACGGCCGCCCGCTGCTGGATCGCGGGCGCGAGCATGAGCATCGTCTCGGCCGAAAGCTCGCCGAGGATCGCTTGGTCGTATCGCTCGGCCCACGTGCGCCACGCAAGCACGAACTCGGCGGGGTCCATCGCCTGGATCGCGTCGAAGTTGAACGCCCGCAGCTTGTCGCGGTCAAACTTGCTGGCGGTCTTGCCGACGCGGTCAAAACCGAAGTGCTGGTCGAGATAGGCCCGGTCGAAGCGTTCGAGATCCTTCCCATCGTCGGTCTTCACGCCCGGGTTCCAGCCGAGCAGGGCGATGTAGTTGATGACGACTTCCGGCAGATAGCCGGACCGGCGGAAGTCCTCGACGTCGATCTCGGGAAGCTCGACCTTCAGCTGGCTCGCGATCGCGATCAGTCGATCCTGCGGCAGCTGCACGGTCTTGTCCTTCAGCCACTTGGCAAAGTGCTTCTGCTCGTCGGCGGTGCCGGCGTTTGCGAGGGCCTCCTGCACCCCGGCGGCCTGCTTGACAGCGGCGCGGACGGCCTTGTCCTTGTCGCGCTTGCTCATCTTCGAACCGTCGGGGTTGAAGATCAGCGGCAGGTGCGCGAACGTGGGCACGCCGAAGCCGAGCGCGCCGATGAGCGCGATGTGGCGGGGTGTGTTATTCAGGTGCTCCTGCCCGCGTACGACGTGGGTGACACCCATCTCGTGATCGTCGACGACGACGGCGAAGTGATACGTCGGGAAGCCGTCTTTCTTGCGGATGACCAGGTCGTCGAGCTCTTCGTAGGGGAACGTGACGTCGCCGAGGATCTGGTCGTGCACGGTCACGGGCTCGGCGGGCATCTTGAAGCGGAGGACGTGCTCGTCGGTCTCGGCACGTTTGAGCGCCGCTGCGTGGTCGTAGCCGTCGGGCTGGCGGTAGATGAAGGTGTTCTTCTCGGCCTCGGCCGCCTTGCGCATCGCGGCAAGCTCGTCGGGGGTTTCGAAGGCCGGGTAGGCCAGTTCGGCGTAGAGCAACTGCTTAAAGAAGCGGTCGTAGTGGGCGCGGCGTTGGGACTGGTGAAACGGACCGACGTTGCGTGCGTCGCCACCGAAGTTGCTTGATGGGGTGGCGTGCTCGGGGCCGTCATCCCAGCCGATGCCGAGCCAGGCGAGGTCTTCGAGGATGCCCGCGGCGGCGGCCTCGCTCGAGCGTTTCTGGTCGGTGTCTTCGATGCGCAGGACGAATCGGCCCGACTGGCCTCGGGCGTAGGCGGCGCAGAAGATCGCGGTGCGGGCGCCGCCGATGTGGAGGTGGCCCGTGGGGCTCGGGGCGAAGCGAGTGATCGGTGCGTTTGCAGGCTGGTCGGACATGCCGCACGGTATCCGGCGTGTGTGTCTCGGCGCGGGGTGCAGAAGTTGGTATAGTGGACAGGTTCGGGGGTATTTCCGCCGAGCGACATCTCACCCCGGGCCGATGCGCCCATCCGCGCTGTGCGTCAACGGCGCGACCATCCGATCGGCCCACAGGCCTCGCCTTCACGAACGCGGGGACGAAAGGAGCGCCGAAACGATGGCCACCCCAACCAAAGGTCAGGCTCATGCTGGTGCACGCGCCGCCGAGGAGATCCGAAACGTGGCGCTGGTCGGCCAGGGTGGTTCGGGAAAGACCACCCTCACCGAGCGGCTCCTTTTCGATGCCGGCGTGATCCAGCGGATGGGCTCGGTCGAGGACGGCAACACCGTCAGCGACTTCACCGAAGAAGAGCACCACCACCACCACTCGCTGGGTCTGGCGATGACCCACTTCGAAACCGAGAGCCGTCTGTCCGGTCGCAAGGTCCTGGTGAACCTGCTCGACACGCCGGGCATGACGGACTTCCTCGGTCACGCGATCGCGGCGCTGCCCGCGGTCGATACGGTCGCGGTCGTGATCGACCCGGCCAAGGGCATCGGCACTGTCACGAGGCGGATGTTCGCGATCGCCAGGGAGCGCAACCTGCCGCGGTGCATCATCGTCGACAAGATCGATGAGTCGGGCATCGATCTGGCGGCAACCGTGGAGCAGATCCGCGAACAGTTCGGGACCGAGTGCCTGCCGATCAATCTGCCCGCGGGCGACGGGGTTGTCAACGTGTTCGAGCACGAGCACGCCGAGGGCGCGGAGCCGGCGTTCTCGTCGGTCGAAGAGGCACACCAGCAGATTCTGGAGCAGGTCGTCGAGGTCAACGACGAGCTGACCGAGACCTACTTCGAGGGCGGCGAGCTCGATCCGAAGAAGCTGCATGAGGCCTTCGAGGAGTGCCTGCGGCAGGGGCATCTCGTGCCGATCTGCTTCTGCTCGGCCAAGACCGGCGCGGGCATCGACGATCTGTCGCACGTGATCGCCGACTACCTGCCAAGCCCGCTTGAGGGGAACCCGCGGCCGTTTGTCAATGAAGATGACGATGGCAACGAGACCGATTACCCACACACGCCCGTTGCTGACAAGCCGCTGCTGGCGCACGTGTTCAAGGTGAAGGCCGACGCCCACTTCGGCAAGCTGGGTGTGTTCCGCGTGCACCAGGGGACGATCAAGGCCAAGGACGAGGTGTTCATCGGCGCGAACAAGAAGGCCGTGCGTATTGCGCACCTTTACAAGCGGCAGGGCGCGAAGTCGATCGAGGTGGATGCGCTCGGGCCGGGCGATATCGGCGCGATCGCGAAGATCGACGACGTGCACTTCGGCAGTGTGCTCCACGGCGATCACGATGCGGATCGCGTGCACCTGAAGAAGCTGCCGATGCCCAAGCCGATGTTTGGGCTGGCGATCGAGCTCAAGAACCACAAGGACGAGAGCAAGTTTGCGCCGGCGACGCACAAGATGATGGAGGAGGACCCGTGCCTCGTCATCGAGCGCGTCGAGGCGACGGCCGAGACCGTGATGCGCGGGCTCGGCGAGCTGCACCTGCGCGTGGTGCGCGAGAAGCTGCACGAGCAGTACGGCATTGAGATCGAGACCGCGCCGCCCAAGGTCGCGTACAAAGAGACGATCACGGGCTCGGCCGAGGCGACGCACCGGCACAAGAAGCAGTCGGGCGGCTCGGGCGAGTTCGGCGAGGTTCATCTGCGCGTCGCACCGATGGAGATCGACCCGACGCTCGGCGACGAGCCGACGTTCGAGTTCGTCAACGCGACGGTCGGCGGCTCGATCCCCAAGCAGTTCATGCCGGCGATCGAGAAGGGCGTCAGGGAAGTGCTCAAGACCGGCGCGGTTGCGGGCTACCCGCTGACGGGCGTGAGGGTCGAAGTCTTTGACGGCAAGCACCACCCGGTGGACTCGAAAGAGGTCGCGTTCATCAAGGCCGGCAAGCGGGCGTTCATCGAGGCTGTGAAGAAGGCGAGGCCCACGCTGCTCGAGCCGTTCGTGCATCTTGAGGTGACGGCGCCGAGTTCTTCTATGGGCGACATCACGGGCGACCTGTCGACCAAGCGCGGCCGGGTGCAGGACACCGACATGCTCGGTGCGGATATCGTGATCGTGAAGGCCGAGGCGCCGCTGAGCGAGCTGCAGAACTACTCGACCATGCTCAAGAGCATGACGGGTGGGGCTGGCAGCTACACGATGGACTTCAGCCACACGGAGCAGACGCCGCCGAACGTGCAGCAGGAGGTGATGGCGGGCTTCGCGGGGCATGGCGAGGAGGACTGAGCGAGCAGGACCAACCTTCGGGCCTTTGGACGAGCCCGAAGCGCAAGCGAGGGAAAGGGAACGCCCCCACCCTCGCTCGCGCTTCGGGCTCGTCTCGGTTGGGTAACGTCCGAGAATATCGGTGCCTGATCGCAGCTTGCCCCGGGTGCATGTTGAAGCTGGGCGCTCTACACTGCCGTCCGACCGACGGAGGCCCCGCGACGCATGGACCGCATCGATACCTCATTGCTGTCATCGCTCACACTGAAGCCCGCGAGCAAGGCCGGCAACACGGTCGGGCCGCGGCTTGTCGATCCGTCGCCCCGGCTGCGGATGGTCGATCGCAAGGACACGGTCGAGTTCGGCGCACAGAACGCGGTTCAGAACGTTGCCGCGAACCCGTTGGTTGCGGGCACGGTGAGCACGGCCGCCGTTGCGGCACCGGCCGCGCCCGCGACGCCCGCCGCGAAGTCGGTGGCCGCCAACGCAGCGATGCGGATGTACGCCTCGCCGGCCGATCAGAACGCGGCCGCGACGCGGATGGCGTCGAACGCGACCGGCTCGACGCTCGACATCACGGCGTGAATCGGCCAACAGCTAGCCCGCTCGCGGCCGAGTTCGGGCTCGACCCTGACATCGTTTTCCTCAACCACGGCTCGTTCGGCGCGTGCCCCGCGCGTGTGCTTCGAGCGCAGCGGCGTCACCGCGATCTGATGGAACGCGAGCCGGTGACCTTCTTCATGAAGACGGCGTTCGAGCTGATGGACCGCTCGCGGGCGGCGGTCACCGGGCTGATCGGCGGCGACGCTGAAGACTTCGTGTTCGTGAGCAACGCGACGGTCGCTGTGAGCACGATCTTCGAGACTGCGGCGACGGGGCTCGGGCTCGCAGACGATCGGCCGCTCGGACCGGGCGATGAGATCCTGGCGAACTCGCTGGAGTATCCCGCGTGCATGGCGAACGCACGTCGGCTGGCCGCGCGGACCGGTGCCTCGCTGCGTGTGGTCGATGTCCCGAGGCTCGAAGGCACAATGACGCCGGCACGTTTCACCGAGCTTCTGATGGCGGGCGTGACCGAGCGTACGCGGCTCTGCCTGCTCAGCCACGTGATCAGCCCGGCCGGCTGGGTGCTGCCGGCGGCCGAGATCATCCGAAAGTTGGAATCTCGCCGCGTGACGACGATCCTCGACGGTGCGCACGGGCCGGGGTGCATCCCAATCGATCTCGACACGATCAAACCCGCGTTCTATACAGCCAACGCGCACAAATGGCTCTGTGCCCCCAAGGGTGCGGCGATCCTGTACGTCCGTCCTGACTTGCAGGAACGGTTTCGGCCGCAGACGCTGAGCGTGTACGACGAGGCGCCGGCGGGCTTTCTGAATCGCTCGCGGTACAACCTCGACTTTGATTACGTTGGGACCGACGATATGAGCGCCAGGCTCGCCGTCGCCGACGCGATCGAGCTTGTGCCCGAGATCGCGGACATGTCATGGCAGGGAATCATCGAACGCAACCACGCGCTCATGGTGGAAGCCGCTGATCTGCTTAGGGATCGGCTCGGAACCGATCCGTGCCAGACCGACACCATGGTCGGGCCGATGGCGATGATCGAGTTACCCACCATGCCAGAAGCGCACCGCGAGCGGCTCGAAGCTCGGCCCAAGATGTTCCTCGATGCTTTCCAGGATGCGCTCTGCGAGAGCCATGGCATCCAGGTGCCTGTGTACTCGATCGGCGGGGGTCGGCGGTACATTCGCATCAGTGCGCAGGTGTACAACACGATCGAGCAGTACGACTACCTCGCGAGTGCGGTGCTCCAAGAGCTCGATCGCGAAGTGCGCGACAGCTAGTTGCATGATTTGATGAGGCTGAAGCGCAAACGAGGCACTGGTTCGTCGAGCGTGTGCCTCGCCTGCGCTTCAGCCTCGTCAAAGACACGCGAATCGAGTGACTACAACCCGTAATTGGGCTTGAGCTTGGCTTCGAGGTACTCGACGAGCGGGTCGGCGGACAGGTCTTCGCCCGTTGCTCGCTTGGTGAGCTCTTGCGCGCTGTAGCGTCGGCCGTGCTGGTGGATGCTATCGCGGAGCCACGCGAGAAGCGGCGCGAACTGGCCCTGCGCGATCTGATCGTCGATATCGGTGATGTCGCGGCGGATGGCCTCCCAGAGCTGGGCCATGTGCAGGTTGCCGAGGGTGTAGGTCGGGAAGTAGCCGATCAGGCCGAAGCTCCAGTGGACGTCTTGCAGGCAGCCGTCGCGGTCGTTGGGTACGTCGACGCCGAGGAACTCTTTGTAGCGATCGTTCCATGCGGCCGGCAGGTCGCTCGTTGACAGATCACCCGAGATCAGCGCGCGCTCGAGCTCGAAGCGGATCATGACGTGCAGGTTGTACGTGCCCTCGTCGGCCTCGACGCGGATGAGGCTTGGTGTCGCGGTGTTGACCGCAGCCGCGAGCGATGCGGGTGTCTGATCGTTGAACGCGTCGCCCATGAGCCGCTGCGCGTGCGGCAGCGCGAAGTGCCAGAAGGCATCGCTTCGGCCGACGGCGTTTTCCCAGAGCCGGCTCTGGCTCTCGTGCATGCCGAGGCTGACGGCCTCGCCGCAGGGCAGGCCGTACTGGTCGGGCAGCATGCCCCGCCCGTGGCGTTCGCCGAGAGGGAGGCCCTGCTCGTAGAGCCCGTGTCCCATCTCGTGCATGGTGCCGTAGAGGGCGTCGGTCCACGAGTCCTCGCGGTAGCGGGTGGTCATGCGGGTGTCGCCGGGCGCGACACCCTCGCAGAAGGGGTGGACAGTGACGTCGAGTCGGCCTCGATCGAAGCTGAAGCCGCAGGCGTCGGCGATGAATCGGCCGAAGGCTTCCTGTTTCGCTGCGGGGATGTGCGCGTGCAGGATGTCGGTCTTGGGCGGCGTGCCGTTGTCGGCGATGTCCTTGATCATCGCGCTCAGCCGCTCGCGCAGCGGCGTGAACACTGCCTCGATGTCGGCGGCCTTTGCATCGGGCTCGTACTCGTCGAGCAACGCGTCGTAGAGCTCGCCGTTTCCCGCGAGGCATCTTGCCATCTCGCGCGTCAGGCCCAGCACGGTGTCGAGGTGCGACTGAAATGCGGCAAAGTCGTTGTTCTCGCGCGCGCCCTTCCAGGCGTGCTGCGCAGCGCTGCGGGCTTCTGCCAGGCGCGAGACGAGATCGGCCGGGATCTTCGTGCGGCGGTCATAGTCGCGGCGGGCCTCACGGATGTTGGCCGCGGCGTCGGTATCGATCGATGTATCGACCTCGGATTCGCAGGCGGAGATCAGGTCGCCGAGCTTGGCCTCGCTCACACGCTCGTGGTGCAGTCGTGCAATCAGCGCGGCTTGTTCGCCCCGCGCGCTCGCGCCGCCTCCGGGCATGTAGGTTTCCTGATCCCAGCCCAAGACGTTGCCCACGGCGTGCAGGCTGGCGCACTCGCGGAGGTAGGCGGAGAGCTGCTCGTAGCTGCTGGCGGCGATGGTCATTCTGGGGTCTCCGCGTTGGCGAGCGTCTGGCGGGCGTTCTGCGCGGCGATGAGCGCGTAGCTCGTGATGAGCACGGGGTTGTCTTCCATCCAGCGGTCGTCGACGGGCCGCACGCTGCCGTCGGGCTGCTGCATCTCCAGCAGCTTGTCGGCGAGGTCGGTGGTCCAGTCGGCGTTGCCGCGGTCGGTCGGCAGGATCAAGAGGCCCCGCGCGCCGAGGGCCCGGCCGAAGACGAGCAGGTAGTAGTAGTACCCGTCGGTACCGATGCCGGGGTTCTCATCGAGCGTGTAGTTTGCGGCCATCCACCGCATCGCCGCGGCGACGCGCGGGTCGCTTTCGTCGAGCTGGGCGTAGGCGTAGCTCTTGAAGCCGGCGTAGGTCATGCTGCCGTATGCGCGGAGGCGGCTCGCGGCCGTTCCGTCGCTGAGAGTCTCTCGGATTTCGCCTGCTTTGGACTCGCCGATGCCGAGGTCGGCCTCGTTGCCCGTCGGGCTGGTCGAGTAGATGAAGCCGCCTTGTGTTGAGCCTTCGCCGTAGGCCATGTCGTTGACACTGCCGAGCATCTGCGTGCGCTCGAGGAACGTCAGTGCGCGCTGCACGGCGGGATCGTCGCCCGGCACGCCGGCGTCCTTGAGCGCTTGCAGCCAGAGCGTGAGGTTGGAGTTGTCGGGCCTGCCGCTTCGGCCGTAGCCCACGCCGCCGAAGAACGGGTGCGAGCGGTCGACGGCGTCGACCTCGTCCTGCAGCGCGGCGGGCACGTTGGCGGTGCTCCCCCACTGCAGCTCGCGAAGAAAGCTCACGGCGGGCTCGATCGCGACGTCGGCCTCGGGCAGCTCGTCGCGCGCGAGGGCGAGGGCGGAGACGCAGATGGCGGTGTTGTAGCTGGCGAGGATGCGGTCGTAGATGCCGCCGTCGGGCTGGCGGTAGCCGAGCATGAACTCGATGCCGTCGAGCACGTCGGGGTCGGTTGTGTCGATGGCGGGGTCCAGGAGGATGCCGGTGATCGCCAGGCCCGTGATCGCAGGGAAGACCGGGCCTTGCGGCGGCACGGCCCAGCCGCCGGTGTCGCCCTGTTGGGATCGCAGGTACTCGATCGCGCGGTCGGTGAACTGTTCGAGCTTCTCGTCGGTCGTCTGCGCGAACGAATGGCAGGCGAATACGGCAACGAGCATCGCGGCAACACGTCGGACGATCATGCGGTCCCTTTCGTTCGGAGGTGGTCCTCGGCGGACAGGACGATACCCGCCGCGACGACGGCTGCGGTCTCGATCCGCATCACGTGCCTGCCGAAACCGGCGACCGTCGCGCCGGCTGCATGGGCCTGGTCGAGCTCGGCGTCGGTCCAGCCGCCCTCGGGGCCCACGAGCAGCGTGAGGTCGTCAACGCCTGTCGGTTGGTAGGGTTCGCCCGAAGCATCGGCGATGATGACGTCCTCGCCGATCGCGTCGCGGAACGATGCGCCCCGCTCGACGGTCATCGCCCACGCCCTGCCCGACTGTTTGGCGGCCTCGAGCGTGACTCGGCTCAATCGATCGAGCTTGCCGGCGCGTGGATCGACGACGGAGCGTGTGCAGTGCAACGGAGCCCACGCCGCGACGCCCACTTGGCTGAGCTGGTCGATCATCGTTTCGAGCCGCGGGCCCTTTGGGGCGGCTGCATACACGGTCAGCCGAGGCGTGCGCTCAGGGGAGCGCTCGACCGTGAGAACACGAGCGTGGAGCGCCCAGCCGGCCTTCTTGCCGAGCTTGATGATCTCGGCCACCTCGGCCGACGCGACGGCGCCGTGGCCGTCGAGCAACTCGAGCGGGTGTCCCGGCTCGACGCGTTTCACGCGGGCGGCGTGGTGCGCCTCGTCGCCTGTGATTTCGATGACCGATCCGTCGGGGCTGTCGGTTGCGAGCGGGCTTTGCAGCATGATTCGGTGCATAATCAAGCCCCGGAACGGGTGCCCCGCGATCGGGGTGGCGGTCGGCGTTGCCGGATCGCGGGAAAGCCCTTGAGTGCGGGGCCAGGGTGCCCGATCATGGAGGCGGAGCAGCGCAGCAACGATGTCCGATACGCAGGATAGCCTGGTCGACGAGCAGCTCGACGCACGCGTCGATGCGCTCATCGAGGAGATCGATACGGTCTCGGCGAACATCGCCCGCGCGATCGGTGACGACAGCGTCGACCCGGAGCTGGAGGAGATCCTGGCCGAGCCGGAGGATGCCGACGACGGTTCGGCCGAGGACATGGCAGAGGACGAGGACGAGCTCGAACCGACGAGTGACGGCGACGCTGCTGTCGACGAGCAGACTGACTCCGCGCCGGCAGGCTCGGACGCTCCGGGTGAAACCGCTAACGCAGAAGATGAAATCGACTCGGAACTCGACGCGATCCTTGCCGAGACAGACGCGGAGGGCATCGAGCAGGCTGGCGATGCGGACGCGGCCGAGCCGAGCAGTCTCGACCGCGACACGGCAGATGCTCCGGTGGCTGAAAGTCCGGCCTTCGACGATCAGATCGACGCGATGTTAAGCGCCGCAGCGGTGCCGCAGGCCGAGGCCGAGGGCGAGGCTTCGCCGAACGGGGGCATCGAGCCACTGATTGGCGATGAGGCCGAGGCGGTTCTCGAAGAGGCGAGCCCGGCCGAGTCGATCGATGTTGCCGTTGAACCCGAGGCCGACACAGACACCGAGAGCTCAACCGAGCCAGCGCGATCGCCGGTCGTCGAAGCCGAGCCGGACGACGATGCTGCGCAGCCGGCCGCGTCGGTGGAGGATCTCGACGCCGAGCTGGCCGGGCTTGCCGATGAGCTGCTCGAAGGCGACTTCGACGATGTCGATGATGTTCTTGAGGCGGGAGACCCGGACGAGATCGTGGTGCCGATCGAGGCCGAGCCCGCCGAAGAAGATACACAGCCGGCCGAGTCGGCGGGGCTCTCCGATGACAGCGCGGTGCCTGAGCACGACAGCGAAGCTCGGGCGGTCGGCGAAGACTCGGCTTCGGAGCCGCTGGTCGCGGCCGCTTCGACAGCCGTCGGCACCGAAGACGCCGATGCAGCGCAAGCAGAAGCCGATACGTCGGCAGACGGCGGGAGTCCGGATGTCGCTGCGGCAGCAGCGCGGACGCCGGCCGCAGTGTCGGCCGGTTCAGCGCGCACACCGGCGCTGCAGCGCGCGAAGCGATTCGTCTACGAGACGGCCGTTCGGACCAGCAAGCCGCTCGACGGCAAGCCGACGTATGCGCGGGACATCGTCGGCTGGTTCGCGGCGGTGACGCTCTTCAACGCCGTTGCCGTCTGGGCGTTCTGGGTGCTGGGCCGCGAGCCCGACCCGTTGCCGACGTCAACGGACGCGGTGTCGATCGAGGTGCCGGCCGAAGCAGCGACCGCAGACGCAGCCGTCAGCGATCTTGAGTGATCGAGTCGCGCCAGTCGGCATCGAGTTCTGAGAACGGCACGCCGAACGCCTCGGCCGTCGCGTCTTCGAGCGTTAAGCCCTCCATCATGGCACGGAGCCACGCGTTGCGGGGCGTGCGACCGAAACGGTCTGACACGTACGCGACGAAGTGCAGGCCTTGCACGTAGACGTAGCCGTAGTCGGCAGGGTCGGTCTCGTAGAAGTTGGTGAGGTCGTCCCAGTCGGCGAGCTGGTCGTTCTTGTGCCAGGCCGGAACGGCTCGCTGAGCGCGGCTGTAGGCCCGGCTGTACTTGTTCGCGCCGAGCTCGGCCGCGCCTTCCAAGACCCACCACGGCATGCTGTGCGCACGCTCGATGGCGATGGGGATATCCGGCCCGCCCATGGCGAACGTGAGCGCGTGGCCGTACTCATGCGCGAGCACGGACTTGAGGCCCTGCCGGTCGCCCGCGCGGGTGATGAGCTTGATCGACTCGCCCGGCTCGTTCCATCCGCCGAGCGGCTCGACGTACGACGCGTAGATCGAGAACTGCAGCTCCTGCATCGACGGGTAGAGCTTGACGACCTGCGGGTGATCGAGCTGGAATTCAAAGCCGTCTTCGACGTGCTCCTTGATGTCGGGCCAGACGGCGACGACGTCGCGCGCGACGCCAGAGTTTCCGTCGACATACATGACGCGGAGACCTTCGGTGTCGATTTCTTCCCATGCTCGGCCGCCGAAGTCCCAGGAGTTGCTCTCGTTGTCCCAGACGAAGCGGGCTGGGATCTCGATGCCGCGGTTTTGGCCCTCACGGTTGGGTGTGTTCCAGACGATGACCAGATCAACGATGGCATCGCCCTTCTCGTTGATCTCGGGCTCGGAGACCATGTCGTAGGCGATGATGAATGGTGTGATGCGTGAGAGGTCGTTGGCCCACGCGATCTGCTCGACGCGGAACTCGGGCTCGTCGACGGCGACGTGCTCGAGGTAGGCGTCGCCGTCGGCGGCGAGCACGGCGGCGGTCATCGAATCGAGCGTGCTCTGGAGCTGTTCTCGCAGGTCGGACGCCGTCTGCGCAGCGGCGCTTGCGGCAACAGCGAAGAACGCGACCGCGGTAGCGGTGAGTCGGTGCATCTCAGAACTCCGCCTGCTTCGGTGCTCTCGGGAACGGGATCACGTCGCGGATGTTGGCCATGCCGGTGCAGAACTGGATGAGGCGTTCGAAGCCGAGGCCGAAGCCGGCGTGGGGGACGGTGCCGTACTTGCGCAGGTCGCGGTACCACCAGTAGTCGTCTTTGTTCAGGCCCATCTCGGCGATGCGGCGGTCGAGGACGCCCAAGCGTTCTTCGCGCTGCGAGCCGCCGATGATCTCACCGATGCCGGGGACGAGCACGTCCATCGCGGCGACGGTTTCGCGGCCTTGCTCATCCGCGTCGTTGAGCCGCATGTAGAACGCCTTGATGTCCTTCGGGTAGTCCGTCACGATCAGCGGCTGCTTGAAGTGCTCCTCAGTCAGGTACCGCTCGTGCTCGGACTGCATGTCGAGCCCCCACTTCACCGGGTACTCGAACGACTTTCCTGAGTTCTCGAGGATCTCGATCGCCTCGGTGTACGGCAACCTCCGGAAGTCGCTCGCGATGATGTGCTTGAGGTTCTCGACCAGGCCCTTCTGGATCCGCTCATCGAAGAACGCCATGTCGTCGGCACGAGCGCTAAGCAGATCGTCGAACAGGAACTTGAGCATGTCCTCTGCGAGCTGCGCGTTGTCGGCGAGGTCGGCGAACGCGATCTCCGGCTCGATCATCCAGAACTCTGCGAGGTGCCGGCTCGTGTTGCTGTTCTCGGCGCGGAAGGTGGGCCCAAAGGTGTACACCCGGCTGAGGGCGTTGCAGTAGGTCTCGACGTTGAGCTGGCCCGAGACGGTCAGGTGCGCTTCGCGACCGAAGAAGTCTTCGCTGTAGTCGATGCCGGCGTCCTCCCCATTCTCTTGTTTCAGCCGCGGCGGGTTGAGCGCGTCGAGCGTCGACACCTTGAACATGTCGCCCGCGCCCTCGGCGTCGTTGGCGGTGATGATCGGGGTGTGCACGTAGTAGAAGCCATGCTCGTCGAAGAAGCGGTGGATGCCCATGGCCAGGCGGTGCCGAACGCGGGCGACGGCGCCGAAGGTGTTGGTGCGGACTCTCAGGTGCGCGACCTCGCGCAGATACTCGAAGGTGTGCCGCTTCGCGCTCGCGGGGTAGGTGTCCGGGTCCTCGACCCAGCCGACGACGCGGACCTCGCTCGCCTTGACCTCGACCGACTGGCCCTTGCCCTTGCTCTCCACCAGCTCGCCCTCGACCTCGATCGAGCAGCCGGTGGTCAGCTTCTGGACTTCGCTCTCGTAGTTGGCGAGATCGGCCGGCGCGACGACCTGAATGGGGTCGAAGCACGTGCCGTCGTGGAGATTGATGAAGCTCAGGCCGGCCTTGGAGTCGCGGCGGGTGCGGACCCAGCCCTTGAGGGTGATGGTCTCGCCGGGGGCTTTGGCGAGTGCGTCGGCGACACGGATCCAGGACATGCAGGCCTCCAAGAACACAGGAATAGGGGGGGCACCTCTGGCGGAGTGAGTTCTCGCAGATCGGCAAAAATACGCTTGCAGATCGGCCGATAAATCGTATACGTTGTCCCGAAAGATCGCCCGTAGGGCTTGCATTTCATGGAGGTTTCAGGCATGTTGCATGTTCGATTTCCTTTCATGTGTCTCGCTGCAATTGCTTTCGCGGTGCCCTGCCTTGCCCAGGCCAGTCGTGGCATCGAGTTCTTGACGACTCTTGATGACGGACGCGAGTTGATTCTCACGCTGTCGGACGACGACTTTGACTCACCGACATACGGTGGCTCGCTCACTTTCACTGGCTGGATTCTTGACGGGACCGGCTCGCCCGCCCGGATCTCGATCACGACCGATCTCGATATTCTTCGAGCCGGTACGACGAACCATGTGGCCACGCACTCGACGACGACAACTGCCATCGGGTTCGTGCCGAGTCAAGCCTGGGTCGCACTTAGCGAGACGCAGATCAACGGCGCGACGACACTGACACAAGTCCAGAACGACGGAACCACCGCAAGTCTTACAATGCAAGGAGACTTCAGCGATCTCGAGCAAGCGTCGAGTGGGATCCATGCTTCCGGCTCACTCGCTTTGGCACTGAGCCAAACGCTAACGATGATGGCACGGAATGGAGGCGGGCTCCAAGGAGGCACCCCGCATATCCCGACGCTTGCGAACTGCACGGCAAGCGCACAAGCCGTGTGCGGCGATGACTGTGTCGCGTCCGTCGATTACAGCGTGACCGTCGACGAAAACGGAAATGTCACAGGAGCCGATTGCGCGTATGAATGTGAGAGCCCCTGTACTGACTGACGAGTTTCGATCGATCAACCGCAAAATCGAGTTGGACCACCGCCGCTGAGGTCTAAAGGCCTCAGCGGCTACTATTTTTGTGCGTGGATGCGAATGCCGCGCGGTCGCCGACTTTTGAAAGGGCAGCCATGGGTCTTACGTCCATCGTCATCGGCTTGGTGCTCGCGGTCATGGTGCTGTCGCTGATCGCCAAGGTCACAAACCAGGGTCTGCGCGCGGCGATCGCGGTCGCGGCGCTGCTCATCATCGTCGTCAGCGTGGTCTTCTCGAGCATCCGCTACGTCTCGCCCAGCGAGGTCGGCATCGTGAAGAAGAACGCGTTCGGCAGCAAGCTGACCGGGGGCCGAATCGTCGCGACCGACGGCGAGATGGGCATCCAGGCCGACGTGCTGAGCCCGGGCTGGCAGAC
>JBCBMF010000026.1:0-22222 GCA_039822905.1 Planctomycetota bacterium
TCCTGTTTGCTCCCCACGCTTTCGTGCCTGAGCGTCAGGATTAGATACCCTGGTAGTCCACGCCGTAAACGATGCACACTAGATCGGGGCCGTTCTGACACGGTCCCGGTCGAAGGAAAACTGTTAAGTGTGCCGCCTGGGGAGTACGGTCGCAAGGCTAAAACTCAAAGGAATTGACGGGGGCTCACACAAGCGGTGGAGCATGTTGCTTAATTCGAGGCAACGCGAAGAACCTTATCCTAGGCTTGACATGTATGGATTAGTATTTGGAAACAAGTATGACGCCCTTGGGTGGAACATACACAGGTGCTGCATGGCTGTCGTCAGCTCGTGCTGTGAAGTGTCGGGTTAAGTCCCTTAACGAGCGCAACCCCTATCGTTAGTTGCTAACGCGTCATGGCGAGTACTCTAGCGAGACTGCCGGTGACAAACCGGAGGAAGGTGGGGATGACGTCAAGTCCTCATGGCCTTTATGTCTAGGGCTGCAAACGTGCTACAATGGTATGGACAGAGCGAGGCGATCCTGCGAAGGGGAGCAAATCGCAAAAACCATGCCCCAGTTCGGATAGCAGGCTGCAATTCGCCTGCTTGAAGTTGGAATCGCTAGTAATCGTGGATCAGCAACGCCACGGTGAATGTGTTCCTGAGCCTTGTACACACCGCCCGTCACGTCATGGAAGCCGGGAGTGCCCGAAGTCACCTTAATTCAAGGGTGCCTACGGCAAGCTCGGTGACTGGGACGAAGTCGTAACAAGGTAGCCGTAGGAGAACCTGCGGCTGGATCACCTCCTTTCTAAGGGATTTCCTTAGACCTGCCAGGGCAGAGTGAAGCGGAAACGCCTTGGAGACCACGATACGGAATCCATGATCATCACTCTCCCGCGTAGAGCGATCTACAGCAGGGTCGTCAGCATATTCTCGTCTGTGACATCCCCCCCACTGCTGCTCGCAGCTTTGGGTCACAGATAGCCGACTCGGCAACGAGCGGCCAATGGGCAGACAAGCACTTCTTCTAGCACCCGCTTCGAAAGAGGCGGGTGTTTTTTTACCTCTACCCAGCTCCGAAGACCGCTTACTCGGAGCTCGACGAGTCAGACGCACCGATCCGAACCGCTCGAATCGGCCTCGGTGCTTCGTTCATAAACCCGCCCTGGCTCAGGTCAATCTGGAACAGGCCCAACTCGAATCGGCCTCCGACGCCGGCTTCACCGTCGACGCCCACGGCGATGGTCGAACGCGGAACCAGTGCCAGCGACACCGGCGAGGCCAGATCGATCGCATCCCCCGCAGGCTGGCGACTGAACCCCGAGTGCGTCGTGCTGTTCGCGTTGACCCGCAGCTGCCCCAGCTCAGCCTCCGCGTCGCCCTGTGTCATAACGAGACGGTGATCGATGTCGATCGGCGCACGATTGAGCCGGATGCTGACCGACACCATCCCGTCCTCGTCGCGCTGGAGGGGTGCCATTTCGAGCCGATCGAGCACCTGCTCGTGGAGTTCTGCCGGCGCCAGCAGCACAGTCGCATCCGGCGTGTCGGCAGGCAGCGCCACCGTTGAAGCTTGCACGGTCACCAGCGGCCACTGGTTCTCCTGCTCGACGCCGTCCCGCATGCCGAATTGCACGTCCTCGGCATGATCCGTGATGTGGTGCCCGACCCGCAGATCGGCTTCGATCGCCACCGGTCCGGCCGGTACCGTCGAACCGAGTGTGATCAGCGTGGACAGCCCGGTCCACGAATCGATGCCGGCTCCCCCACCGCCGCCGAGCCCGTAGCGGCGCTGCCGATGCACCTCATCGCCCGCACGCACTTCGACGATCTCGATCGACGTCCACGCGCGATCGGCGAATACCAGCGGGAGGCGATTGACCGTGAACGTCAGACGCGTTTCGTCGCCAACGCGGACGTACGGGTCGACCTCAAACCGCACCCGCCCGCTGATGTCGCCCGCGAGCCTGACCTGATCGTCGAAGCTCAGCTCGTCCCAGTTCCGCTCCCCCCATGCCGAGAGAACCTCGCGTTCCGGTGACAACGCCCATGCCTTGAGACGCTCCCGGTCGTCCGATTCAACCGCAAGTCGATGCTCACGCTCGACCAGATCGAGCAACGCGTCCACGGCTGACCGCTCGATGGGCACCAGCTGAAGGTACCTCGCGCAGTTGTCTTTCATCACTTCGCGGCGGGGAGCGTCACCGGCCAAGAACTCCTCAAGCACGTCGAGCACGTGCGGCCGAGCGGTGCCCTGATCCACCCACCCCGATGAGATCACGCGGGTGCTGAGGTTGTGCCAGTCGATGTGGGCCGCGGGCTCGCCGGCGTAGCGCATCGCGATCGACGCCAGCGCTCGCTGCTCCTGCGCCGAAGTGGGGACAGCATCCAATCGACGCTTGATCTCGTCGCGTGTCCGTCCATCGCGTGACTCGCCGAACGCCCGCCGCTCAACGTCGAGCATCCAGACGGGCTTGCGGGCGTCGAGCGCCGGGTCGTCGAGCACCGCGTAGCCGAGCGACAGCACGCCCAAGGCAACGAGCACGAGCACGGCGGGCACGGGCCAACGTCGACGGTCGCCCGCTGCGATCGCCCGTCGCCGGGTGAGGTCTCGGCCGCACTCAGGGCATGCCGATGGCGCGTTCAACCCCGCGAGGTGAAACCCGCAGCCTCGGCACACGGGGTGCCGCCCGTGCCGCCAGGCTCGGCCGACGATCGCGATCAGCAGGCCAACGCCCAGCAGCAGTCCCGAGAGAAGGAGCGGGTGCATGCCCGGAGCGTATCAAAAATCTGACGATAAGCGAAGCGGTTTCGAACTGGCCCTAGGCCTGCTTGCGCTTCTGGTGCCGAACGATCTTGCCCGTGTCGAGATACACGAGATCCTCGGCGATGTTCTTCATCAGGTCGCCGACACGCTCGAGGTCGCGTCCGACTCGGAACAAGAGCAGGCCTGCCGCCGCCTCGTCCTGGTTGCCGCCTGCGATCTGCTCGGTGAGTTCGGTGAACGCGCCGCTGTCGAGCTTGTCGAGCAGCTTGTCGCCAGCGACGATCTCGCGCGCGATCTCGGTGTCTTCATCGATGAGCGCCCGGAGCAGCGAGTGACAGGTCGCCGGCACGCGCTCGGCGAGGTCGCGGAGGCTCATCGGGAACCGCGGCACGATCGACAGCTTGCTGATCCGAATCGCGCTCTTGGCGATCGAGCACGCGTGGTCCGCGACGCGCTCGACATCGTGGTTGACCTTCAGCATGGACGCGATGATGCGGAAATCCCGAGCAACAGGCTGCGTGAGCGCTTGCACGTCGTAGCAGGCCTGCTCGATCGCGACCTCTTCTGCATCGATCTGGTTGTCCTGGTCGCGGACGTGCTGGGCGACCTCCGCGTCAAGAGCCCACAACGCATCGATCGCCGCCTCGAGCATGCCGATGGCGACCGTGCTCTGGCGGATCAGCCGACGCTTCACCGAAGCGATCCCCGCGACGGCATCGCTGCCGGCCTGGGGCTGGCGAGCGGGATCGGGCTGTTGCGGGAAGGCGGAAGCGATTGCAGATTTCCTCTTGTGTTTCCATTCCATCGTGGTCCGCGGATGGGGATCTTGTGCATAGACGGTTCGAAAGTCCATAAATTTCGCATGAAGGGCTGTGACTTCGCTCGAAACGCAGACCGCTGGCTGCGACGAAGCGACGCCGGACGCGCCTATGCGAGCATCGCGCCCAGCCGGTGTCGCAGCAGTGTGACGAGTGAAGACGGCTCGAGATACGCCGCCGGCGGGCGGTAGTAGACCTCGTGCAGCGTCTCGCCCGACTTGGGCTCCAGCGTCCGCACCGTCCCCTTCGCATCGGCGAACGCGTCGGCGACTCGCGCCGGCTCGGGGGTCCTGAAGATCACGTCGGGGGCCCGGAGCACCACCGCTCGAACGCCGATCGCCGACGCGCCGGCCCGGATCTCGGCGAGATCGAGCAGCCGCTGCACGGGGACGGGCGGCTCGCCGTAGGCCGCGGTCAGATCGCTGTTGAGCCCATCGAGCTCGGCTCGGCTCGACGCCGTCGCGATCCGGCGGTACGCCTCCAGCCTGCGCACGTCGCTCGGGATGAAGGGCCTCGGGATCATGCCGCCGATGCCGATCTCGAGGCTCGTTCGGCTCGCTGCGGGCGGCGGGGCCTCGTGCGTCAGCTCGCGCACCGACTGCTCAAGCAGCCGGCAGTACAGCTCGTACCCGATGCTCGCGATGTGGCCCGACTGCTCGGAGCCCAGGATGTTGCCCGCGCCGCGGATCTCGAGATCGCGCATGGCGATCTTGAAGCCCGCACCCAGCATCGAGTACTGCTCGAGCGCCTTGAGCCGCTTGCGTGCGACCTCGTTGATCGTCTTGTTGTCCGGCAGGAGCAGGTAGCAGTACGCCCGGTGCTTGCTGCGACCGACCCGGCCGCGGAGCTGGTGGAGCTCTGCGAGGCCGAAGCGATCGGCGTTGTCGACGATCATCGTGTTCGCGCGAGGGATGTCGATGCCCGACTCGATGATCGTCGTGCTCACAAGGATATCGGCGTCGCCCCGGATAAAGGTCAGCATGACCTTCTCCAGCTCTTGGGGCGACATCTGCCCATGGCCGAAGATGACCCGCGCGCCCGGCGCGAGCTGCGCGACCTCGTCCGCCTTGCTCTGGATGTCATGCACGCGGTTGTGCACCCAGAAGACCTGGCCCTCGCGGGCGAGCTCGCGGTCGATGGCCTGCTTGATGCGTTTGCGATTGAAGGGGATGACCTCGGTCACGATGCTCTGCCGGTCCGCCGGGGCTGTGGCAAGGCTGGAAATGTCGCGGATGCCGAGCATCGACATGTGCAGCGTCCGCGGGATGGGCGTGGCGCTGAGCGTCATGACGTCGGCGGTCATGCGGAGCTGGAGCAGCCGCTCCTTGTGCTCGACGCCGAACCGCTGTTCCTCGTCGATGATGACCAGCCCGAGGTCGGCGAACTTGACATCCTTCGAGATCAGCCGGTGCGTGCCGATGACGAGATCAACCTGGCCCTTGCGGAGCCGTGCGAGGATCGCGTTGGCTTCTTTGTTCGACTTGAAACGGCTCAGGCTCTCGATCTTGAACGGATAGTCGGCGAACCGACCCCGGAAGGTCCGTTCGTGCTGCTCGGCGAGCACGGTTGTCGGCACGAGCACCGCGACCTGCTTGCCAAACTCGCAGGCCTTGAACGCGGCCCGGATCGCGAGCTCGGTCTTGCCGAAGCCGACGTCCCCGCAGATCAGACGATCCATGGGCCGCTCGCTGGTCATGTCCTTCTTGATCGCGGCGAGACCCGCGAGCTGGTCGTCGGTTTCCTGGTACGGGAACTCGGCCTCGAACTCGTGCTGCCAGGCGGTGTCGTCGGGGTAGCGGATACCGGGCAGGCTCTCGCGTGCGGCGCGCACGCGGAGCAGCTCGGCCGCCAGATCGCGTACGCTCTCGGCGACCTGCTCCTTCTGCTTGGTCCACTTCTGCCCGCCGAGCTTGCTCAGCGGCGGCGTGCCGCTGAAGCCGCCGATGTATTTCTGCACCTGATCGATCTTCAGAGCAGAAACGTGCAGCTGGCTCTTGTTCGCGAACTCGAGCGTCAGGAACTCTTCGAGTTCGTCTTCTTTCGTCTTGTGTTTCTTGCTCGGCGGCGCGGCGACTCCCCGCTTGCCCAAGCGATCGGGGCTCATCGTGCGCAGGCCGGTGAACTGCGCGATGCCATGGTCGACATGAACGACGTAGTCGCCCGGCTCGATCTCAAGGAACGTGTCCATCGCCCGGCCGCCGCGCATGCGGCGGGCACGGCGTCGGGTCTGGAACCGGTGCAGCAGCTCGTGGTACGGAACGACGGCCAGGCCGTCGCCCCAGAGGAACCCGCGGTGCACGTAGCCGACAAGCGTGGTCACGCCGTCGAGGTCGGGTGCAAACTCGGCGAGCAGCTCGCCGCAGCGTGAACGCTCGCCCTCGGTCTCGCAGGCGATCAGTAGCCGGCGGCCGTCTCGGGCGAGCGCCTCGAGCTCCCCTACCGCTTCGCTGGCGGTCTGGCTGAACTGCGGCAGGCTCGCGACCGGCAGATCGACGGCCGACTCGGCCGCGTGGGCGATCGAGAACTGGTTGATCTCCGCGAAGCCGGCGAAGCGTTCGCGCAGCAGCTTGAACACGGCCGGCGGGCCGAAGACACCGCGCGAGTCGGTCAGGCGTTCGAAGTACCCGCGGCCTTGCTCGGTGACCTCCATCGTTTCAGCGAGCAGCGCAACCGCGCGGTCCGGCACAAGGTCGAGGAAGCTCACACCCTCGGCGGCGAGGTTCGGATCGAGCTTGCCCGCCACCAGCTCAACGCGTTCAAGCCGACGGTCGGAGCCCATGGTCTCGAGATCGATCTCTGTGATCCGATCGATCTCGTCGCCGAAGAAATCGATGCGTACGGGCGAGGCGGTCGGCCCTCCGGTTGGGAACACGTCCACGATCCCGCCGCGCACCGCGAACTCACCGGGGTCCTCGATCGCGTCGCGGCGGTCATAGCCGGCACTACCGAGCCAAGCGATCAGTTCCTCCTGCCGACACCGATCGCCCGGCGCGAGCCGCAGGCTGAGCGCCTCGACCTGCGAAGGCCTCGGCACGGTCTGCATCAGCGCGTGGATCGGCGCAACGATGACCGGTGCTTCGCCTTCGCGGACCGCCAAGACCGACCGCACCGCGGCGACACGCTCGGCCAGAAGATCCGGGGCGGCGTCAGACTCGCCGGGCAGCACTTCGAGCGCGGGAAGGCGGATGCAGTCGGTGCCGACCAGGGCGAGCTCGTCGACCGCGTGCTCGGCTTCGTCGAGATGCGGGACAACAAGCACAACCGGTCGACCTGTCTGCCTCGCGACCGAGGACGCAACAAGCACCGTCGACGAGCCGACGGCACCCGACGCCACGACCGACCGGCCCTCCGCGAGCGCGGACGACAGCGCCGCGACCGACTCGTCGCTCAGCACGGCATCGATCGGGCTTGCTGTCGTCGTCATCCGGCTCCTGACCGCGCACCGTGAACCCCGCCCGACCGATCGGAGCCGGGCGTGCGTTCGCGTGCTCTTTCCGGAGGGATTCTACGGCGAATCGAACGTGATCAGCGGTGCGAGCTTGGCCGCGGTCTTCGGCCCGATGCCGCGGACGCGCTGCAGATCCTCGATCGATGTGAACAGACCGTTCGCCGCTCGCTCGTCGACGATGCGCTGTGCATAGATGGGTCCGATGCCGGGCAAGAGGTCGAGCTCGGCGGCGGACGCCGAGTTCACGGCGATGCGAATCGAAACATCATCGGTCGCGGACAGCGGAGCGCGGTTGTTGGGCAGCGCGTCGTTCGCTTGCGATTCGGCGGGCGACATCGCGCTGGTTGCGTCGATGCCGTCGTCGGCTGCGGCTTCAGTCGATGGAACTGCCGCGACTGGGTCGATACGGACCTGTTGCGGCGGTGCGACATCAAGCGGCGAATGGACCGACTCGACAAACAGTGAGCGCCCAACACCGAGGATGCCCACGCCGCCCAGCACCGCGACCGCGGCCCACTTCGCCGGGCCGTCGATCTGGCCGGCGCGGTCGGTCACAGCTGCACGCCCTGCGCTTCGCTCGGACCGGCGGTGCGCCGGGCGGCGGTCGGACGCCCCTCGCGGATGGCTCGCCTGAGCTGCGCGAGGGCCGCAACGGCGGGCCGAGGGCCGCCCGAGCCGTCGACGATGCTGCCGATGACCGAACGCTTCGCTCCGGGAGGCAGTTCCCGCTCCTGCCAGGTCATGCTCACCACGCTGGGCCGGCTCGCGATGATCTCCAGCGCCTTTGAAAGCCAATCGATGTCTTCGGTCGAGAGCCCGACCTGGTCCGGCGGCTGCGCCGGCGCCACAGCGTGCACGGCGAGCGGGCGATCGAGCAGGGCGTACCGATCGAGGGTTGCGGCGAGTTGCATGAGGTCGCGGCCGGCATGGCCGGGCTTGGGCCGTTCGAGCTCGAGCCGGACCGCCCAGGCATCGACGCCGATGCCGGCCTGCTGGACCATCTCGGCGTACAGGGTGCCGGGCAGCGATCGGGGCCGATGGGTCGGCTCCGTGCCAAACGGGTGCACCACCTCGATCTGCATCTTGCCTTGCGGGTGCAGCTTGCGTGCGAGCAGCATGACCATCCGCGTGAGGTCCATCATCTGCTCGAAGGTCAGCTGGATGTTGAGGTTGCGGTTGAGCCCGCTGAGCACCGTCCACCTCGGCACAGTCCGCCGATACCGCGTGATCACGTTCTTGACGTGCTCGTAGATGACCTCGCGCAGCGTCTCGTAGTCGTGCTCCCAGATGTAGAGCCAGTCGGGCACGTCGCTCTTGTCGAAGCCGATCACCGGGCCCGCGAGCACCGTCATCTTCGCTCGTCGCACGGCCCACTCGATCCAGCGGTCGGTCGACGCAAAGCTGTAGCGGCCCTCGTCGGGCTCCAGCTCGCGCCAGCTCATCGGCAGGGCAAGAAAGTCACTCGAAGCCGCGAGCACCTGCTGTGTCGCGGGCGAGAACTGGTTGGCGTTGATCGACGCTGCCACCGCCGGCTTGCCGGCCAGCACGAGCCCCGTGTCATTGGGGCTCTTGACAGGCGGACCCTGGATCGTGCCGTTGCTCGGGACGTCTTGGCCGGTCGCCGCCGCGTAGCCGGAGCCCGTGAGCCGATCGGGCAGCGCGCGCTTGACGTGCACATCCGTGAGCAGCGCGCTCGCGTGTGTCGCGAGGTCGAGGGCGCGACGGGCGCGGCGATCCGCTTCGACCGAATAGGCGTGGTGACCCCCGCTGGCTGCGACGCCCTCGCTCTGGCTGACGAGAGCCTCGGTGAAGGCAAGCCGTGCATCTTCGAGCGCCTGCAGCGCGGGTTCATCGGGCGAGAGATCGAACAGCTGCCAATCTTCGAGCTTGTTGAGCAGCACCATGATCCGCTGCCGAGCGAGTTCGAGGCTCAGCAGATAGGGCTCGTCGCGTTCCGGCAGGAGGCAGGTCGAGAGGACCAGCGGCTGCGAGCCGGCCTCCTCGGCCGCGGACGTCGAGCCGGCATCGCCTTCTTCGTCCGGTATCGCGGGGAACGGCATCGAGAGGCCGGCGGCTTCGGCCGAGGGCTTCTCACACACGATCCGGCCGCCCTCGGCGCGGACCTGCGCCGGAACCGGGATGCCGTCCGGCCCGAACATAAACGCGTCGCGCAATGGCCAAGCCGACGCGGGTCCATCCTCATCAAAGACTGCGAAGCTCAGCATCGTGTTCGTGCGGGGGCAACGCGCCACCGCTCCCGTCCCTTCAGTTCTGACCCACGAACGACCCGCAGGCAGAGCCATCCGTCTCATATGCGGCGGCCGCGACCCGCCGGTACGATAGAACGGCACCCGCCCAGAGGTACGATTCCGTGGGAAACGCATCCACGCTGTTTCAGAGCGAACTCGCCCCGCCCGTGAGCCGGGGCAAGGTTCGCGATGTGTACGCCATCGGCGATGATCGCGTCCTGCTTGTCGCCTCCGACCGCGTGTCGGCGTTCGATGTCGTCCTGCCGACGCCCATCCCAGGAAAGGGGCGGCTGCTGACGCAGATCGCCGGCTTCTGGCTCAGGTTCATCGAGGACCGTGGCCTGTGCAACTCCTTCCTGATCTCGACCAGCGCGGCTGCCATCCCCGACGAGGTCTTCGAGGGTGCGTCGACCACGCGGGAGAGCCTCAAGGGCCGGATCACGCTGGGCTCAAGGTGCGACGTGCTCCCGATCGAGTGCGTGGTCCGCGGCTTTCTCGAGGGCACCGGCTGGGCGGAGTATCAGGAACGCGGCTCGGTCTCGGGCGTCGCGTTGCCGTCCGGGCTTGAACGCTGCGGCAAGCTGCCCGAGCCGATCTTCACGCCCGCGACCAAGGCCGCACAGGGCGACCACGACGAGAACATCGACGAGCGGACGGCCGCGTCGCTCATCGGTGCCGAGGCGCTCGAGCGCGTGCGCGAACTCTCGCTCGCGATCTACACCCAGGCCGCCGCCTACGCGATCGAGCGTGGCATCATCATCGCCGATACGAAGTTCGAGTTCGGTTACCGCGTTGATACGGGCGAGCTTGTCATCGTTGACGAGGCGCTCACCCCCGACAGCTCACGCTTCTGGCCGGCCGCGAGCTACGAGCCGGGCCGCCCGCAGCCGAGCTTCGATAAGCAGTTCATCCGCGAGTACCTCGGCGATCTCGTCAAGCGCGGCGAGTGGGACAAGACCGACCCAGGCCCCGACCTGCCGGAATACGTCATCGAGGGAACGATCTCCCGTTATCAGGAAGCGCGGGACCGGCTGCTCCGCGAGTAGTCCGACCCGAAATGAGCGCCACGAAACAGGCTGGCGCTACTGCCGCTCAACATCGAGCTCGAGCGAGCGCTCGTTGGCGCGAGCCTCGATGGTGGCGATGAACGCGTCGTAGTCCTCCGGCCTCGGAAAGAGCTCGTCAAAGCCTTGCTCGTCGGTTTCCTCGGCCCGGTCGTTGAGCACCTCACGCAGCTCGCGCTCGAGGATCATGTACGCGAACAGTCGGAGCTCGTTTGGAGCGCGGAGGTACAAATCCTGCTTCTGATCGAGAGGCAGCGGACCGATGAACCTCGCGAACAGCCCGCCGGCGAGCACACGGAAGTCGCGCGGCAGCACTTCCATTCGCGCGTAGGCTCCGCCCGCGTTCATCGTGCGCAGCTGCTCGTCGATGTAGTACTTGTGGTACTGCCGGGCCCAGTCGTACTGCTCGCGGAACAGCTCCTGATCGCCCGCGAGCAGTCCGCTCGTGAACGCACCCTGCAGCGCGCCGGTGACCTGCGTGGCGTACACCTGAGGCGAGGTGAGGCGGGCCTCCATCTCCTCTTCGACGAACTCCGGCAGGGGGTTGCGCAGGCGGTCCTTGAGCGTGAAGTCGTTGAAGTTCAGGCCCGGCCAGTTGATCAGGTGCTGGCGGTACCGCTCGGCCTCGACGAGGTCGCCGCGGCGGAAGAGCATCAGGATCGCATCGGCGATGAAGTTGGTGTAGCCGGCGGCAAAGGTGTTGTACGGATCGCTCGCCTCGGCGTACTCACCCGCTCGCTCGCTGACCTCGTCCAGGATCTCCGTGTACGCGTCGATGAACCGCGGGTTCGGGACGGCCATGTAGTACGAGTACTCGCCCTGGATGAACTCGAGATAGTCGAAGTAGATCTCGCCGTAGCGGAAGAGCTCCTGGATCGAGTGCGTGGTCATCCGGTCCGTGTTGACGAAGTCGTAGTCCTTCTTGTTGCGGTCCTCGAAGCGGCCCAGCCCGCGCTCAACGCCGGTACGGGCCCAGTAGAGGCTGTGCGCCGCTGGATGCCGCCAGTCCAAGGGACCGTACATCTCGATGTACCGCACCATGCGGTCGGGGTCCATGTTGTAGTCGTCGATGATGACACGCTTGCGGAGGTGCGCGATGTACTCCTCCCACGCGTTCTCCATCGCGGGGTCGTGCTTGAGCTGCGTGAGCGCCCGCAAGCGTGTGAGATCGCGGGCCCGCTCGATGCCGAGCAGACGACCGAGGTCCTCGTCGGTCAGGCCCCGGCGATGCAGCTCTTCGTGCACGGCGTGACGCCGAAGCGTGTCGGCCGGCGCTTCGCTGCCGAACAGCCCACGCAGCATGTCCCGCAACTCGGCGACCTTCGGCTCGCGCCGGACGGCTTCCTCGAACGTCGGCGCGGCGTCGGCGACCACCCGCATCCAGTCGGCGTAGACCTGCATCGCGCCCTCGCGCGTGCGGGTCTCAGCGCTCGGCGGCGGGGGCGGGCCGAGCACGCTCGTCCACTCCTCGGCGACCTTGCGCTTGTAGTACCGGTTCGCGTCGTCGGTGATCCCCTGGATCTTGTGCAGGAAGATGTACGCGAGCTCCTTGTGGATCAGCATGTCGTTCGGGTTCGCACGCAACGCCTCGTCGCGCAGCAGCCGGTAACCCGATTGCACCCACCGCCAACGCTCGTCCGGCGTCTGCGTTGTAACAGAAATGTTGTACGCGAGGTTCCACGCGTGAAACACCCACACACGCGGGAACCGGGGCTGGAGCTTGGTGATCGCCTTCGAGAGCTCGATCGCTTCGTGATACTTCCCGGCTTCTTTGAGCTCGTTCGCTCGGTACCACAGGAAGTTCACGAACACGCCGCGGAAGGCACCCATTGCGATGCCCAGCGAGACCTCTGGCCCGTCGTTCTCCGCGGCCGAATCGGCGTACACGAGCTGATTCGTCCCGACCGACTCGGTGATCGAAGCGCCCACGAGCCCGGAGCCCGCGAGGCACGCCATCAGCACCACAGCCGCGATCACCTGAATCAGTCTGTCACGTGACATGGGCTCCGCTCCGACTTCCCGTCGACACACGGCCGACGGCTCTATCTCTCACTACGCGTCAATGACCGGAATAGATCGCAAGCTCCCGCGATCTGAAGACCTGGACCGCGACGCCGTACAGCAGGGCGATCCAGACAGCCACGACGCCGATTCCGCGGGCGATTCCGGCAAGCGAGACATTCTCACCCGCGACGAGGCGTTCGACAGGCGACAGCTCGCCGTAGGTCAAGAACAGCCACGAGACTCCGTGGGCGATCGCCGAGATCAGGACTTTGAAGTACACGACCTCCTGATCGTGGTTGATCGTCGCATAGGTCGTCAGCGCGTCCTTGATGAACGGCGCACTCTCGGCGATCAGGAACACGCCGAAGGACACCATGCTGGCGACGGAGAAGCTCAGGAACGTCGCCGCGGTGATGCCGAGCATCGCGAGGAAGGCCAGCTTGACCCAAAGGACGAAAACCGACTTCACGAAGTTCGCGTGGTACGAGCCGACCGAGTAGGACAGCCGCAGGCTGCCGGCGGGGAACTGCATCCGATCGGTGTTGGGCACGACGCTGAGGCCCACGAACTCCCGACGCGCCTGGTCGACCATGAGCCGGGACTCGCCGTTGATAAACGTGATCCGGACGTCGCCGTTGTCATCGAGCAGGTCGCCCGATCGGAGGAGTTCGATGTTTGACAGCCGGCCGCTGAGCACGCCCTCGCGCAGCATGGCGTACTCGGGCTCGTCCGACGTCACCAGCGTGGCGAGCGGCGAGCCGCGCTGAGGCGGTGCGTAGATCGATGGGGTCAACCGGATCGAGCTGCCGTGCCCCAGCGCGGTTGTGCGGTTCACCGGCATCGAGTTCGCGACCGAGATGCCGATCTTGAACTGCTGGTCAGGCCGGTTCGCGCCGGCGTCGATCCGCCAGTGCAAGGTCACCGGCACGTCGGCGTCCGGGTCGAGCCCGACGTCCTCGAAGACGAACGTCTGCTGCTGGCCGGGCGGGACCGCGAAGTACATCAGCCGCCACTGCCGGCGGAGTTCCTCGTCGATGTCGTCGTACTGCTCCTGGCTCAGCTCGAACGTCGGGTCGCGCTCCCGCACAATCTCGACACGCTCGGCGATCAGGTCCTGAATCGCCTCATCCGTGATCGGGGGTTCGGTGACAAACACCGTCCGCCGAGCGGTCAGGATCTCGCTCTCGAGGATCAGTCGGTCCTCGCTGATGCCGGCGTCGCCAAAGGCAACAAACGCCTCACGCTCGTCCTGCGCCGGCTGGTTCCGCAGATACTCCACGAAGAGGAACACGCCCGCCGAGTTCACTGCCAGCAGCAACGCCGCGAGCGTCGACACGCCGAGCCACTTGCCCAGCAGGTACTGCCACGCCGCCACGGGCTTGGTCACCGTCTGCCAGATGATCTTGTCCCGCTGCTCGGCCGCGACCGTGCTCACACTGAACGCGACAACCAGAATCGCGATCAGCCAGAACGCGCCGCCCGTGCCGTACTGCATGAAGCTCTGCACCCGGTAGCGCAGCGGCTGGTCGCCGTCGAGCAAGCCCGGCAGCGCCGCGAGCCCGAAGAGCAGCAGCACGATAAACACCAGCGAGAGCTTGAGCCGTACCGCCTCGGCAAGCACGTTCCGCGCGATCGCGAAAACTGGGCCCTTCCCGCTCAGGAGCAGGCTGGCGCCCTGCAGCAGCACAGTGAACGCGAGGGCGAGAGAGCTGATGCCGCCCGCGAACGTCGCGTAGGGCCGTGTGGTTGGAAAGAGTGCGAGCGGCACGATGACGATCGCCGCGGCGGACAGCAGGCCGAGATACGTCAGCCCGACGCCGAGCCACACGGTTACAAGGAAGACCGCCGCCACGACGAGCACGCTCAGGACAAAGCCCGTCGGCGTCGCCGCCCGACCGATGATCTCCGTCATCATTCGCTGCGCGGTGGTTGCGTTCGTGATCGTCTCGGTCGCGAGCTGCGTTGCGGCTTCGGGCGCGACTTCGGCGACTTCGGTCGGCACTCGGTTGGCCTCAACAACTGCGCCGACCATCAGAACCACGGCGATCACGCCGATAACCGCCGAGGCGATCAGCTTGAAGCCCCGCGTCTGCTGCACCCGCTGCAATCGGCCGGCTGTTTCTCGAATGTTCACCCCGACCGCTCCCGATCCGACCCGCTGTCATCGCCGCCGAGAAGCGAATCGATCACGCTGCGATCCACATCCTCGGCCGGCTCTGCCGCGGGCGTCGGCTCAGGCTGGGCATCTCCAAAGGAGTGCGCCTTGTTTGCTGCGGCTCTGTCCTGCTCGACCGTGTCCGCTGGTTCGCTCGAACGCTTCGGCTCGTCAGGGTCATCCATGAGCCCGGCCAGCACATCGGGCTCGTCAGGAGCCTGAGTCCCAGCCTTGTCGGCGGAAATGTTCGAAACGTCTTCGATCGGTGCGGGATCGTCCTGCGTCATCAGCCGATCGATCACGGCTTCGGGGGCCTGCTCGGCCGCTGCTTCCGCGGCGAGGAACGCGGCGGTCTTGCCATCGTTCGCGGCACCGGACGTCTCGAGCCGTTCCTGCTGCGCCCGCTCGACGATGTCAAGAAACTTCTCTTCGAGCTTCTGGCGCGGGTGGCTGACTCGCAGGATGCTCCGCTCGCCGCCGGTCCGCACGCGGATGATCCGGTCGAGCTCGGCGATGGTTTCCTCATCGAGCGCATCGGTCTCGATCGTCGTCTTGCTGTGCTTCGTCAGCAGCTGATCGGTGGTGCCCTCGTCGCGCTTCTTGCCGCCGTAAAGGATGATCATGCGATCGACGACGTCTTCGACATCGGACAGCAGGTGGCTCGACAGCAGGATGGTCTTGCCGCGCCGGCCCAGCTCGATGATCAGGTCCTTGACCTGCCGCGTACCGATCGGATCAAGCCCCGTGGTCGGCTCGTCGAGGATCAAGAAATCTGGATCGTTGATCAGCGCCTGCGCGAGGCCGATGCGCCGCTGCATGCCCTTCGAGTACTCGCGCACGGGCCGATGCTGGGCGGCGGTCAGGCCGACCATATCGAGCAGCTCGTCGATGCGCTTCGTCCGCGTCTTCGCGTCGATCTGGAACAGCTTACCGTAGTAATCGAGCGTCTCGCGTGCGTTGAGGAAGGGGTACAGGAAGCTCTCTTCGGGCAGATACCCGATGCGCGACTTGATGCTCACGTCCGACGGCGGCTTGCCGAACACGACCAACCGGCCCTTCGACGGGTGCAGCAGCCCGAGGATCATCTTGATCGACGTGCTCTTGCCCGAGCCGTTGGGCCCGAGCAGGCCGAACACCTCGTGCGGCATGATGTCGAACGTCAGGTCCTCGACTGCCCGCACACGCGCACGCATCCAGAAGTCGCGGAAGACCTTGCTCAGCCGTTGGCACGCGACAACGGGCGTGCCGCTCTGCGGCGCGGCGGAAGAGATGGTTGTCGCGGTCGCGGTCATCCGGTTCCTCGTCGCGGGTGGCTACTCAACAAACACCGCGTCGTCGCGGAGCCTGGTTTGCTCATTGCGAATGCGCTCCTCACGCTCGCGGGCGGCATCTTGCAGCCGGATGCGGTTGAGCTCACGCTCAAGCTCGCGTTGGATCGCCGGATCGCGGTTCAGTTCGAGGTCGACCATATCGGTCCCCTCGGGGATCAGCATCGCCTGCACGGCCTCGTTCTGCAAGAAATCGCCGAACGCCCGCGCCCATTCAGTGTAGATGAGCACCTCCGGGCTGGACCGGTACTGCGGCAGCTTCGCACGGAAGGTCACGAGGTCGGCGAGCGCCGCGTCCCGTGCAGAGTTCGCGAATGTCTGCGCCTCGCCGAGGTCAACAGTGATCTGTCCCGACACCGTGCTCGCCGGGACCACGAGTGTCTCGGCGTCTTCGAGCCCGTCGATCTCGGAACTGACCGTGACGGCCTCGCCGAGCATCACCGAGTCGATCGCCGCGAACAGCGCGTCCGCAGCATCCGTGTCGCCGAGGTCTGTCGCCCGCTCGTAGCGCCCGATCAACTCGATCAAGGGCTGGGCCGCGCCGCCGGCGAGACGGTTCAGCTGCGTCCTCGCGTCCTGCTCGGCCCGCTCACGCTCGGCAGCCGCGTTGACGGTCGCCTTGGTCACCGCGCCGAAGTCGTCGAAAAGCCCCAGCGGCGGGCTCGGGTCGTTCACGTCCAGCCGAACGATGTCGATGCCCATCGAGATGGACGGGTCATCCGGCAGATCGAGGATCTCTTGCGCGATCGCCTCCGCACGCCGAGCGACCGAGCCCTCGGACCCAGGCGTCATCTTGACAACATCATCGATGCCGACCTCAGCAATCGCACGAACCATCGCGCGCTCAACGGTCAGGCGAAGCAGCTCGCGCTCGTCGCGCTCGTCGATGTTGGTCAGCCAGTCCGTCGGACTCGTCCGCTGGTACGAGACCTCAACGCGGGCGTGGGCGACGTTGAGATCGCCCGTGATCAGCGAGCCGTCCTCGGCCGGGTTCAGCGTGTTGCGGAACGACGAGGCGATCTGCTCGATCGTGTTACGCCGCTGCCGATCGGTGAGCCGCGGGAAGAACGCGTCATCGATCGCGAACTGCTGCTGCCCCACTTCGACCTTGACGAGGTCACCGATCGGCGGCGGCCAAGCGAGCGCGAAGCCGGAGCCGAGATCTCGATCGACGATCGCGCCGAAGCGGAGCCGAACCGCCCGCTCGCCCTCGTCGACAGACTGGAACCCGCTGAAGAGAAACAGCACGACCAGCCCGAGCATGATGACGCCCAGGATGCCGTACGCCGTGTTGAGCGCCGCGAGCGCCGACCGGTTCGCCCGGTCCATCAGCATCGCGTCCTCGCCGGTGTCGCTGTCGTTCCGAAGCGTGACCGATGAAGGCCGGCTGTTGACCACCGGATCCTTCGCGTCGGCCGGCGTGGTATCGGGGCGTTCGTCGCTCATCGCGACCCCCCCTCGGCGACCTCGTCATCCCGCGAATCGTCGTCGCCGCTGATCACGCCGTTCACGAACGTCGGCTCGGTGTAGCGGAAGCCGGGGGCGCCGGACAGCACGAGCGTGATCTTCTTCGAGTAGGCGTCACGCAGGAACTCGAGCTCCGCCAGCAGTGTCGCGAGTTCCGGGCTCTCCTGCATCTGGGCGATGAACGTGCCAGCCTCGCGGTCGCCGGCCGATCGCAGCTCGTCGGCGAGCCGGTTGGCGAACGACGTGATACGCCGGGCGTCCGCGTCGGCCCGCGAGCGGATGGTCTGGGCCGTCGACTCGCCCTGGCTGATCGTCTCCTGCGCCAGACGCTGCCGATCCGCCTGCATGCGGGCGATCACGTCCTCGCTGTTGGTCTCGGTCAGACGCACGCGGTTGATGCCGACATCGACGATCTCGATGCCGAGCGGCGGGTTGCTGGCGTCGCGGCGGAGCACGGCCAGGATCTCACGCTCGAGCGTCGGCAGCTGCGACCCCTCGGCGTCGAGCGTGAACAGCTCGTCGAGTCCAAAGCCGCTCGTCACGCTGAGCGCACTGTTCAGGCTGCTCTTGACGGTGCGCTCGGCCTGCGCATAGTGATCTTCCGCGCTCTGCCCGGCGTTCGAGAACTTCTGGTAGAACGTCAGCGGCGAGCTCACACGCCAGAGGGCATAGGCCTCGACGACGATCTGGTTGTCGTCCGCAGTCTGCTGCTGCGTGCCGCTGACCTGCACGAGCTGGAGGCGGGTGTCGTAGCTCGTGACCGACTGAAACGGGTACGGAAGCTTGAACTTCAGGCCCGGTGTTTCCTGCACGCTCGCGTCGTCGGCCTTGCCGAAGACCGTCACAACCGCCCGCTCGTTGAACGGCACCGTGTACGTAAAGCTGAACGAGATCAGCGCCAGCACGATCGCGCCGGCGAGCAGAAAGAAAGCCGGGGTTCGCAGTGTCTTGATCATCCGAAGTGCTTCCTTCCGTGAGCGTGTCGCTCGTAAACCCTGTCGCTGTCGCTCAACCGCGCCGCTCGCTGTCGTGAATCAGAAATCCTGGTTCTCTGGATCGAACACATCCGTTCCGATGTAGACGTCCTTCAGATCGATGCGGATCCGCTTCTGGAGTTCTCCGTCGATGATGTACACGCGCATGTCCTCGATGGCCTTCGCCATCTGCTCGAGCCGCAGCCGCATATCCATAATCTCGGGGGCGGCCTGATACGCCGCGAGCCTGCCGCGATACGTCTCGGCCGCACCGCGTGCCTGCATGTGCGTCTCCCACCGCGTGCCTTGTGCGGTAAGGATCGCGTCGGCCGCGCTTCCGCTGGAGTCCTCGATCAGCGACCGCACCGCGATCTCCTGCTCACGCACCTCGGTCTCGTCGGCGCCGCCCGTGCGAAGCTCGTCGTACGTGTTCAGCGCCTCGATGATCTCTTGGGCGCGTGCCTCAGAACCGACGGTCTCGGCGAGCACCCGCGCGCGGTCCGCCTCGGCGTTGGTCACCGATTGCTTCGACTTCTGGCGAGCCTCGAAGACCTGCTCGAACGCCGCGGCTGCCTCACGAGGTGGCCGGGCATCTTCGAAGCCGACGAACAGCACCTCGACCCCCGCGCCACGAGGCGTGCCCGAGGCGTCCGGGTTCAGCGACGCGAACGCCGCCTCGATTCCCGCCTCGAGGGACTTCCGGATGTCGTCTCGGCCGCGGCCGATGATCTCCTCGACGGTTCGCGAGCCGAGCTCGCGGACGAGCACCCGCTGTGCGGTGTGACGGAGGATCGCGTCCCGGGACTCCGGGGCACGACCCAGCATGAGGAATGACCGGACTTCGCCGGGTTTGACGGAGTAATACAGCGGCACACGCACGGTCGCAAGCGATAGCGAGCTGCCACCGAGTTCACCGCGCGACTGCCGATCCGGCTGCACGACGAGCAGCGTCTCGCGCAGCGTCTCGTCCTGCCAGAGCACCGGTCCCTCGATGCGGATCGGCTCCCCCGCGAGCTCGAGGACGCGAACGCCTGTGGCGGTTTCTTCGAGCACCTCAACCGTGCGCTCTTCCTCGCCGTCGCCGATCTTCTCTTCGCGGATGTATTCGGGTATCACGACCCGGCCGATGGGCCACGGCGGTTTGACGTGCAGACCCGGGCCCAACTCGCGGTCCGACGGGCTGCCGTTCACCAAGAGCAGGCCGCGCTGGTGCGGGTCGACGACCACAAACGAGGTCATCAGCCACGAGCCAACGCCGCCAACAAGAATTAACCAGATGAAGCTCTTGCTCAGCAGCCGGTAGAACCAGCTGCCCGTCACCTCAAAGCCGAACTGATAGTTGATCGCATCGCTGATGGACTCGGCGATGCGGTCGGGCGCCGCAACAAAGCCCAGCAGCCGAGAATCGAACGCGGGCCGAGGGTACTCGCCGGCCTTGCGGGGCCGATAGATGTCGAGCACAAAGCTCACGAAGATCTCGGCACCGAACACGATCAACGCGATCGAGAAAATCTGATCGAGCGCCGAGAGCAGCCACGACGCGCCCGCGATATCGGCGAACTGTGCGACGGCAATGAACAGACCAAACAACGACGAGCCCACGGCATAGACCGAGCCGCCGCGGAGGTTTTCCCACACCTTCGCACGCGCCATGCCGGACGTGAACCGAGCGAATACGAAGCCGATGACCGCGACGCCGATGCCGATCGCGATCGCCCACCCGTGCGCGCCAGTCGCAGCGCCGCCCGTTGCACGGCCCCCCTCGTTCACCGCATCGAGAACTGTGGATGATCCGCCGGTGAGCCGGAGCACGCCGCTGATCACGAGCGAAGCGCCCATAACCAGGCTGACCGCCGGCAGCATGAACTTGTAGAGCGACTCGAGCCGCCGGGCCGCGACCCGCAGATCGCCCGACGCCTCGTCAAAGACACTCGAGCTTGTCAGATCGTCGGCCGCGAAGTTCTCCTGCTCGATCGCCTCAATTCGCTCGCGCCGATGCTGATCGAACACGATCGCGAGCGCGACCCATACGACGACGCCCAGCAGCACAAAGATCGACGCGGTGATCGACGCCTGATCCGCTCGCAGCAGCCCGAAGATCATCAGGGCCGACCCGAGCGCAACCTGGATGCCCGCTCCGAGCAGCGCCACGCCGGTCGCCCGCTTGTACGAGAGGTAGTCTGCCTTCATCGGATTGGGCTTCCCGTTTCAATCATCAGCGTTCGCACGCCGCGCCGTCGGCCGAGAACAGGTTCTTGCGAGGACCGATTCAACATGTCGCTGGATCCGTCCACATCTGAGGCGGGCATTCTCCGCAGCCCGCTCTGCAAGGTCCACCGCAAGGCCGGAGGCGGCGCCGTTCGATAGGCCATGCCGCGGTGGCTTGACCCATCTTCCGGACATCAACCCGACGCCGCCCGGTTCCATCCGGAACGACCCAAAGCCCACGAGACACCACCGCCCGAGCGGGCAGCGCGATTGATCTACGACCCTGTCACAACTATGTTCACCGGCCCGCCGAACTTTTTGCTCTCCGGGGCGTAGCACAAGGCTCTGCGTGCCGCGTCGGGCACGAACACGCATCCCGAGCCCGCCATGCGCACGCCGTGCATCGCAGCCATCGCTGGCTCACCCCGCGGAAACCCTCATGATCAGCCAGATTCTCGGCATTGCGCGAAACACGCTCGTTGAGAGCCTCCGCCAGCCGATTTTCTTCGTCATGGTCGTTCTTTCCGGCCTGCTCCAGTGGCTGAACACCGCCTCGGCGGCGTATAGCATGGGCTACACCACGTCGGCCGAGGTTTCAGGGGACGACAAGCTCCTGCTCGACATCGGCATGGGCACGATCTTCCTCTTCGGGACCCTCTTGGCGGCTTTCCAGGCCACGGCTGTCATCAGCCGCGAGATCGTGGACAAGACCGTCCTCACCGTCGTCGCCAAGCCCGTCGCCAGGCCGACCATCGTCATCGGCAAGTACATCGGTGTCGTTGTCGCGATCCTCATGGCCGTGGTCGTCATGATCACGTTCCTGCTCTTCGGCATCCGCCACGAGGTCATGTCGACCGCCGCGGACAGCTTCGACATGCCCGTCGTCGTGTTCCTGAGCGGGGCCGTCGGTCTCAGCTTCGCGATCGCGGTCTTCGGCAACTTCTTCTACGGCTGGTCGTTCCCGCAGGTCGCGCTCACCGTCATGGTGCCGCTCGTGCCCGCCGCCTACGTCGCCACGCTCTTCTTCGCCAAAGACTGGGAAGTTCAGCCCATCACGACGGACTTCAAGCCTGCCGTCTTGGTCGCGTGCCTGTCGCTCGCCATGGCGATCATGGTCCTCACCGCGATCGCGGCGGCGGTCTCGACGCGCCTCGGGCAGGTCATGACCATCGTCGTCTGCGCCGGTGTGTTTGTGATCGGGCTGCTCTCGAACCACCTGCTCGGGCGGGTCGCGTTCCAGAACGAGTTCATTGCCGTCATCGAGTCCGCCGAGCCGCGCGAAGCCAGGTTCCGCGAGTTCAACGGCGCGCAAGCCAGCTACGACATCCGCTTCAACACCTTCCCAGAATCGCCGCTCGACCCGGGCACCTCGGTCTGGTACGGCCCGAGCCCCACTGGCATCGCGATGGCTGTCCCGGACTTCGAGCCGTTCGAAGGCGACCCGAGTGACCGCCGGGTGATCGGCGACGAGGACACATCGCCGGCGATCATCGTCGCCGAGTCGTCAGGCCGCGACGCGGTGTTCCAACAAGCCGGCGGCACGGCCGTCAGCGTCGAACGCCCGCCGCGCGAGGGCGACTACGTCTTCCTCTCCCCCACAGCCACGAACCCGATCGCGATCGCCGCGTGGAGCGTCGTGCCCAACATGCACTACTTCTGGCTGCTCGACGCGGTGACACAAAACCGGGTGGTCCCGATCTGAAGCGCGCTGTAGACGGCTATTCGGACCAGGTGCTCGCTCGGGACCACCCGGTT
>JBCBMF010000027.1:0-22175 GCA_039822905.1 Planctomycetota bacterium
GGAACCATGAGTTCGTGAGCTTCGCGAAGGGCGGCAGGAAGGGATTGTTCTGCACCGTCCCGGCTGGGGACGATCGCCGGCTCGTGATCGCTGAATCAGCCATCGACGCCATCAGTTATGGCGTAATTTCCGGGCATCACCGGGCACGCTTCATCAGTTTTTCTGGTGGTTTGAACGATGAGCAGCCCCCTCTTCTTCAGCGGGCCATGGACCGCATGCCGCCGGGCTCCGTCGTCATCGCGGCCGTTGACAACGACGACGCCGGCAACGGGTACCTCCGCACCCTCGAGGATCTCTTTCGTGAGCTCGGCCGAGCCGACCTCACCTTCCGCGAAGACCGGCCCGGGTTCATCGGTGCCGACTGGAACGACGCTCTGAAAGCGAGCTCTCAGGACCGGCCGAAGGACTGGCCCGAGCCGTGACACGGCTCCCCCGCTTCACCTGCTATCTGCTTCTCTCCGATGACGCCGGCACCGTCTACGTCGGCAGCACCACAAATCTGAGACGTCGCTTCCGTGAGCACCACTCAGAATCGAACACGGGGTACACCGCATCGAAAACGTGGCGACTTCTCCACGTTGAGCAGTACCTGACCCGGGAGTGTGCTCTCACCCGTGAGCGGCAGCTCAAACGCGGTCGATGGACGAAGCGGATGCTCCTCCGCACCCTCGCCAAACCAGGGCGTCGGCTGTTGGTTCTGTGTGACCGCGATGGTGTGTGCCACAGTCTTGTGTCTTGATGACGGGGCCTCGATATAGCCATAACGCCATATAGCTATCTCTGCTGACGAGGCATCGACTGGATCACATCGATGATCCACGCCTTCAGCTCTTCCTCGAACTCGGCCGTGGCGTCGGCGTCCTGTGTCGCCGGTCGGCTCAGGCTCGGTGAGGACACCCGCCCGAAGGTGCTCTCGGCCTCGAGCAGCATCTCCCACATCGCTCGCGTGATATGGCTGAAGCCCACGCGGACGCCGGCCTTCGCACTCAGTTGCATGAGCAGCTCTTCAACCGTGCTCTCTTCCTCGGGCGACAACAGCACCCGCTTTGCTCGCTTGGCCCCTCCCGCCTGGTTGGCAGCCACCAGCCGCTTCTTCGGAGTCTTCTTGACCGGACGGCTCTGCTTCGTCTTCGGCGGTCGCTCCGCCGGCTTAGGAGCCTCCACAGGGGCCTCAAGCGTTTCGGGAACTGCTACCCCCCCACCGCTCTCGGCAGGGGTCTCCGGTGGCCTCTCAGTGGTCAACTGGCGGGCAAGAGTGCCGATGATCGGGCTCTCGCCCCCCAGCACATCGTCTACGGCACTGCGGCGTTTCTTAGCCATTCGCCGCGGCCTTTGTCTCTGCGGTCACATCGGGCTTCGTCTCGGAGATCACGGCCCCGCTCACGCGGCTCTCGATTTCCTGAGCGAGCGAGCGGTAGAGATCACGGACCTCGTTCGTGCTCTTGAGCTCGTTGCCCTCTGGCTCGTAATCGAACAGGGATTCACAGAGCGTTGAGGCCTTCCCGAGCACCGCCCGTGACGGAATGACCGTATCGAACAGCCCGTATCCGCCGGCAGCCTGAAGATCACGCTGCACCTTGGCGATGTACGTCCGCTCGAGCTTGCGTCTCGTGTCCACCTGGGACATGAGCACGCCAAGCAGACGCAAGGCCGGGTTTACCTGGGACGCGGCGGCGATATCGCCCATCGCACGACGCAGAGCGTCCACAGAGAGCTTCTCAGCCGTCGATGACAGGATGAACCAGCTCGCCGTCTTGTACGCCGCCACCGTGAGCGTCCCTGCCCTCGGAGCGGTATCCAGGAAGATGAAGTCGTATTGACCTCGCAGCTCCTCCATCGGCCCTTTGAGCGTGTCGAAGCCAGCCATGAACTGCTTCCCGCCCTCGGCCGAGCTCGCCCACTCTTCATCGAAGTTCTCGATCCGGCGATTCGCGGGGATCACATCCACGTTCTTCGGCAGCGTGATCACCTCGCCCGGACGGCTTGCCCGCTCCTGGCGGGTGTCCTCACTGATGATCACATCCGCGGGGCTCTCCTCGCCCATGAGCAGATGGAACGTGCCGAGCGTTGTGGTAGGGATGTCGAAACTCTCGGTCAGACCGAGGTTCGGGTCGAGATCGATCACCAGGCACTTGTGGCCCCGCTCTCCCAGAGCGGCGGCAAGATGGATGGCGTTGGTCGTCTTCGAGACCCCGCCCTTCTGGTTCCCGATCCCGATGATGTGTGTGGTTCGCATGGTCATATGATCGTCTATCCTCAACTTTTTTCTTTAGAGAGATGGCGTTATGGCCATAACGCCATATGGCTATCGAGTTCGCGATATGGCGATATAGCCATGTCTTCCACCCTGCACGGTAAATCGCCGCCCGTCAATCGATTGCGCCCGCTTGTCCACAAGGGCGATCATCGATATGGCTATATGGCGATATAGCATGTTCGACCCTTCGATATAGCCATATCGCCATATGGCTAGCTGTAAAGCGCGCGCTACCAACGGGTTAGCGGCTTGACGCGCTACCGCGACTCACCACATATTGACGATGGCAGTACCTGCCACCCCAATATATCCGCATCCATCCCGGATCGGAGGGGCTCAACCAGCAGAAGGAGACGTGGACACCGCGTAGACCCTTGAACCAATGAAAAACCGCCCCTGAGCCGTAGCGGCGGGGCGGTCTTCAATGCCGCAGGTCTCGGCGGAGCCGGGACGAGCGACCCTTCGATTTCGCACTTTGAAGGTAGCTCAACCTCGATGCCCCGTCAAGAGAAACCCTCTTCGGCATGGGGTATCGCTGTGCCTGCTCTTCGCAAGAGGAGGCCGTGCATGGAGGCACGCAAAGCCGCCCGGAGAGGGCATCACACACACAGACTCGAGGGCAGTTTCCGCCCGATCACCGTTCACCAGCTCGTTCTTGTGTGGTGGCTTCACACCGAAGGCCACCTCACGAAGCGTCAGCTCCGCGTCTGGTTCGCTCTGCACGAGATGGACGAACGACGCCGGTACATGGGCAGAGATCGTGAGGCTAGCTACGAGACCCGTGAGCTGCTTCACCTGGTCGGCGGCAGGAGTGGGGGGGCCAGAGAGGCCAAGACCCGCTCTGAGCTCGCAGGCGACCTCAGAGCTCTCGCACAGCTCGGCCTGGTCACCGTCACCAGCACCAGCATCCAATTCGCCCGGTCCGTCGATCAGATCGCTCTGAGCGTTGTGGGGGATCTCAGCGGCTTCTGGACGATGCTGCACAAGATCGACACCCCCGGCCGCACGGTACCCGTGCCCCGCCGGATGGTCCGTGCTCTGGCCGCCGGGTTCTCCAAGGCCTGCACCGCCCTCATTTTCACCACCCTGATCAGATGCCTCTTCTGGCACAAGACCACCGGCAGCTACCGGATGGACGGCCGCTACAAGCTCGCATGGGTCGCCGATGTCTTCGGCGTCTCACGCCGACAGCTCAGCGAGGCCCGCACCCGTCTGGTTGAGCTCGGCTGGATCAGCCCGCTCGAGGTCAGCCAGTGGATGCTCAACAGGTGGGGGCTCCACGACCTCATCGATGCCGCCTGGGACCCGAGCTCAACGCCCGACCAGGACAACCGACAGCATGGCGAGAGTGGGGGAGAGCTGTCCGGCGATTCCGCATGCCCTTCGGCCGATTTTTCCGGTCAATCCGCTACCCCTGATCTAACAGATTCTCTCTCCCTTACGGGAGATCAATACACCAGAAACCCCGCCCGCAGGCGGTCAGGACCATCTGGTGTCTCTCTTCGTTCGACTTCGGGCGGTAGGAAAAAGACAGCCCGGCAACGCGGGAGCGGTGGGGGGGCACCGCCCAACATCCGCGACATCCGGCCCGGTGATCTCAGCGACACCGGGCGGCTCCTCGAGCTGCACCGCCAGGCCTGCACCGCGGGGCTCGCCTCCGCAAGCGAACACGGCCGGCTCGAGTTCATGGCCCTCGCAGAGCGGGCACGCACCAGGGGCTCCAAGCCCGCCGCCATGTTCTACTGGCTCCTCCGCGAGCGGAAGACCGCGTTCATCACGCTCGCCGATGAAGACGAGGCCGCCCGCCGCATCCGAGAGCACAACAACGGGGCACCCCGCCGGCTCATCCCCGAGGCTCCGACGCAGCAACGCCAGGCGATCCCGTTCAGCGAAGAGGACAAGTTCGTGGCCGCCGTGCTCAGGGTCGCCCAGCAAAGCCGTATCGATGATCCGTTCCGGGTTGCCCAGAGAATCCGGCCCATGACACGCAGTGAGTGGGACGCCGCCCATCTCGGCTTTCACGAGAACCAGATGAAGCGTTGGAAGCCCATCGACGATCCGCACGAACTTGAGGTATCGCTGTGAGTGCCGCGGTCTCTCCGTTCGCCGCCGTTGACTCCTCGATGCTCACGCTACCACGGGCGGGCACGCCCCAAGAGGAATAACGGTTTCCACCCGGCGGCACGCCTTGAGCGGACCCTCCGTGATTCCTCTTGGGCCTCGAAAGGCCCGCTTTCCCCGTGGTTTTTGCTTGGCATCGGTCAACAGCAACGAAAGGAGAATGACCATGTCAGCGAACCAGAACAAGCCAGTGAAGAAGATCATCGACGGCCGCATCGCAGCCGCCATCTGGAAGAACGAGCCGAAGAAGCAGGGGGGCAAGCCCTTCTACAGCGTGACCTTCAGCCGGGGCTTCCAGGACGACCAGGGCAACTGGAAAGACACCGACAGCTTCAGCGGAACCGACCTTCTGATCGTCGGCCGCCTGTCAGTCCGGGCCTACGACGCGATCTCGCATCTGCGGGCGAGCGATCGGGCCGCCGACCAGGCCGATGCGGCCTAATCCCCTCGCGGGGGTCCGCCCGCCGGCGGGCCCTCGCTTTCAGCCCAGAAACCTTGACAAATCTGCCGCCATATGTCATCCTGGATGTACAGCTAGACGTACAACAGCCGATGAGGAGCCCATGACCCGCACCGACGACATCACGACCAATAGCGACTATCGCGCCAACCAGAGCGAGACGCACGCCAAGCTCCGCAAGACGGGCCGGCCGATCTTCCTCACCAACCGCGGCAAGCCCGAAGCGGTGCTCCTCAGCCCCGAGGCCTACGACGATCTCCTCGAGGAGGTCGAGCTCCTCGAGAGCCTGAAGACGATCCGCCAGAGCGAGCAGGAGTTTGCCGAAGGCAAGGGCGTTGACGCCCGCGAAGCCCTCCGTGAGATCCTCGCCGACCGGGGCCTTACGCTGGACCGATGAGCTACGCCGTCCGAATCTCCCCTGCCGTTCGGGCTCAGATTGAAGAGCAGATCGACTACTACCTCGGCGAAGGTGCTCCGGCGGATCGCATCATCGGGTGGGCTGTCGAGCTCGAGGAACGCTTCAACGGTCTTACCGATCACCCGCGCCGTTTCCCCGTTGATATGCGACGCACTCAGGCCATCGGCCGCGAGATCCGCAGATTCGAGCAGGGCAAGTTCAGCGTGTTTTACCGCGTTGATGACGATCAGAAGACGGTGGATGTGCTCGATATCCGTCATGGCAGCAGACGTCCATCCGTGCCTGAGCAGGGAGATCAATGATACAGAATCCATCGATTTACGGCCACGCGGATCGGGTGGAAGCACCGTCGCCTGCATCTGAGAGCAAGCGAAACGGCTCGTTCGCAGACCGGTAGCGTCATATCGATGCGAATGAATCCTCACTCTCAAACACTGTCCTGGTCCGTGCTCACACAGATCACCCCACTGCGTGCCGCGGTGGTTCTCGGCCGCAGATTCATGCCCGAAACCCGCTGATTTTGGAATAATTCACATCCAGGGCGACGATATACTTCGGACGTGCGCACCGCGATCAGCATCATCTTGATGATCCTGTTTGTACCGGGTCCTGCTCTGGCCTACGCCACCACGCAGTGCGGCGATTGCTCTCACAGCGACCAGGCCGAACAACAGCTCGGCGTCGACCAGCCCGTCATCCTGTGCTGCGATTCGGGATCGCAATCGATCCCTGACGAGCCGAATGAATCCGAGCCGGATGAGGATCGCGACTGCGAGTGTCCGCTGGCTTGCTGCGGGCCGGTGAAATCGTTCGTGGCGAGTGTTCCGACGCTGACGTTCCGTGCCCCGTTGCCTCGTCCCATCCAGATCGCAACACCTACGCGGATCTCCGCGTCGCCGCACCTGCTTCAGCTCAAGCGACCTCCGAGACACTCGAGCCTCGCCATCTAGGTGATGTGCGCGCCCTGTGCGCGCTGGCTCGTCTCAGTCTCGGAGTTGCCTCGTGAATACCAAATCTGCCAGGGTGATCGCACCGCCGCGATCACCGACCAAGTGGCTGCCGGCCGCTGTTGGCTTGTGCACCGCCGGACTCCTCGCATGGAGCCTGTGGCCCATCGTTCAGCCCGCCAAAGGGGTCCAGGTGGCTCAAGCGGTGTTCGACCGCACGGCACAAGCCTCCCCCGACACCGAGCTGCTCTCGGATGTCCCGTCCGTTCCAACGGTCCAGGCACCTGGCTGGCTCGAAGCTGATCCATTCCTCGTCGCCTGCACATCGCTCGCCGATGGCATTGTCGAGTCGATCGATGTCCTGGAGGGCGATTACGTCGAACAGGGCCAGATCGTTGCCACGCTGGTCGCAGAAAACGCCGAGCTGATGCTCCAACGAGCTGAAGCTTCGCTCCAAGCCGCGGAGGGCGAGCTCGCACGTAATCGTGCCGATCTCGCTGCCGCTCAGCTCGGCTGGGAAGAGCCGGTCAGCCTCGAACGCAATGTGGAGACCGGACGAGCTGCTCTCGCTGAGAGCATGGCCGAACTCGCGCAACTGCCCTCTGTCATCGAAGCAGCTCAGGCAACACTCGTTGGGCTTCAAGAGGAAGCAGGGCGTGCGAGAGTGTCGCAGTCGCAAGGGGCTACCAACGAGCTTGAAGTCATCATCGCCGATCAGCGTGCATTGGCACAGCGTGCAGAAGTCCGGGCTCTCGAAGCCCGAGCACCGATCCTTGAGGCTCGGGTGGAGAGGCTCGAAGCCGATCTCCGTGCCGCTGAGCGTGATCTCTCGTTGCGGATCGAGGATCGACGCAGACTCGATGCCGCCCTGGCTGATACGCGGATCGCAGAGGCTGCTGTGACGGGAGCGATCGCCGCCCGGGACGAAGCCGCTCTTGAACTCGAACGCATGGCCATCCGTGCCCCGATCAGTGGATTCGTACAACGTCGCTTGAAGATCCCCGGCGACAAGGTGCTGCGAGCGATGGATTCGCTTCACTCGGCGCACCTGGTGCATCTGTACGACCCTTCGAAGATCCAGGTGCGTGTCGATGTGCCGCTCGCCGACGCGTCGCACATCTACAAAGGGCAGCCCTGCGAGATCATCGTCGATGTGCTGCCTGATCGTGTGTTCCAGGGTGAGGTGACGCGCATCCTGCACGAAGCCGACCTTCAGAAGAACACGCTACAGATCAAGGTTCGCGTCCTCGATCCTGATCCGATCCTCAGACCCGAGATGCTCACACGCGTGAAGTTCCTCGGCTCGGATCGGACCATCGACGACCGTTCTGCCGGTGGCACGAGAGCAGAATCCGTCATCGTCCCTGAGCGTGCCATCGGCGACAACAACGGCAGCGATGCGCTGTGGCTTGTGATCGATCGCCATAACGAACGAGGCTCGATCCGGATCGAGCCCGTCGAGGTCGTGAGCACAGACGATGGGATGGCCAGTGTGCGGGGCGAGGTGAATGCCGGTGCGATTGTCGTCGTGGACCCGACGGCAGAGATTCAGTCCGGCGACAGTGTTCGCGTTATTGGGGGTGAGTCATGATCGAATGCAATGGCCTCACACGTGAGTACCGAAAGGGTGATCAGTCGATTCGGCCGCTCGATGGTCTGGATCTCACCGTGCCTGAGGGTGACTTTCTCGCGCTCATGGGACCGAGCGGCAGCGGGAAGACCACGCTGCTCAACCTGATCGCAGGAATCGATTCACCCACCGATGGAACGCTCATGATCGGCGGCATCGATATCGGCTCACTGAGCCGCAACAAGCTCGCGGCCTGGCGTTCTGCCAACGTCGGCTATGTGTTCCAGCTCTACAACCTCGTCCCCGTTCTGACCGCGTACGAGAACGTCGAACTCCCGCTTCTGTTGCACTCGCTGTCTCGATCCGAGCGGCACAAACGCATCGCCGATGCTCTTGAGCGAGTCGGGATCGCCGATAGGGCGGACCACTACCCGCGCCAGCTCTCGGGCGGCCAGGAGCAGCGAGTCGCCATCGCTCGGGCGATCGTGACCGATCCGGGCATCATCGTGGCGGACGAACCCACCGGAGATCTCGATAAGCCGTCTGCCGAAGCCGTGATGTTGCAGCTCCGCCAGCTCAATACGGAACTCGGCAAGACCATCATCATGGTGACCCACGATCCAAAGACAACCGAATACGCGAGCCGCACCCTGCACCTCGACAAGGGCAGGCTCGTCCAGGACACACGCGAACTCGCGGAGGTGATGGCATGAAACCGATCCGCTGCATCCCATATGTGGCCAAGCAGATCACGCGGAATCCGATCCGCTCTCTGCTCACGGTCCTCGGCATCGCGACCGCGATGTTCTTGTTCACCGCTGTTCAGGCGATGAACCAGGGCGTGACGGCCGCAACCACAGCCACCGCCAACGACACGACGCTCGTCGTATACCGCGAGAACCGCTATTGCCCCGCGACGAGCCAGCTCCCGCAGGACTATCAGCGCCGGATCGAGTCGGTCGAAGGCGTTGTGAGCGCGACACCCATCAAGGTCGTGGTCAGCAACTGCCGGACGAGCCTCGATGTGGTGACGTTCCGAGGTGTCCCGAAGGAGGACTTTCTCGACCTTCGGAGCGGAGAGATCGAGATCGTCGACGGCTCGGCGGCTGACTGGACACGACGGACCGATGCCGCTCTCGTCGGCGAGACTCTCGCCCGTCGCCGAGGTCTGGAACCAGGCATGACCTTCGACGCGGCCGGCATCACTGCCTACGTCGCCGGGGTGCTCCGCTCTGACGACGCCCAGGATCAAAACGTGGCATACACCGCGCTCGAGTTCGTCCAGCTCGCCGGCAGGGATCAGCTCGGTGTTGTCACACAGTTCAACGTCCGCGTCGAGGACGCATCGCAGCTTGAAACCGTCAGCGAAGCGATCGATGAGCAGTTCCAGTTTGCACAGGAACCAACCAGCACTTTCACCGAGAAAGCGTTCATCGGGCGTGTCGCCGATGACATTATCGAGCTCGTCGGGTTCGCACGCTGGCTCGGCCTCGGGTGTCTCGCAGCGGTTCTCACGCTCGTTGCAAACTCGATCGTGCTGAGCGTGCAGAGCCGGGTCTCTGAGCACGCCGTGCTTCAGACGCTCGGATACTCGAGCATTCTTGTGGCATTCCTGGTGATCGCCGAGGGCGTACTTCTCGCCATCACCGGCGGGATGATCGGAGCTGCGGCCGCCGTCGCTATCGCGGAGTGGGGCGGTTTCGCATTCTCAGTGGAAGGCACAGCCATCCCCATCAGGGCCGATGCGTCGTTGCTTGCCCTTGGGTTCGTCGTGTGTGCGGTGATCGGAGTGGTCGCGGGCCTGTTCCCGGCGTTCCAGGCATCCAGACGAGAGATCGCGGCCTGCTTCCGGGCTGCGTAACGGAACCGAACCATGCGTCAGCTTCCATTCTTCTATGCCGTACGGAACCTGGGTCGGAGCCGAGTGCGGCTCGCTGCATCACTACTCGGATCAGCGCTCGTGGTGCTTCTCGTGCTGACAGCGGGGGGGTTCATCCGTGGGATGCAGCTCACGCTCACGCAGGACCCGGGCTTGCACACGAATGTGATGCTTCTCGGCACCGGGAGCGAGGAAGGTGTCGAGCGGTCACAGATCGACGCCACCGTTGAGGGGATCGCTGCCGCAAGCATCCCAGGCATCAAAGAGCGTTCCGGTGTGATCTATGCCTCTCCGGAGATTCATGCGGCTCTGCCCGTCCGTGAGTCGAAGGATTCGGCGGAAGAGCTCAACGCGGTGATGCGGGGCGTTCGCCCCGTGGCGTTGCTCGTCCATCCGCAGGTTGAGATTATCGAGGGTCGGCCTCCTCGAGCAGGCTCCGACGAGATCATGCTGGGCGAGCTCGCGTCCACCCGTCTAGGCATTCCCGATGCACGAGCCGCTATTGGGCAGACGTTGCACTTCGATGATCGGGACTGGTCGATCGTCGGTCGTTTCCGCGCTCCGAACACCGTGATGAACGCGGAGGTCTGGATACCGCTCACGGATCTACAGATCGCAACCAAGCGAGAAGCCACGCTCTCGTGCGTGATCGTCACGCTTGAGGAGGCAACGTTTGCCGATGCGGACCTGTTCGCACGCAGCAGGCTCGATCTTGAGATCACTGCGATCCGTGAGGCAGACTACTACGCGTCGATCGCGGCGTTTTATGGCCCGATCCGCGTGATGGTCCTTGTTACTGCGATCCTGATCGCGTCGGGCGGCATCCTCGGGGGTCTCAACACCATGTATGCCGCGTTTGCTGCACGCGTTCGCGAGGTCGGGATGCTCCAATCCCTCGGCTTCACACGCAGAGCGATCGTCTGCAATCTGACCGAGGAGTCCGTCTTCTCGGCGGCGTGCGGTGCTCTGATCGGTGCTGCGATTGGGCTCGCGTTCCTCAACGGCATCGCGGTCCGCTTCTCGATGGGTGCCTTCGCCCTGACGATGGACGCCCCGGTTGTTTTTGTCGGCCTTGTCGCCGGTCTCGTTGTTGGTCTTGTTGGAGCGATACCGCCGGCCATCCGGTGCCTGCGGTTGCCCATTACGCAGGCACTGAAGTCCTTTTAGAAGTTCGGAGAACAAGCATGAAGCGTCGTATCACTGCCGTCGTTGGTTCTTCCCTCAGCCTCGTACTTGTTGGCTGCGGAGAGAGCAACTCTTCCGCGACCTCTTCATCCACGGGTTCCACATCGGCGAGCTGGCTTCTCGACAGCGAGCCGGAGTCTGTCTCGAACGTGCTCGCCGTCAAGCAATCGGCATCGCAGGGCGATCGCGTCGCCATCCGCGGCGTCATCGGCGGCAACATGCACCCCATCAGTGAGGAGAGCCACCTGTTCTCGCTCGTCGATGAAGGTCTTCACAACAACTGTCTCAAGGAAGACGACCACTGCGGTACGCCATGGGATTACTGCTGCGCGAAGCAGGAGGATGTGCGAGCCAACAGCGCCACCATCCAGATCGTGGCCGGTGACGGCTCCCCCTTGACCGGCGGACCGAGCGGCATCAGCCCACTCGATACGGTCGTCGTGACGGGCTTGGTCGCACCCCGCCCGAACGACCAGGTGTTGGTCGTTCATGCCGATGGCGTGTACATCATGCCGAAAGACTGAGCGGGGAGAGTTTGACCGAAGTGCTTGGTCTACGAGTCAGTCACCATAGATGGAGTCTGTCGAGTAACTATCGCTTCGGCCGCATGTGACGACGCCGGCGGCGTCCGCCGCCAGGCCGCGGCTGGGCCCGAACCTTCGGCTGGAATTTGAACTTCCGCTTCTGGTTCGGGGATCGATCGTGTGCGATGGTGAATGCTCGCACGATGTTCACGGTCACGCTTTTCATGGGCGATACGTGCCACAACTGGCGGCGTTATGTCAAGAAAAATCGATTGGCACAGACCAGGCCGGGCGGTGGGGGAGGAGCAGACCTTCCCCTACACACCCACGAAGCTCTCACCGAGTAGTTTCCTTTCCTACCGCCCCGGCGAAGCGCGCGAGCTCAGTAGCTGACCTTGAACGTGGGGGAGTCTTCAGGGCGTGATCGCCTTCGGTCGTAGAGCTTGGTGGTCGCGATGTTGGAGTGACCGAGCCAGGACTGCACGAAGGCGATGTCCGCGGCGTTCTCGAGGGCGTTGGTTGCGGCCGTCGCACGCAGAGCGTGAAGGCACAGACCATCGAGCTTGATACCGGCGGCGGCCCCATAGTCCCGGAGCATCTTGTAGATTCCGTCTCCGCTGATCGCGTCATCGAGCCGGTCTTTGATCCGGCTCTTGATGGGACGGAAGAGGGCACCTGAGCGATCATCCGCATGACCGGCGAGCGTGAGGTAGTCCTCGATCGCCGACAGAGCAGCGGGATGCACCGGGACATAGCGGGTCTTGGAGCCCTTGCCGAACACGGTGAAGTGCATCACGCCCCGACGCTCTCGCATATCGATCACGCGGAGCTGGGCGACCTCCGAGCGTCGTAATGCGTGGAAGAGGTACGTGGACAGGATGGCTCGGTCTCGCACGGGCTTGAGCCCGTCGCCATCGGGTGCTCGGAGCAGGGCCCTCGCCTGGTCGTCAGACAGAGCGGGGGTCTTGCCCTCGTTCGATCCCTCGGTCGGGCGTTTCACGCCCGCCACCGGGTTGTTCTCGACGGCGTTCTCGTTGCACAAGTAGTCGTAGAGCGAGCTCACGGATGAGAGCTTCCGGCGGACCGTGGCCGGGGCCAGGTCCTCAGACTCGAGGAGCTCACGCCACGCGATCACGTGTGCCCGCGTGACCTGCCGGAACTCATCGGCGTGCTCTATCCCGCAGAAGGCGACGAAGTGCTCGACGTCGGCCTTGTATGCCCGCCGGGTGTTGGGGTTGTCGATGTTCGCGAGCCAGACCGCCGCCGCCGGCACATCGGCGAGCTGGTGGAATTGCTCGGCCGTGAGAGCTCGAGCTGGCGTTCTGGTGGTGGTGATTTCGCCCCGGCTGGGGGCGTCGATTGCGTGGTCGTCCATGACCCCTCCTATCGGCCAGTATGATCTTGATAATGTATTTTATCAAGATCAAAAACACACCCTCACGAGACCGCAGGAAAAATCCGATCCGCCATTGATCCGGCCTAAGTGTTAGGTAGATTATTGGGTGTGCCGTCATTGTCCCGCACATCCTTTGTGCTTCGCTCCCTCGGGTCTGTTTCCGCGGGCTTCCCTTCGCCCGCCCAGGGATACGAGGACGAACCGCTCGATTTGAACGAGCTCCTCATCCGGCACCCCGCCGCCACGTTCTTCTTCCGCGTCCGCGGCGACTCGCTCAAAGCCGAAGGCATCCGAGATGGTTCGCTGCTCGTTGTTGATCGAAGCCGCACACCAGGTCCGGGCGTGATCGTTGTAGCCGATTGGAACGGGGAGCGCGAGGTCTGCCGGATGCCGTCGTTCCTCGATGGCGGCGAGAGCCTCGTGGTCTGGGGGGTGGTGACGGCCGTCATCACGAGGCTGCGGCCGTGATCGCTCTCGTGGACGCCAACAGCTTCTACGCGAGCGTGGAGCAGGTCTTCGACCCGGATGCCGCTGGGCGGCCCGTGGTCGTGCTCAGCAACAACGATGGCTGCGTGGTCGCCGCATCGAAGGACGCGAAGGCCCTCGGGCTTGAGATGTTCAGGCCCTACTTCCAGATCAAGCATCTCCTCGAAGGCCAGAACGTCCGCATCTTTTCGAGCAACTACACGCTCTACGACGACATGAGCCGCCGGCTCACCGACATCTACCGCTCGCACGCCGAAGCCGTCGAGGTGTACTCGATCGATGAGTGCTTCCTGTCTTTGGGCGGCCTCTCGGCGAGCGACTACATAGCGTGGGGCAGCGAGCTCCGCCGCCAGGCGAACCAGTGGACCGGCATCCCGGTTGGCGTCGGCATCGCCCCGAGCAAGACGCTCGCCAAGCTCGCGAACCACATGAGCAAACGCGATCCCATGCCGGACCACCCGCCGGGTGTGTGCTTTCTCCACACGGCCGAGCTGGTCGATGCCGCTCTCGGCCGTGTCGAGCTGGGCGATCTCTGGGGTGTTGCACGCGGGACGATCCGGCGTCTCACGCGGCTCGGCATCACCACGCCGCAGGAGCTCCGCGACGCGGACCCGCACCGTGTGAGAGAACACTGCGGCGTGGTTGGTCAGCGGATCGTTCACGAACTGCGAGGTGAGCCTTGCTCAGAGCTGGAAACCATGACACCCGATCGGAAGAACGTGTGTGTCTCCCGCTCGTTTTCCAGCACCGTCGCTGATATCGACGAGCTCAGCGAAGCGGTGGCGACTTTCGCGGCCCAGGCGGCGGTGAAGCTCCGCAGACAGGACCTCGCAGCCGGCAGCGTCGCCGCGTTTGTGCAGACCGATCGCCACGCCCCGACCCACGTGCAGCAGTACGCGAACTCCGCGACCGTGCGTTTCACTGTTCCGAGCTTTGACACGCGAGAGCTCACCAAGGCCGCCCTTTTCTGCCTTGAACGCATCTATCGATCGCAGCACCGCTTCAAGAAGGCGGGTGTTCTTCTCGGCGGTCTTGAGAAGCGGCAGCGGGTTCAGCCGGGTTTGTTCGACCGGAGAGACCACGCTGCATCGCACCGTTTGATGAGCGTGATCGACCAGGTGAACCGTGAGCACGGAGCAGGTCGGATCAGGCTCGCTCGGGCCTCGGCGTTCCAGCTCCGACCCTGCCGCACGTGGCACATGCGTTCCGACAATCGGAGCCCTCGATACACGACGCGATGGGACGAGCTCCCAACAGCGGTCGCACGGCGATGATGTTGGAGAGTCATTTCGTCTGTCAGCCGTGCTCACCACTCGGCGGGGACTTGTGCCGCCTCCCCGAATCGTGCTGGTTTGAACTGACTGCCTAACCCTGACCGCCGCCGCGTTCCCGTCAAGGGGCCGTGTTGTCGCTGCGCTCCTGCCCGCACCAATCCCCTGGACGGTCACGCTCAGTCCGACGGCCGGGCGGGTGGCATCAGTCACAACCAACACGAAGGAGAAAAGACGATGACCACCACAGCACCATCAACCGGGATCATGATCACCGGCCAACAACGAGAAGAACGATCCATGTACTACCGGGGCGAGCTCGACGGGCACCCAGGCTGGACATTCACCGCCATCATCAGCGACGAGCCTTTAGCCAGCAGCGAGGTCTATCTCGTCCCGGCCTTCAGTCGCCTTCAGAGCGTCACGCTTCTCGAAAACGGCTCGCCGTACATCACGCTTCCCGAGGATGACTACGACGGCCTCAACATTCCAATGAATCCGGAGCATGAACGGATGATCGAGCAGATCGATCTCTTCTTCGGCCCCTCCGCCGATGAGAGAAGCCGGCTTCAAGCAGAGGCCCGCACCGCCCTTGATCAGGTCTGCGAGGTCCTCCGCGGGACCATCGATACAGAGCTTGGAGAGTTCGATTCGGAGCTGATCCGAAACGCCCTCTTGAAGCTCGGCTCCGAGATCACCTGATCCGCACCGCATCGGTGAGCTCCCGGCCCAGCCGTGAAAACGGCCTGGTGGCCACCGGTATTTGTCATAATATCGGGGGGGAGAGGGAGAGACGGACAAGGACCGGGCACGGTGGAGGTCAGTGATGGACGGACGGTTGCGGCAGATCCTGGAGCCAATGGCGGGTGAGCTGAAGGCCTGGATTGAAAGCGAGGACGATACCACGCGGAAGATCGCGGCAATGAAGCAGCAGATGCAGGAGCTGGGGGATGCCGTGAAAGGCGATGCCCTGAAGGCAGGGCTCCGCGGCCTCGATGAGGCCGAGAGCGAAGCCCTGCGTGCAAAGAAGCGGCAGGCAGCAGAGGCGATCGCCGAGCTCTGCCGGCCCCTGGGCGTGCGGCTTGAGGCACGCGACGCCCCGAAGAAGTCCGGCCGAAAGCCCGGCTCTGGGAGCAAGCGGCAACCGCCCGCGACTACCTGAAGACCATCCGAAAAACCGCAGATTCCGGGGTGTCAGTGGCCCGCGGATGAGCCGAATTTGCATCATAGGTGCTATTATGGTAACTGTTTGCGTCGAACGAGTAGCCAGATGTGTTTTTGTGGTACAAAAACTACCGCTCCGCGGCCGCCGTTGGCGGTCTGGCAAGGGTTTCCGCCCCTTGAGACGGTGAGCCGTTTCTGCACCCCGGCACTCTGGACGAGTGACGGGATGATCAACGGCTCCGCTCACACACCCTGACCGCTAGGACGCGGGGTGTTGTGTGAGCGTTTCGATCGCGGTGGGTCCTCCTAGGGGAGGACGCCATCACCGCAATCGACCACCGTTTCCCCGGTGGAGCAGGACCAGGAGACTTCGCTCTCCTGGACCATCGACCAAGGGTTTCGGCCCTTGGATGACGAGGGGCGTATCACCGCCCCACCACTCGCAACGTTTCGGCGTTGCATCCCGACCAAGGAGTGTCCTTGGATGCGGGGCAATAGGAAAGAAAAGCGTGCCATGGCGAGGCCGAAACTGCAAGACGATGAACGGATGAGCGAGGTGGTCAGACTCAGAATGACCACCGCGGAGCTCAACCATGTTCGCACGCAGGCAGAGGCCGCCGGCACGTCGGTTTCCGACTTCCTCCGCAAGCGGGCCATGGGCTACGTGGTGCCCTCATCGGGCTCCTCTCGCCGCGTCGATCCCGCCTTGATCTCAGAGATCAACCGCGTGGGTGTCAACGTCAACCAGCTCGCTCTGGCCACCCACACGGGACGGGATTTCGTCCGCTACTGGCAGGAGATCGGCCGTGAGGTCGAGCAGGTCCTCGAGCGTCTCATCGATCAGCAGGCAGGCGAGACATGATCGCCAAGATCCACGCCAAGGGAGCCTCGTTCATGGGGCTCGGGAACTACATCCTGCACGACAAAGACCGTGCCCCCACTTCCGAACGCGTGGCTTGGACGGAGACCAGAAACCTCGCCACTCGGAACCCGCATATGGCCGTCCGCGTGATGGCCGCGACCGCCATGGACGCCGACCGTTTGAAGCGTGAGGCGGGCGTGAAGGCGACCGGCCGGAAGTCGAAGAAGTCAGTGATGCACATGACGCTCTCGTGGCACCCCGACGAGCTGAAAGAGCTCGGCCGCGATGAGATGCTCAGGGCAGCCCATGGGGCGATCAGAGCCCTCGGTGCGGATGATCGCCAGGCCCTCATCGTCGCCCATTCCGATGAAGAGCACGCCCACGTGCATATAGCCCTGAATCGGGTTTCGTCCGATGACGGCCGAATGCTTTCCAGCAGCAAAGAGAAGCTCGCTCTCTCGAGGTGGGCCCAGGATTACGAGCAGGACCGCGGCCGGATTCTCTGCGAGAACCGCGTGATCAACAACGCCGCTCGAGACCGCGGTGAGTACACACGCGGTGAGCCCGACAAGCCCCGCCACATCTACGAGCTCGAGGCCTCCAACGACAACGTTCCCGACGCCGAGAAGATCAAGGCCGAGCAGAAGAAGCTCGACCTCGCCCTCTCGCGGAAGACCCGCGAGCAGAAGGCCCGGCACATCGAACAGCAGCGGAAGCTCGCCGCAGATCTCCGCGAGCGGCGAGCCGAGATCCAGGCCGAGAAAGCCGACCGGATCAAGAGGGCCGTGCAGCAGGTGCGGGCCGAATACCGCCAGGCCTGGACCGAGCGTTTCCACGAGCGACAGGCAGAGCTCCGCGACTTTGAACGCCGCGAAGCGAAGCTCACGGGCCGTATCAGCAACGCCGTTCGCACCATCGACTTCGGAGCCGTGTTCACCGCCGGCGATCGCAAGCAGGCTCTGAAGGACGCGTACAACGTGCTCGGTTCATCCGGGGCTAGGCTCGAGGCCTTGAAGAAGGCCGAGGACCGCCGTGATCACGAACTCGAGACGAGGCAGAAGGCCGACGAACGCAAGGCCGCAATCGAGAAACGCATCGCTGCCAGAGCGAAGCTCTCGGAGGCCGGAGCTCTCTACACGGCCGAGCGTGCCACCCTTGCCTACCGCCAGGGCATGGAGCGAGCTGGACTCGCCGCGGCATGGCGGACTCGCGGATCGCAGCGGGTACAGGCCTTCGAGCGAGCTCGGGACGTCGCCGACGACCGTGAGCCTCGCGGCAAGCAGACAACGATCACGCCCAAACAGATCGCGGAAGATCTCAATCGGCGGCTCAGGGATCGTCAGGCCAAGTCTCGAGAACAAGACAATGATCGCGGTCGAGGCGGCCATTCCCGATAGAATCGGTGCATGGACACGCACTCCCCGGACGATCACCAGGCTCAACAAGATCGCAGTGCTGGCGACCAGGGCAGGCCGCCGATTTCGGCCGCGAACGAAGTCGATCCGGATTTCATCCAGCAGACTTCACTCAGCCAGGCGCCGAATCTTGGGCAGGCGTTCGATCCAGCATCCGGGAAGGACGGGCTCGGCCCACCGATCGGTGTGAACTCACAGCAGGTCGGCGAAACCGGGTCGCGGAACAACATGCGCCCACCCCAAGAGATGGCCGAAGGCCCCGACCGTGAGCAGCACACCAACTCCATGAGCAGGGACGACCAGGCCGCGATGCTAGCTCAGTATCAGGCGATCGCCCAAGACATGAACCAACGCATGCAGGCGGTAGAGCGTCAGCGAAGCCAAGGGCGTTCGTTGGGATGAATCGCTTTTCGAGCCGCGTCAACGGCCGCTTGTTTCGCCGATAGATCGACTCGTGCCAGTTGCAGCCGTTCTTTTTGCTCCGCGATCTCTTGCTTGTGCTCTTCCGCGTATGCGTGGCGTTCGTTGAAGTAGGATGTATCGCGATTCTGGCGTTGATATGCGAATTCCCACTGTTTGTCTATCGGCTTGCTGTCCCACTCCTCCTTCGCCGCTCTTCTCTGCCGTGCCAAGAGCGGTCTACGCACGAACGTGACAAGGAAGATGAAGAACACTGGAATAGCAACGATGCCGAGCCCAACCGCAGCGCCGATCGACTCGGTCAGGGCAAAAACCACACTGCCACCCAGCACCGTGAAGCACATTGCGACGATCGCGTACGTCAAGAAGTTCCACGCAGCCTTCACACCCGCATGATCTTCGATAAATCCTCGCTCCCCCCACTTCATGAATTGCTCGTGGGTCTCCTCATTTGCAGTCCTTCGTGACGCAGTCTCTTTCTCCAGGCGATCGATATTGGACTGGATCTCCGCGACACGCTCGCGAGCAGCGGTGGCCAGTGTCTCTGCGTCACGCTTTACCTTCTCGAGGCGGGACCGTTCCAACGACCGCTCGAGAAACAGTTCATCCTCATGCAGTTTGCGTGCCGCATCGAAGTAGCGGCTGAGACGATCAAATGAACCATCAGGAGACTCGCCGCCGAGCAAGAGCTCGCGTCGGTTCGTCTTGATCTCAGCAAAGTGATCGCCGTTGTGATGCTTGCCGTCGCTGGCGTAGCGGCTCCGCTCTGGATCTGGAGAGATGAGCCCCATGAATTCGCCGTTGAACGGTGAACGTACCGGGAGCTCCGCGTGATAAGGGTGATCCACGTTGAACTCGTGGGACGCAAGGAGCCTCGCGTTGTGGTCGTCGGGGAGATCCGCGTTGTCAAAGCCAATCTCGGTGAGGGCTGCAATCTCCTCGCCGGCTTCAACCGGTTCTCCGGGCTGCTTTCGGTACACGACCGTTCCGTGGACATCGCGCTCGGCTGCCGGCAGAGCGAGTCGATGCGTCACCAGCTTCTTGGGGGGCGGCGCGTGTGAGGGGTGCGGATCGAACCAGCATACGAAGTACGGATCGTCGTAGTAAGCGGTCCGTGCGACGACGGTCGGACGCTTGCCCCCGATCATGACAAGACCGAATCCCACCTGTCCCTCATCCGGGCGGTCGAAATACGCGCCGATATCTTCAGCAGAGATCAGTCGTCTGGCCTGAGCGTTCTCAGACGTCGAGGTGCTATCGCTCGAGTGAGTGCCTTCTGTGGTTCCTTCCTGGGTGCCTCTCGAGATCGCCGTCGACTCTCCGGCTGTAGTCGTCACGGTATCTGATGACCCCACCGTCTCGGATCGATTGCTTGAGTACGAGAGACTGGTACCGTATCCGGTCGACTCCGACACGTTGTCAGTATGTGACGCGCTCTGGCCGTAGCTCTCATTCTGCGAGCGGCTCAGCGCCCGTGCCTTTGAGACGTTTCGAGTAGACGACGAGCTGGTGGTGTCGCTCGCAGAGCGGTTGGTACCCATGCTCGCGGTCTCGTTCTCACGGAGCAGGTGTGTCCATCGGTCCGTGTCTCGGAACAGCAGTGTCCTCGGCGACCAGCCGGCGGTCTCTGAGCTCCCCTGGCCTTCTGTATGTGATCGACCTCGTGTATCACTCGTGCCGCTTGTGAGCGTGTCCGTGACCCCCTCGCTCGTACCTTTGTTGACGCTGGTACCTGACGTGTCCGAGCTTCCAACGCTTCGCTGGAAGCTCTCCGACGTTGACTCTGTGCGCCCCTCAGAGGTGCTCGAGCTCGTCGAATCGGTGTGCGACTCAGATCTACCAGTGTGCTTCGACTCGGTGACGTTCTCGCTGACCGACTTGGACGTCGAGTTGTTTGTCCCCTCAGCGTGGCTTGATCCGGCGAGGCTCACACGGACCTCGGTCTCTCCGATCATCTTAGAGATGTACTCTCTCGCGAATGGCTCATCGACAGCGAAGAAGATCTTGAGACCGCAGTTGCCGACGATGTTCTCCCAGGATTTGCCGTACTTCTGGTCGAGCTCGGTGAAACCCTGCACTACAAAGAGCATCGTGAGACCAAAGCCGGCGGTGTAGGACACCGCTCGTTGCACCGCCTTTGTTCGTTCAAGCCCCAGAAACTCGTCGATGACCATCAAACAACGGTGCTGATAGCCATCCGGCTTCTCTGTGGCCTCAAAGGTGTGAATGGTCAAGGTGAGCATCATCCGCAGCCAACGCGAATGCTCGGCGACGTAGCCCTCGGGCAGACAGAGATACAAGCTGACGCCGTTTGTGTCCGACTTCAGCTCCGAGAGCCTGAGCGTGCTCGACGTCATGCAACGCTTGATCTTCTCGGCGTCGATCCACTCGGTCTCGCGGTCGACAGTGGTAAGCATCGAATCGAAGAGCCGGCTGTCGCTGCCCAGCGTGATGCGGCGCATCCGCTCGCCGAAACCAGCGATGTTGCCGTTCACGGCTTCATTGTGCGCCATCGCGCCCCAGAGCATCTGGTGGCCATCGGCCATCGTTTCGGTGCCCGCGGCCTCGGCCATACGGAGCCCCTCGATGTCGCCGCGGCTAATCAGCTCGCGAACCGTCACGAGGTTGCGGCGGCCTTCATAGAGCGGCCAGGTCAGCACGTGCAAAATGATGAACTTGACCATCGCCCGGGCCTGGGTTTGCCAGAACGGGTCTTTCACACCCTCGAGCTCGACCACGATCGCGTCCGCGATCTGGCCGGCCTTGATGTTCACGTCCTCATCGTTGGGGTCGAGCTCATCGAACGGGTTGTATGAGCCGCGGTACGCATCATCGACGGAGGACGCCAAGAAGGGATCGATCACGACGACCTTCTGGCCCATCCCCTCGCAGAAGTCAGAACCGTTCCCACGCCTCGCGGCCGTGACACTGGCGTTCTCACCCTTGGGATCAACGACAACAACCGAACCGGGCCAAAGGCAGAGATTCGGGATGAGAGTCGTCGTGCCTTTGCCGGCACGCGTGCCGCTGCAAAGCATGATGTGACGGTCGTCGACGTAGCCGAGCGCATCGCCCGTTTCTGGGTCGCGGCCCAGCCAGAACGTGCCGTCCTCGTACGGGTATTTCTCGCGAAACACCGCCGGAGAGATCCATTCCGCATTACCCAACCGTTTCGGCTTCATGTTGGTCAGATTCTAGATCGACGGGCCTTGGCCCTCGTTCCTCGGGGCCCTCAATCAGAACACGCTTCGGATTAGCCGAAGTGCGTGGTACATTGAGGGATGACCTCGCGGGATCAAGAACTCGACCAGCTCAAACGCGTTGATCTTCGGATCATCGCGGCCGAGCTCGGCTTCGGGATCAACGCCCGAAAGACCTCACGCGGCTCCACGTGCATGGATCACCCGTCCGGTGATCGCATCCTCGTTGGTCTCGCATCCGATGGTCACTACGTGTGGTGTGCGGTGAAGGGCGACGGCCACGGCACAGCCATCGACCTGTGGCAGCAGCACCGCGGCGGCAACCTGGGCGACGTCAGGCGAGCACTCCGGCCCTTCCTGGACGTTGGCAGCTCGACCCCCCCACCGCTCTCGCCCGCGACCGTGCAGCAGTCGCGGATGCTCCCGAACCTTCAACCGGTCGAGCGTGACATCCTGGGCGTGCAGGCTCGCTATGCCGGCTTCCGCCCGCTCGGTTCGCATCACTCGTATCTATGTGACACACGGGCGCTCCCGCCCGAGATTCTGGCTCAGCCCTTCCTCGCTGAGCGGCTTCGCGTCGACGACCGCGGAAACGCGATC
>JBCBMF010000028.1:0-21667 GCA_039822905.1 Planctomycetota bacterium
GCCCGCCATCGACCGCGGCAACAACCTCTTCGTCGGACCGTTCGTCTTCACCGACGTCTTCGGCCAGACCCGCTTTATCGACGACACGGGCACCCCAGACACGGGTGTCGCCGGCGGCATCGCTGCGATCGTCGACATCGGCGCACTCGAGTTCCAGGGCACCACACCGAGCGACTGCGTCGCCGACACCAACGGCGACGGCCAGCTCGCGCCCAACGACTTCAACGCCTGGGTACTCGCCTTCAACAACCAGCTCCCCGCCTGCGACCAGAACGGCGACGGCCAGTGCCTGCCCAGCGACTTCAACGCGTGGATCCTGAACTTCAACAGCGGCTGCTGACCGCATGCCCCGAGGGTGATGCCGCGTTCGAACGCGCAGCCGCGGTACGTGGTACGCTGCCGCGGACGCAACGCGTCGCCGAAGGAGTTCGCCATGATGCATGCCGTGTGTGGTGTGGTCGCCGGCCTGGGCCTCGTCCCAGCTGGGAACAACCCGGAGCTGACGATCAATCCGCACGCGGTGCTGCGCGGTGACCCGGTCTCGATCACGGTCTCGGGCCTTGAGCCGGGCTCGCACGCCACGATCATCTCGAAGCGGAGGTACGGCCGCGATAACACGCTCTATCAGACAGCCGCGACGTTTGCGGCCGACGAACAGGGCGAGATCGATCCCGCCGAAGACAGGCCCATCGCCGCGCAGTGGCGGGACGCCGATCCGACCGGCCTGTTCTGGGCGATGCGGAACACCGGCGAAGCCACCCCCGACACGTGGAGCCGGGACGAGGTCTACTTCGAGCTGCACGCCGACGCCGACGGCGTTGCAGACGCGAACGCCGTGCTCTCGATGCCGCCTGCGACAGACGATCTCATCGAAGAGCCGCTCGGCGAAGACTTCCCCGGCGCTTTCGTTCTCAAGCCGGCATCCGACGAGCGGCTGCCCGCGGTCATCATTCTCGGCGGGTCGGAAGGCGGCGACTCGTCGGCGCGGGCGGTCGGGCCGCGGTTCGCCTCGCGCGGGTACGCAGCCGTCGGTCTCCCCTACTACGCCGGCGGGATCGAGGGCCTGCCGCAGGCGTTCGCGAACATCCCGGTCGATCGCCTGCAGGACGCGCTCGAGCTTCTGCGAACGCGCGACGACATCGATGCGGACCGCGTCGGCCTGTGGGGCGTCTCGAAAGGTGCCGAACTCGCGCTCGCCGCGTCGAGCCGGATCGACGGGTTTGCCGCCGTGGTCGCGATCGTCCCGAGCGATGTGATCTGGGAGGGCTGGGGTCTGAACGACGGCACGCGACCGAGCTCGTTCGCGTGGCGCGGCGAGCCGCTCGACTACGTCCCCTACCTCGGCATGGGCACCGAGTTCAGCAAGTACAACCGCGATCAGAAGGTCGCGATCCGCACGCCGCACGACGCCGGCCGGCTCGCGAACCCGGACCGCATCGCCACGGCGCGGATCGAGGTCGAGAACATCGACGAGCCGGTCTTCCTCGTGGGCGGCGATTCCGACGAAACCTGGGACTCGGGCGGCATGGCCAGGAATATCAAGGAAACCCGAGACGAAGCCGGGCTCGAAACCATGCTGTTTGTCGACAAGCGTGCGGGCCACTTCCTGTCGGGCGACGCCTACACGCCGATCCGCCGGCAAGCCGACGCCGACGTGCGCAAGCAGACGTTCCCGGCCATGCTCGAGTTCCTCGAGGACCACCTTGAGGGCGGCGTGCGATGAGGGCCACCTGAGGATCGTCTGCACCGCCAACACCAACAGCAACGGCTGAGCGCCCGTACGATGCTCCACGAACAGGAGCACCTATGCTGCGCACACTCACCGCACTGACATTCGCCGCGATCACCAGCGCCGCCGCCGCGCAGGTCGACGACCCGCGCCCCTACGTCACCGAGATCGACCGCGGGTGGATCGCCGGCGGCATCTCCTACGGCCCGTTCCGCGACGGCCAGGGACCCGGCGGTGAAGCGCCCACCGAAGCCCAGCTGCTCGAAGACCTGCAACTGCTCAGTGAGCGCTGGACGCTCATCCGCATGTACGGCTCGCGCGGCCCCGCCGAGACCGTCTGCCGCCTGCTCGTCGAGCACGACATCCCCATGAAGATCATGGTCGGCGCGTGGATCGACTCCGAGCACGTTGTCAACGACGACGGCACCTTCGGCGAGCCCATCCCGGAGAACGCCGCGATCAACCGGCAGGAGGTCGACACCGCGATCCGCCTGGCCAACGAGTTTCCCTCCGTCGTGCACGCGATCAACATCGGCAACGAGAGCCAGGTGTTCTGGTCTGCTCACCGCGTACGACAAGATGTTCTGATCAACTACATCCGTCAGACCAGGGCAGCGACCACAGTGCCGGTGACGACGTTCGACGATTACAACTTCTGGAACAAGCCCGAGGCGCGGGCCGTCGCCGACGAGGTCGACGTCATCGGCTGGCACGCTTATGCGATGTGGAACCAGCAGGAGCTTGTGAACGCGCTTTCGTGGACGCGCGAGCAGCTCGCCGAGGTGCGGACGCTCTATCCAGAAGCCGTGATCGTGCACGGCGAGACCGGCTGGGCCACCAGCACCGACCCGAACGCGGACCCGGAGAACTGGCTGATCACCGCCCCGGCCGGCGAGCGCGAGCAGGAGCTGTTCTTCCGCACCTACACCGCGTGGGCCGACGAGGCGGGGCTGCCCTACTTCTACTTCTCCGCGTTCGACGAGAACTGGAAGGGCGGGCCGTCGCCGACCGAGGTCGAGAAGCACTGGGGCCTGTACTTCAGCGACCGCACGCCCAAGCTCGCGCTGCAAACGCGCGCGTCCGCCGAGCGCGGCGGCGGCAACAGCCCAAAGGCCCCTTGATCTCGACCCTGCGGATCCGGTATCGTCCGAGCATCATGCGAACCGCCGGATCCGTTGTTGCCGTCTGTCTCTCCGCGCTGCTTGCGACACCATTCGCGCACGCCCAGTGCAGCGGCCGATCATCATCAACCGTCATCCACGCCCCTGTCACCCTCTCGAGCGCACAGATCGCCGAGCTGGATCGAGAGGGCGCCGCGGCCGCGGAACCGCTGCCGGGCAAGCCGCCGATCAGCTGCCCCGATGTGCTCGACCGCGTCGCCCGCGCGCAGCGCACCTTCCTCGAGCAGAACAGCGAGCACTACCTCGTGCTGCCCAACGGCGACGTCATCAACGCCTACCGCGGGCTGAGGCTCCGCGCGATCGAGGACAGCATGCGGTTCGCGCGCGGCAACGCGCTCGACCGCCTCCAACGCCAGTTCCACGAGCTCGCGCCCTGCGGCGAGCACATGCTCTGCCACGACGACGGCACGATGCGGTACCTCGACGCCCCGCCGCCGAGCGCACAAGAGGGCGAGACGACGTACGAGTTCGTGGACCTGCCGCCGATGTTCGAGATGCCCGTCCGCCCGCACGCGGACACGACGGCCGCGCACGTCATCGTCGGGTCGCGGCTCGCCGACCACCGCGGCAACGACTTCCACATCGACCAGCAGACCGACCACTGGCTGATCGGCCGCACCGTGCTCGACGGCACCAGCACGCCGCAGCGCATCGCCGTGCTGCGCGACAGCGCGCGCATCGTGGGCAACCGGCTCGAGCGCTCGTGCGTGCTCTGGCCCCTGAACCGGACCGCCGAGGGCCGCCGCGACTACTGGGACCGCGCGCCGCTGCCGCTGTTTGTCGCGCTGAACGCCGACGACATCCGCGCGACACCGGCTGACCTCGCCTGCGCCGCCGAGCGGGGCCGGGTCATGCTCCGCAGCTACAGCGTCCGGTCCGACCGGTCGCGGCCCGTCAGCATCGAGAAGCGGCAGTCGGGCGACGGCTTCGTGCGCAAGCGCCGCAGCTACGGCGCGTGGCAGAACCGCGTCATCTGGCGGGCTAACCCCGTCAGCCTGCGCATCACCGACGCCCAGACGCACGCGGAGCGCATCGAGCAGCGGATCCGCGCCGAGGACCGGGCGTTCGAGGCGCAGAAGGACGGCGAGCGTGAAGGCGAGCGCAACGCCGATCGCGCACCCGCCGTCACGCACCGGCTTGTGCTCAAGGACGGCCGAGTTCTCGAGGGCCGGCTGACCTCGGACGCCAGCGCCGACCCCGTCGCGTTCACGATCGTCGTCGGCTCGCTCGCGCAGCCATCGGAATTTCGGCGGCACGATGTCGACCGCATCGAGGCAGCGGACTGAGCTTCCAAGCTGTTCCCGATACCGGCCCCCATATGCGCCGCCCGCAAGCGATCGACCTAGCAGATCCCCGGCGATCCTGAAGCTCTCTGAAATGCCGGACAGCACGCTCGGCTGTTACATTCGAATGTAACGCTTGAGGCCCGAGAACCGGCTTTGCATACTGCATTCAGAGAGACAGGTGGGGTGCACCCGCCGTCAGGGAAACGCGGGCGTCGTACCCGCAGAAAGAGAGACACACGATGAAGAGCATGATCGCTATCGCTATCGTCGCCGCCGCCGGCACCACGGCTGCGCAGGAGCTGACCATCAACGGCGACTTCGAGACCGGCGACCTTACGGGCTGGACCGCGGGACTGCCGGCCGGCGCGACCGCCAACGTCACCGGCGACTCGAACAGCGGCGCCTTCGCCGGCACCGTGTTCAACAACACAGCCCCCTCGGCCGCGCTGCTCCGCCAGGAGTTCATCGGCCAGGGCGTTGTCCAGCCCGGCGACGAGATCACCATCACGTTCTCGGCCAAGGGCGACTTCGTCGCGGGCGGCGTGTTTATCGCCGAGTTCTTCAGCGAGCAGGCCGGCGGCGGCACGTCCGCTTCCGAGATCCTCGGCGGCCAGCCGATCTTCTTCGACTCGACCAGCGAGTACCAGACCTTCAGCTTCACCACGTTCGCGGGCCCGGATGTGACCAACGGCGTCACGCTCCAGCTCGTCGCCGCGACCGGCGGCGCCGCCGGCAGCACCGCGGTGCTGTTCGTTGACGACGTCTCGGTCTTCCGCGTGCCGTCCCCGGCCTCGGCCGCGCTGCTCGGCCTCGGCGGACTCGCCGCGACCCGCCGCCGCCGCTGATCGGTACCGGCGCGGCCGAAAGCAAAGCACGCCAATTGCTCGCCCGCCCGCCTCACCGCGGGCGGGCTTTGTTTTGCCCAGAGTCAAACAGATGCAACTCTCCCCGCTGCGACTTCGGCGGAGCCCGCCCGGTGTTGCCGAACGGGCTCCGCCCCGATTGCTTCGGGCGCTCTTGCACGCGTGTCAGGCACGTTCGTCCGCTCGTCGGCTATCGCCGGCGCCGTGACGCTGCCAAGCCAGCAGCACCGATCAGCGCCGCGGTCGCCGGCGCTGGGATCGTCACGGTCACGTTGTCGATCGGCGCGAACGAAAACCCGGGGTCCTCCCACGTCACCGTACGGATGCCCGCGCCCGAGAGCGTGACCGGGCCCGCGAACGCCCCGGCGTCCGTGTCTGGCTGTGTGAACGAGTCGACGAGGTTGCCGCCGATGTCGAACGCCCGGATCTCGAACACGCCATCGTTCCCGCCGAAGATGAACTCGAACGACTGGACGTCGAAATCAAAGCTAAACGACGCCATCGATGTCGAGTTGTCGATGTCGAAGACGTTCCCGCTCGCCCCGGCCGCGATCAAGTCCGGGTCACTCGGGTCGTCGCGGAACTCGCCGGCAAACGAGACCGTGCCGAAGGCGGTGACGAGCGGCGTCGTCCCCAGCAGCGAGCCCGTCCCGGGGCTGTCGCCGTCGAGGAAAAACGACTGACCATGTGAAAGCGACGCCGCGAGAATCGCGGCCGCACCGATACCGCATCGAATCATGTTCCCACTCCTTGAACACCCCGCGACATGCGGGGCGATAGCAACGGCATACCGCTATGCCGCTCCTAGTGGAGTGTATCAGCCATCGCCAGTGCCACCAAGCCGTGTCCGGCGGTTCCGCCGCCGGATAGCCCCATAAGCACCAACCTGTGACCGCGCCGGGAGGCCTCAGACAACCTGCAGCACTTCCATCGCCGCCTGCTTGATGTGCGCCGCGGTCAGGCCGACCTGGTCCAGCAGCTCGTCGGGCGTCTTCGCGCTCTTGGGGATGCGCTTGACGTGCAGCTGCTCGAGCTGGAAGGCGTCGCCCGCGCGGACGAGTGCATCGGCCACGGCAGACCCAAGCGCCGCGCCGTAGTTGTCCTCGACCGTGATCACGTACCCGCCGTTGTCGCCGATGACGTCGAGCAGCTTGTCCTCATCGAACGGCAGGCTGTACAGGTCAACCAGCGTCGCGCTCACGCCCGCCTCGTCCAGCAGGTCGATCGCCTTGTTCGCCTCGTGCACCATGTAGCCGGCGGCACAGATCGCGACGTCGCGGCCCTGCGTGAGGACCTCGAATCCGCCGAGGTTGAAGACCGTGTCGTCGCTGTACAGGAACTCGGTGTCGGGCCGCAGCGTCCGCATGTAGCACGCGCCCTCGTACTCGGCCATGACCTGCGTGAGCGCGTACGCCGCGTAGGCGTCGCTGGGCTGAAGGACATAACACGCCGGGTTGCCGCGGTGGTCCTTAACCGTCGTGAACGAGCGGAACCAGGCGACATCGGGCAGGCTCATCTGGCTGGGGCCGTCGGCCGCGAGCGTCACGCCCGAGTGGCTGCCGACGATCTTCAGGTTCGCGCCCGAGTTGATCGCCATCTCGATCTGGTCGTACGCCCGGGTGATGAACTTGGCGAAGCTCGACGCGAACGGGATCTTGCCGCCCGCGCTCAGGCCCGCCGCCAGCGACATCATGTTCTGCTCGGCGATCTTGCACTCGATAAACCGGTGCGCCAGGTCGCCGTCCTTGAGGAACATCTCGCTGAAGGTCGAGTTCCGCGTGTCGGCGTCAAGCGCGACAACCTTGGGCGTCGCCTTGCCGAGCGCGCGGAGCGCCACGCCGTAGGCCTTGCGCGTCGCGAGTCGGCCGGTCTGGAACAGGCTCTCCATGTCGAACTGCCGCATCGCCTCGCTGAAGCTGGGCGTCTCCCCGTCGTCGCCGTGCGTCGCTGGCGCCTCGTTGGGCGGCTGGATCTCGAACATGTCCGCGTTGCTCAGGCTCGTCGTCAGCTCCATGCCGGTCTGGTCGAGCTCTTCGAGTGCGCGTTGCAACGCCTCGCCGCTCGGCGGCTTGCCGTGCCAGCCGCCGCCCTGGATCGACGGCGCGCCCCAGCCCTTGACCGTCTTGGCGATTACCGCCATCGGTGCGCCGTTGCCCGTGCTGCGCTCGGCGAACTCGTCGAACGCGCCCTTGATCGCCTCGGGCTTGTGACCGTCGATCGTCCGCACATCGAAGCCGTACGCCTCGAGCTTCTTGGCGAGCATCTCGGCCGACTGCTGGTGGCTCACGCGGTCGGCCTGGCCGAACTCGTTGCAGTTGAAGATCGGCAAGACGTTCGTCAGCCCGCGCTCGGCGATGTGATCGAGCGCCTCGGCGATCTGGCCCTCGCGCGCCTCGCCGTCGCCCACGATGCTATACACGCGTTTGTCGATGCCGTCGAGCCGGGCGGCCTCGGCAACACCGGCCGCGACGCTCAGGCCCTGGCCCAGCGAGCCCGTCGCCGCATCGAAGAATGGGAAGCCGACCATCGGGTTCGGGTGCCCGTCGAGCACGCTGTCGTTCTCGCGCAGGGTGTTGGCGTCGGCCAGGCTCAGCTTGCGCCGGTTCTCCGGTTCGGTGCCTACGGAGACGCCCAGCTTGCAGCTCGCCGCGTACACGATCGGCACCGCGTGGCCCGTGCTCAGCACCAGCCGGTCGCTTGTGGGGTAATCCGGGAAGTCCGGGCTCCAGCGCATCGCGCTGAACATGAGAACGGTCGTGATCTGCCCAAGGCTCAGGGCGGTCGTCGGGTGGCCGCTGCCGGCCGCCGCACACATCTCCAGAGCCATCCGATCCAGCTCGATCGCCTGCGCGTGCACCGCTGCGTCAAAGGACATGCCCGGTCTCCCTTTCATCGCCGGCCCCCGCCGGGGACCCTCGATGGAAACCAACGAAAGAGACCAAGCCGAAGCCGGACTGTTGTGTCTGCGTCACGGGGGCCGCCATGAACCGCCCCGCACCAGAGCCTAGCCGTGTGCCGAGCCAACCTTCAAGCCATCTGCAAACCTTTACGCACACCGACCCGCCCACGGCCCTGAGCCACGCCGGCCGTCCACACCATCCACCAGTTGTCCACAAGCAAGCCGGCGGCTCTGGCTCGCTTTGCACCCGTTCCCCCACCGGATGTCCACAATCGATCCGCGATCGCTCAGCGGCCGCCCGGACGCCCTCAACCACACCATCCGGCATACACTGGCTACGAACATACACCATCGGCCGGCAATACATGGCGAGCACTGTGTTTGCGCTTGCTTATTCACCTCTCTGTCCACAACCGGAGCCTCCCATGAAGGTCGTCTGCGATCGCGATGCACTCCTCGATGCCGTCAACGTCGTCGCAGGCGTCGTCAACGCACGCTCCCCCAAGCCCCAGCTCGCCTGCATCCGCCTCACCGCCGACGTCGAGGACGGGGCCGGCACGCTGCACCTCGAGGCCACCGACGCCGAGGTCGCGCTCAAGCTGTCGATCCTTCAGGTCACTGTCGAAGACCCCGGCGCCGCGCTCGTCCCCGCCGACAAGCTCCGCCAGATCGTCGGCGCCGAGGACAACGAGCCCACGCTCACCATCGAGACCGACGACGCCACCGTCCACATCCGCGGCGTCGACGCCCACTTCCAGGTCTTCGGCTACAACGCCAGCGACTTCCCCGAGCTGCCGACCTTCGCCGACATTGCGTCGGGCAAGACCGGCCCCAAGCCCAAGGACGTCTTCAACGCCCCCGCCGGCACGCTCGACACGCTCATCCGCAAGACGCTGTTCGCCTCCGCAAGAGAGAACACCCGCTACGCCATCAACGGCGTTCTCATGAAGCGCGACGGCAAGAACCTCGAGATGGTCGCCACCGACGGCCGGCGCCTCGCACTCTGCAAATCATCGCTGCCCGGCGCGGACAAGTCCGACAAGCCCGCCAGCTGCATCGTCCCGAGCAAGGCGCTGGGTCTGCTCCAGAAGCTCGCCGGCGACCCCGAGGAAGACATCGCCGTCGCCGTGACCGACACGCAGGCCGTCTTCGCCATCGGCCCCACCGCCGCCGACGGCACCGGCGCGCGAGCCACGCTCGCGTCGAGCCTCGTCGAAGGAACCTTCCCGCCCTACGAGGATGTCATCCCCAAGGACCAGGACAAGAAGGCGACGTTCGACAAGGACGTATTGGGCTCCGCCGTCAAGCGGGCGGCCCTGCTCACCAACGAAGAGTCCCGCGGCGTGCGCATGACCTTCAACGCCGGCACCCGCCAGCTCGAACTCGCCAGCCGAGCGCCCGAGGTGGGCGAGGCCACGATCAACGTCGACCTGCCCGCCTACGACGGCGACGACGTCGAGATCGGCTTCAACCCCCAGTTCATCGCCGAGGCACTGAGAGTCGTGCCCGAGACCGAGGTCATCATGGAGCTCAAGAGCAGCTCCAAGCCCGGCCTGCTCAAGGCGGGGAGTGACTTTGTGTATGTGGTGATGCCGGTGAACTTGCAGTAGCGCAATAGCGAACGAGAAATCATGCTCGCTAGATGACTGAGGTGGTCGCTTAAATCTAAGCTCGGAGCAACCCGCGATGGTTTGGATCATGATCGTCGTGCTACTGGTCATAGGTCTCGTCATCGCGGTCCTCTGGGGTAACAGCAAGCGGCGTCAGCGGGTGATGCGAGAAATCGGGCTCACACCACTTGAAGAGCGAGTGGTTGAACGATTCCTCGAAGTAGCTAAATTTCCAGATCCCATCACAGAAGAAAGGCACGTGCGCGCGTTCGGGCGACACCTCAGACAAGCAGATCGCGCAGAGGTAGAGCTGTGCGCACGCGGCGACATGAATGCGATGCACCGCATGATTTCAGCATCAGACGAGGCTGAGAACGCGCGGATTGCTGACAAGCGGGCGGCATTCCAGAGGCGTGTGAACGAGAATAGCTAGAACCCTTGAAGTGCGACTGTCACCCTAGCGTGATAGGACTGTTGCATCTTGACGAGCCCGAAGCGCGAGCGAGGGTTTGACTCCGCATTCCCTCGCTCGCGCTTCGGGCTCGTCGAAACCAGACTCCCGCGCGAACCAACACCCGCCCCGCCCGTCTACACAACCGTGACCCGCTCTCTCGCCACCCCCGCCGCGTTCGGCACGCTCGCCGTCGCCCTCGCCGGCTGGCTCCTCGCGTGGTCGATCCCGCCGGTCGACCGCGGCAACACATACATCAACGTCGATCACATCGCGCATCGGCCGGTGCTCTGCCTCGCCAAAGGCAAGCTCGATCTTTCGATGACAACCGGGCGATACGCCCCCGCTTCGTACTTCTCGCCGTGGCAGGGGGTCGTGTACGAACGCGAAGGCGTGCTGCACACAGATGAGTCTCTCGCCACCATGCTCTGGAACCTGCCAGACGGGATGAAAGCTGCCGCGGGACTCGAGACTCGGTTTCACACCGAGGACTTTGGCCTGCTCGCACCCGTCGTCTACCGACGTGTGACCGATGTCTCGCTGCTGAAGGTAAACAGCACCACTCCGCTCCTCGATCGAGCAATCGCGATCGAAGCCGGTGTGCAAGCACAGATCATCCGGCCTCCAAACGTGGAAACGACGATCAGCTACCGCGCCGCCGCCCACGACCTGCTCTTCCTCGTCACGCTCGCCGCCTTCGTTCGCTCGGCCCTCGCCGTCCCCGCCTGGCCCATCTGGAAACGCATCACCCCCGCCCAGCGCCGCCGGATGCGCAACGCCTGTGCCGCGTGCAGCTACGACCGCACCGGGCTCGCCGCCGATGCGCCCTGCCCCGAGTGCGGCGGAAACTGAGCCGCCTGACGCCCCGTATCGTCGCACGTGCTTCGCCGGCTCGGACACCCTGCGGCCTTTGCCACGCTCACGGCGGTCGTCGTCGCGCCGCCCCTGATCGTCGCAGCCAGCCTGCCGACCCGGTCGCTGGGCGTGGTCGCCGCCGTCCCCGGCGCGTTCATGGGGTCAACGCGAAAGACCAGTTATGTGTTCGACCACGTCGTCATCTTCGAAGCCGACGACGGCGCGCTCGTTGCGCACAACATGAACGAGCTCTACCTGACCGACCCGCAGCTCGAGGCCGACATCCTCGACGGCACCGTCGCGCCGTGCGCCGATCTGCACAGCTTCCCAGGCTCGGGCGGCACGGGCCTCTTGACGCGCTCGATCGGCTGGTCCCACGAGCGGTTCATCATCGACGTGAACCAGCACGGCCCCTGCGCCGCGAGCAAGGACGAGATCGCGGCGTTCCTCCGCGCGCTGCCCGCAGAGACCGCGCCGGAGTACTTCCCGGACCTCACCGGCATCACGTTCAACGCGCCCAGCAACCACCAAAGGCACATCAACGCTCTCGGTCTCGTTGGCGATGCGGTCTACGCGACCGCGTCGGCGCTGTGGCTGATCGCGCTCACACAGCTGCCGAGCGAAACGAAGCGTGCCGCGCGTCTGCGCCGCAACCGCTGCCCGAAGTGCAACTACGCCCGCGAAGGTTTGGCAGCCGATGCGCTGTGCCCGGAGTGCGGCGCAGCAGTAACGCCTTGACGAGGCCGAAGCGCAAGCGAGACATGCCTTTCCTGTTTTGCAAGTGGAAAGCGACTGAGCCAGAATGCCTCGCTCGCGCTTCGGCCTCATCAAAAACGGGTTCAGCCCAAACCGATCAGCATCGCGACGACCAAGCCGAACACCGTCGCGTTGTGCAGCATGTGGCCCGTGATGCACCCGATGATGCTCCCGCGCCACTCGCGCACGCCGGCAAAGACGAGCCCCAGCGTGATCACCGGCAGCAGCAGCAGCACGTCGTACTGGTGCAGCACGCCGAAGAGCATCGCGCTGACCAGCGCGCTCACGATCCAGTGCAGCCGGCCGCGCAGATGCCGGTACAGCGCGCCGCGCATCACCAGTTCCTCGACGATCGGCGCCCACAAAACGACCAGCGACGCGAGCACAACCAAACCCACCACGCCCTGGCCCGAGACCATCTCGAACACCGGGTTCACCGGCCCGCTCGGGCCCACCACCGGCGCCGGGTCGCCGCCCTGCGACTGCTGCACGGCGCCGACGATGAACTCGCGCAGCACGATCAGCAGCATCGAGAGCGCCGCCGCGCCGAAGTACAGCGGCACGCCCGCCATGTAGCCCACCACGCCCGCGCCGATCTCCCTGAACACACCCCGCGGCGCGACCATACCCATCTGCTCGCGCCAGACCTTCCTCGGCACGCCCCGCACCAGCGGCCACGCGATCGTGAGCAGCAGCAGCCACTGCATCGCCATCGTCGCGACCGCGGCCGACTCGGGCGTCATCGCCAGCGACAGCGCCGCGCCCGCCGCCTGCAGCAGCATGAATCCGAGCACAAACACGGCGAACGTCTCGAGGTACACGCTCCCGCCCGGCAGCGGCGGCACGAACCGTGCCTTCAGCTTGCCCGTCGCCGCGTAGACGATCGCGAGGATCAGCACGACGAACCCGCCCACGAATGCGAGCAGCATCACGCCGCCGGCGAGCGCGAGCAGTGTCAGCAACAGAGCCCCGCCGCCGACCAGGGGCTCGAGCGCGGCGTCGTCACCGTGCGCAAGCGCCAGCTCGCCGAACCAGCCGTGGCGCTCGATCAGGCCATCGCGCGCATCGTCGTTGATCGAGCGACCCTTGTAGATCCGGTCGAGCGTCGTGAGGTCATCGAGCAGCATGGTGCTGGCCTCGATACTCAGGCCGGATCCGCTGCCGTCGTCGTCCTCGCTCCCCGTGAAGCTGCCGATGGTGGCTTCGAGTGTCGCGTTGGCCGTGCCTTGAAGCCGCGACTCGATGTCATCGGTGCCGACCAGTTGGGCGGCGACGATCACGGCCCGCAGCTTCTCGCTGGGCGACGCCGCCATCGTGTCGACGTTGGTCATGAAGTCCGCGCCGCCGACAGCCCTTGACTGGGGCTGCGGCTGGCCTCCCGACTGGGAGAGGTCCGTCAGCAGCGCGTCGAACTTGACCATCATCTTCGAGACGAGCGTGAACGCGTCGCCCGCCGCCGGCGGCACGACCTCGGCCTTCGCCGTCTCCTCCAGCTGCGAGCCCCCGGCCGCGACCGAGAGCTGCTGGAGCGCGACCACGACGATTAAGGCCGGGATAAGCAGCAGCAGCGTGATGGTCGCCGCCCGCCGGGAGCCCGGGTCGGGCCTGCGGAGCATCTGCCGGCCCTCTTGGGACTGCTCGGCCGGAGTCGGTTGGGTGAAGTCATCCATGCCGGGTTCTCATCGGTCCGCAGTGCCCGCGACGATAGATGCAGGCGTTGACCGAACGGCCAGGAGAAGCCTATCGTTGCGACTCTGTCGAGACGGCTGGTGGGCCGGCTCGCCACAGAACGCAGGATGTACCAACCCTGGGGCCCGCAGGATGTGCTCTTTACGAGCTTCGGCCCCCCGCCCCGCCCGGTAGGCGGCGAGACGAACGACCGCGGCCGGCTGCTCTGCTGATTGAGTTGCCTGCCCGAGACGCCGAGGACCGTGCCATGCCGACACGCAGCGAGATCCACAACGCCGGCCGCCGCCGCGAGACCTACGTCGCCAAGCCCAACCAGATCCAGCGCAGCTGGCAGCACGTCGACGCGACCGATGTCCCCCTCGGGCGGCTCGCGGCCGACATCGCCGTCGTGCTCATGGGCAAGCACCGCCCCGAGTACACCCCCCACGTCGACACCGGCGACTACGTCGTGGTCACCAACGCCAGCAAGGTCACCCTCACCGGCAACAAGGCGACCCAGAAGCTCAAGACCCGCTACACGGGCTACCCGGGCGGGCTGAAGGCCGAGACCTTTGGCTCGGTCCGCGACCAGAGACCAGAAAAGCTGATCGAGGACGCCGTCCGCCGGATGCTCCCCAAGAGCCGCCTGGGCCGGGTCATGATCAAGAAGCTCAAGGTCTACCCGGGCGATGAGCACCCGCACACGAGCAACCAGCCGCAGCCGATGAAGCGGTAATCACAAGCACACGCAGACATCACTGAACGCCCAAACGAACGACCGAACACGCCAGCGAAACCACGAGAGAACGCATGAGCGAAGACCAGAACACTCCCGCCCCGACCAGTGGCACGCCCGAGACGACCGCGACCGGCGGTCTCGACCTCTCCGCCGGCGGCCCGCCCGCTGTCACAGGCGGCGAGGGCGACAACTTCGGCGAGGTCCTGCTCGGCGGCGAGGCCCAGCAGCAGCAGCAGCGCCAGCTCCGAGAGGCCGTCCCCGCCGACAAGCACGGCTGGTGGTGGGCCGTGGGCCGACGCAAGAACGCCGTCGCCCGCGTCCGCATGAAGGTCGCCGATCCGTCTAGTGGCGGCGAAGGCACCGTCAGGTTCCAGAAGACCCGCAAGCTCTTCAAGGACGTCGAGACCTACTTCAGCGAGCCGCAGGACCGGGCCGACGTGCTCGCCCCGCTCCGCGCGACCGACACACTGGGCAAGATGGACATCGTCGTCCGCGTCCACGGCGGCGGTCACACGGGCCAGGCCCAGGCCGTCCGCCTCGGCATCGCCCGTGCGCTTCGCGATTACGACCCAACGCTCGAAGAGCCGCTCCGCGAGCACGGCTACCTCACCGTGGACTCGCGACGCGTCGAGCGGCAGAAGCCCGGACAGCCCGGCGCCCGCAAGCGTTTCCAGTTCTCGAAGCGCTAAACACGTTGGCCCAACAACTGTACACACACACGCCCGCCCGGCCCCGCGCCGGGCGGCGTTGGTTTTCGGACCGCTGTCACACCCATGTCCGCCCAACGTCCCCACTTTCTTATTCATGTGCGCCGCAAGGGCTTAGAAACATCGACGCCTTCTCGCTACAGTTGGCACCGCGGCAGTCAGCCGCGTGTGTGCGGGGCGAGAGTGAATCACGAGGAGTTCCGAGATGACGCTCGATCGTCGAGCCGTGCGCGACGCGCGGACGCCGGCCAGCGCGCGGATCGACAAGCTCCGAGCGCGCCGGACATGGACCGACAAGGCAACGCCGATCGGCGCGAGCCTCGAGAGCATCCGACGCGAACTCAAGCTCCGCGACCAGACGATCGGCCCGGCCGCCGAGGCGTGGAACGCGGTGATGCCAAAGGAACTCGCCGACCGGTCGACGATCGTCTCGGTCAAGCGCGGCACGCTGACAGTCAGGATCCCGGACAGCGCCTCCCGGTTCGCGGCCGACAGGCTCCTGCGGGCCGGGGCAGAGATCAGGCTCCTCAAGACATGCCCACGAAACGTGCGACGCGTCAAGCTCGTGCCCTAGAGCCGAAGCCGCTCGCCAAACCAAACGCAAAGCCGGCGTCGCTATCAACCAAGAAGAAGTACGGCAAGGCCAACCCCGACTTCGCCGCCATGGCCGGCTGGCGCGCCGGCTTCGGCAGCCCCTACCACAAGTCCCACATCGTCCGCACCCTGCGCAACACCTCGGCGCTCTGCCCCAATTGCAAGTTCGACCTGATCAACCAGCGACGCCCCGACTGCCCGCAGTGCCACACGCCCATCGACCCCGACGCCGTGCTCATCCAGAGCGCCCCGCCCGGCCGGCTGCTGCTCGCCATGCTCGTCTCGGCCGTCGTCTTCAGCTGGCTCGGCATGATCGCCGGCGGCTTCGCCTGGTCGAGCACGGTCAAGGCCGTCACCCTCACAGGCCTGTTCACCCTCCAGCTCGCCGGCGGCTGGCTGCTGCTGACGATCTACACCGACACGAAGTGGTACTGCGGCGTGAGCGCCCCCAACCGCAAGCTGCTTCTCGCCGGCGCGATCCTCGGTGCTCTCGCCGCAGCCGGCGTCGCGGTGTTCGCGATTGTTGAAACGCTCTGATCTCTTGGTGGCGGAGGCTTCCAGCCTCCGTAGCCCAGCGTTCGTCAAGCCCGCAAGGTCCGGAGGCCGGAAGCCTCTGCCACCGGTCATTGGATTACCTTGCCGAAGCAAGCCGCCGCGCCATCTCGTGATTCAGCGCGTGCCCCGACCGGTACGCCGCGATGCGACCGGCGATCGGTTGGCCAACCAGTGCGAGATCCCCAATAAGATCCAGCAGCTTGTGCCGCGCCGGCTCGTCGGCGAACCGCAGCTCGTTCTCGATTGGCTCGCCCTTCGCGTCCAGCACCAGCAGGTCGGCGGGCGTGAAGCTCGTGAACAGCCCCAGCGCGCGCATCTGCTCGACCTCGGCCGCGAACGAGAACGTCCGCGCCGGCGCAACCTGGCTCGCGAACACGCCGGCGTCACCCGACCAGCTCGCCGTCTGCTTGTCGAGCGGCGCGGCTTCCCCGTAATCGAGCAAGTACGAGTAATCGGGCACCGCCGCGGGCCCATCGCAAGGCTCAGCCACGATCATGCCCCCGCTGCCGTCCTCGACCGTGATCACCTCGGTGATCACTAAGGGCTCGGCATCGCCGAGTTCGGTCAAGCCAACGCTCTGCATCGCGCGAACAAACGCGGCCGCCGAGCCGTCGTCGATCGGGACTTCCTCTCCGCCCTCGATCACGAGCTCGGCATCGGTCACGCCCAAGCCGACCAAGGCCGCGAGCACGTGCTCGGTTGTGATGACCCGCGCGCCGTCCTTCGCGAGCACCGTGTGCCGCGGCGGCATCTGCGCGAACGCCTGCACCACCGGTTCGGCGCTGAGATGCTCGATGGTCGCGGGGATGCGCACGCCGCCGACGCGGAAGGTGATGCCGTCGTCGCCGGGCCGGATCGTGAGCACCGACTCGACCTCGGTGAACAGGCCGCGTCCGCCCACCCCCGCCTCAACTCTCACCTCGGCGTTGAGCGTACGACGCTTCACGAGTCGCGCCGCTCTTTCACGCGTCGTGCGAGCCGGCGGACGGCCGCGATCTCGCGCGCCATCTCGGCCCGAGGCCGCGCCGGTGTGCCGAAGTACAGGCCGCCCGGCTCGGTGATGTCGCGCGTTACGCCGGCCTGCGCCATGACAGTCGCGTCGGCGATGATGGACACGTTGTCGGCCACGCCCACCTGACCCGCAAGCACCGCGCGGTCGCCGATCTTCACGCTGCCCGCCAGCGCCGCCTGGCCGCACACCACCACGTGCTCGCCCAGCTCGCAGTTGTGCGCAATCTGAACGAGGTTGTCGATCTTGCACCCGTTGCCGATCAACGTGTCACGGAGCTTGCCGCGATCGATGCACGCGCTGGCGCCGACATCCACATCATCGCCGATCGTCACACCGCCGACGTGCGGCAGGTGCGACCGCTTGCCCGTCGACTCATCCACGATGTACCCGAAGCCCTCGTGCCCGATCGTCGCGTTCGGCCCGATCGAGCAGCGCTCGCCGATGGTCGTGCCGCAGCGGATCACCGCGCCGTGACCCACGTTGCTCCCCGCGCCGATCTTCACGGCGTGCTCGATCACCGCGTTCGCGCCGACGACGACCGACTCGTGCAGCTCCGCGCGCTCGTCGATCACCGCGGTTGCGTGCACGCCCGACGCCGACGGCCCGAACCGGTGCGCACGCACCGTCGACAGAATGGCAATCAACGCACGCTCAGCGTCATCAACAACAAGCACCGGCGCGATCACATCACCCGGCAGCTCGACGCCCTCAGTCACGAGAAACGCGCCCGCGTTGCTCTTCGATGCGCCCGCCGCGTACTTCGACGAGCGCACAAAGCTCAGGTCGCTCGCGCCGGCGTCGTCGAGCGTCTCGATGCCCGCAAGCCGGACGTCGGCCGCGCCGGTCAGCTGCGCACCGAGCATCCCCGCGAGCTCGCCCGTGGTAATCGAGAAGCCTTCGGCATTGGGTGTGGTCACGCTCAGCCGCCCGCCGCGTACTCGTTGTTCATCAGCGCGAGCACGGAGTTGGTGAGGTCGACCACGTCCGACGCGTACAGGACCTTCTTCGACTTGATCGCCTCGACCGAGCCCGCGAAGCTCGCGGCCGCCGGGTCGTTCAGCGAGATCGACTTGTCGTCGAACAGCACGATGTCGTAGCCGTCGCGCTCGGCGATGCGGGTGACGGCCTCGGTGATCTTGCCGTACAGCTCGCGCGTCAGCGCCGCCTGCAGCAGGTCGGCCTCCTGCTGGAACGCGCCCTGCTTGAACTGCAGATCGTTCTGGAGCGCACCGCCCTCGATCGACAGCTCGATGCCGCGGGCCTGGTCGGCCTCGGTCAGCGATTCGAGCTCGACGTTGATCTCGGCGATGCGGTCGGTGATCGCGCGCAGCTCGCCGAGCCGCGCCTCGCGCTTGACGTTGATGTCCGCCACCCGCGCCTTGAACTCTTCGAGCTCGGCGCTCACGCCGTCGATGTCGACCACGGCCACCGCGGTCGCCTCGGCCGACTGGTACGCCACGCCCGCACCGAGGCCGATGCCGACGCCCAAGACGCCCGCCACGCCCAGCGCCGCACCAGCGAGAAGCCCGTTCCGTTTCTGCATCGCCATCAGTCGCTCCATCGGTGATTCTCGGACCGCCGAGTCTACGCCCGACCCACCCCCAAGGTTGCCGGTCACCAACAACGAGCCCCTCGCGCGAGCGAGGGGACCAGGGCACCACAACCTCTCGCTCGCGCGAAGGGCTCGTCTGACACCAATCACCGATCGAACTACAACGGCAGATCCACCGAGAACGTGAACAGCCGGTCCTCGTCGAGCTCCTCGCTGACGATCGGGAAGCCGAAGTCGAACGCCAGCGGCGCGGGGCTGAGCTGCTGCACGTACAGCCGCAGGCCCACGCCCGCGCTCACCCGCCAGGTGTTGACCGCGAACTCGCGCTCGACCGTGCCCGAGTCGACGAACACCGCGATCGCCAGGTCCTCGGTGAAGATCGGCTGCTGGATCTCGGCCCCGGCGAACGCGCTGAAGATGCCGCCCACCGGGTCGCCCGGCTCGCCGTTGTCCGCGCGCACGCCCTTGGGCGAGATCGTCCGGAAGTCGAACCCGCGGAAGCTCTGGCCGCCGAGATAGAACCGCTCGTACAGCGGCACGCCGCTCTGGCCCTGCGGGATCCACTGGACCTCGCCGCGCAGCCGGAGCACGGTCTTCGCGCCGGCGAAGCTCTCGTACACCGACAGAAAGACGCTGTGCTCGAGGTTGAGCTTCGTAAAGTCGAAGTCGCCGCCGAGCGCGCCGACCTGCTCGACGCTGATGCCGGTGATCGAGCCGCGCGTAGGCCTGAAGCGCTCGGCCGGCGGCACGGTCGTCCGTCGGATGCCCGCGCCGATGCGCGTCAGCTGGTCGGTCCCCTCGAACTCGAACGCCTCAGTCGTGCTCTGGGGCTCGAGGTCGAACAGCCGGACGCTCTGCCACTGGCCGTTGAGCGACGCGGTCCACCGGTCGCCGAAGCGGCGATTGAGCCCCGCGCCGAGCGTTGTGCGGTTCTCGTTGAACTCGTTGAAGCGCCGCCGCGCGAAGCTCGCGCCGATCGAGCCGCCGATGAACGAGTCGTTCAGCGACGGGTCGGACAGGCTGAGCTGGTAGTCCTCGCGGATCTGCCCGGGCTGGGCCGAGATGCGCAGCGTCTGGCCGCCGCCGCGCAGGCTGCGACCGCTGAACAGGTCGCCGAACGAGTTTGGCCAGTCGGTGATGTCGAAGTTCCGCTGCTCGTAGCTCAGCCGGCCGGTCACGCCCGCGTCCGAGCCGACGCCCGCGCCCAAGGACAGCAGGCCCGTGTTGGTTTCGGTGACCTCGACCAAGACATCGCGGTGCGTGGGCCGCGCAGGGTCGGGCTGCTGGATCACCGCCCTCGGCGGGCTGGTCTGGGGCTCGAACAGCCGCGTCGATTGCAGGATCCGCTCCGACTCGCGCACGGCGGGAACGTCCAGCGGCCGATCGGGCCTGATGCGCAGCTCGTTGCGCACCACGGCGTGGTTCGTCAGCGTGTTGCCCGCGATCTGCACGAGCCCCGTGCGGTACCGCGCGCCCTCGCGCACGAGCAAGAGCAGATCAACCTCGGGCTTGGTCGTGTCGCGCAGCTCGCGGCGCTCGACGCGCACGTCCGCGTAGCCCATCTTCCCGTACGCGTCGGTCACCGTCCGCACCGCGGCCTGCACCTTGTTCACGCTGTACGTGTCGCCGGGCTTCATGCGGATCAGACCCACGACCTGCTCGGCCGCCAGCACCGGGCCCGCCTGACCCGCGTCGGCGTGGCTGACCACCACATCGCGCAGCGTGTACAGCGGGCCCTCCTCGACAAAGTACGTCACAATCGCCTCGCGACCGTTGGGGCTCGGCTGCACGAACGTGTCGACCCGCGCATCGAGGTAGCCCCGGTCCTGCATGTACCGCGCGACCGCCCGCGCGTCGGCCGCCAGCGTCTCGCGGTCGAGCCGCCCCCGCCGGAAAAACCCGGCCTTGTGCGTCTCGATCTCGTCGCGTAGCTCGCTGTCGCGGAACGCCTCGTTCCCGTCGAACCGGATGCCCGTGATCCGCACCCGCGTGCCCTCGCGCACCTCGAACAGGATCACGCCGGTCTCGTCGAGGACCTCGGTGTTGACCGTCACCTCTGCGAGATAGAACCCGCGCTCGCGGTAGATCTCTTCGAGCCTCCGCGCCGCGCGGTCGAGCTCGAACCGGTCCACCGGCGTGCCGGGCAGGAACTCGATCGCCTCGGCCAGCCGCGCGCTGCCCAGCCGCCGGTTGCCCGTGACTTGCACATCGCGGATCACCGGCTGCTCGCGGATCAGCAGCCGGACTGTGATCGAGCCGTTCGCGTGCTCGGTGATCTCCTGCTCGACCGCGCCGAACCGGCCCGTGCGGCTGAGCCGCGCGATGTCCTCGGCCAGCACCCGCTCGTCGTATTCGCGCGAGCCCTTGCCCGTCCGGAGCTGGTTCAGGACAAACTGAAGATCGCGCTGCGTGGGCTCGGTGAAGCTGTCCGAGCCCGGCCGCGCGGTCAGGATCTCGAGATCGCGGATCGCCCGGCCGTCGAAGGGCCCGGGCTGCCGCTCGGGCTCGACCGCCTCGAAGGTGTCCTGGCCCGGCACCACCTGGGCGCGTACCGCGCTCGATGCGCCCACCGCGAGCCCGCACACCGACGCGATCGCCGCGGCGCGGGCCGCCCGCACGAGGGACTCCGGCTGAACACGCGCTGGTCGCAAGGCTCGCACCATAGCCGACGGGACGCTCCGCCACCATCGCCCCGGGCACCGCGGGCCGGGCCGCTCGGGCGGCAAATCTTGACAGGCGGTGGTGGCACAGCCCCGCTGATGACGATATATCTGTAATCAAAGAGACTAGTCCACCGGCGCCGCGTGCTCTGAGTGAACTTTGACCCATCGCAGGAGACCGGGTGAGAGGCGTTTTCACCGATTGCTGCACAAACCGTCCACACAGCACTGAGTCGGTTTTCCCCGATCCGACTCAGTGTTTAGACTGCTCTGCAGCGCCCCGCACTGACAAGGAAGTCGTTTCGTGCAGTACCCGCTTTCGACCATCGCCCAGATCCGCCGTGTCGTCATCGCCTTTGTGGCCCTCGCGACGACGCTGCTCGCCATCACCCTCGTCGTCCACGCGTTGAACCCCAAGGGGCTGAAACTCGCGCCGACGTCGCAGCTTTTGGGCATTCTGGCCATGCTGACACTGCCCGCCTGCACCATCGCCGCCTGGGCCTGGGACCGCAACGTGCGCCGCCGCTACGCCGCCTGGGCCAACAGCGAG
>JBCBMF010000029.1:0-21415 GCA_039822905.1 Planctomycetota bacterium
CGATCGGTCCATCGGGCGGATCCAGCTGACTCGCGCCGCCCGCCACGCCAAGGGCCGCGGCTACCCCTGCGCCGATGTCCTCGCAGCGGTGCAGAGCTCGGCGGCCCCGGCTCAAGCGTGGCGCGTGGCCTCGGTCGCGTCGATCGAAGACGAGATCGTGCTCGAGGGCCAGGGCGTGCTGCACCGCGTCGTGTACGTCTGGCAGCGGTCCGAGAGCCCGTGCTTCGCGCGCAGCGATCCGGACGAGTTTTCCATCCAGATCGACGGCGCGACGGTGTACGCCGCCGGCGATGACCCGATCACGGGCATCCAGACGCTCGCCACCACCCCCGATGGAACGACGGCACACACGCTCGACATCGCGTTTGAGCAGCGGTGCACGATCGGGTGGCGCACCGAGACCTCGCCGAACTGCACGCCGCCGCAGCTGCCGGCGCGGGTCATTGTTTTCTACCGATTGAACGGCGAGTGATGAACCGATCGGTCACCGCGGCACTCGCGGGCATCGCTGTCGGGTTCGCGACGAGCCCTGCCGACGGGCAGACGCTGGTCCCGTCTTCGTCTGACCGCTTCGCCTGGACCGAGTCAGCAGGGCTGCTGAATCTTCGACCCGATTCTGAGGATCCCGACGCGGGCGTGGCCGTCTTCGTCACGCACATGCGCGGCTTCGCCTGGAGCGAGGGCTTCGGCTGGGTCAGCTTCGGGCGCGGCCCCGCCAACGGCGAGGCCTACGGCAACACCGTGGGCGAAGACTTCGGTGTCAACGTGCTCTCTGACGGCCGGCTCGAAGGGTTCGCGTGGATCGAGAGCGCGGGCTGGATCAACGTCGGCCCGCTGGCCAACGACGAGGTCCCGGCTGCACGGATCGACTACGACGCGCTCCGTCTCCGCGGCTGGGCCTGGGGCCAGGCCATCGGCTGGGTGAATCTCGACGACGACGAGGTGTTCATCGCTCTGACGCCGACCTGTCCGCCGGATATCAACTTCGACGGAGCCGTCACGCCCGGCGATTTCAACGCGTGGCTGATCGCGTTTCATCGAGGCTCGGCCATCTGCGATCAGAACGGCGACGGCGTCTGCACGCCCGGCGACTTCAACGCATGGGTTCTGAACTACGGCGCCGGCTGCTGATCACGGCCGACCGTCAAGTGAAATAGGGGTGCGGGGACTCGAACCCCGGACCAGCGGATTAAAAGTCCGATGCTCTACCAACTGAGCTACACCCCTCCGGAGCCCCTGAATGGGCACCAGCGTTCATGCTAGTCGCGCCGGCTCCGCCGACGCAGCTTGACGAGACCCAAGAGCACGACCGCGTGCATCCGGCTCGCACCGCGATGGGCTTCGACGCACGCCCGCCCTCGGGATGCAAGACGCTCCCGCTCACCTTCATCCCGCACAAGCCGGGCGAGATCATCCGCCAGCCGATCGCGATCGGTGCGGATGATCCCACCCGCCGCGTCGAACGCTTCGACGACCGCCTCGAAGTCGCTCACCCTCGGCCCGATCAGCGTCGCCCGGCCGAGCGCAATCGGCTCGATCGGGTCCGATCCGAACAGGTCGCCGAAGCTCCGCCCCATCACGACCACATCCGCCAGCTCGTACGCCGCCCGGAGCTCGCCGATCGTATCGAGAAGAAAGCGCCTCGCGCCCCGCGGCCGGGCGTCCGGGCGCGACCGCCTCACGCAGGGCTCGAGATCCAGAGCCGCGCCGTCGAAGCGTTCAGGCTTTCGCGGAGCGCACAGGAGCTGCACGCCCGGCGGGCAGGCCTTGCGGAGCAGCTTCTCCTCATCCGGCCCCGTGCTGCCCGCAACGATCAGCGGCTTGCTCCGATCGATGCCCATCGCCGCCGCGAGTTCTTCGGTCGCCTCGCCGACCGGCTCGAGGTTGGCCGCGTCCCACTTCATCGAGCCGCTGACCTCGACGCGGCGCACACCCATCGCCCGGAACCGCTCGGCGTAGCTGTCATCCTGCACGCACGCGCACGCCAGCGAGCCAAACATGCCGCCGATCACCGGCTTCAGCCGCGCATACCCGCGGAACGACCGCTCGCTCAGCCTGCCGTTGATCACCGCAGTCGGGATGCCCGCACGCTCGCACGCCGACAGAAAGTTTGGCCACAGCTCCAGCTCCACCATGCCAACCACATCGGGCCGAACGCGACGCAGAAACCGGTCAACGCTCCACGAGAAGTCGAGCGGGAAACGAGCAACCGTCGCAACTCCGCCGAAGAGATCGCGCGCGCGGGCGATGCCGGTATCGGTTGTCGCGGTGACCATCACATCGGCGTGCTCCGTGAGCAGCGGCACGAGCGTCCGCAGCGCGTTGGTCTCGCCCACGCTCACCGCGTGCAGCATCACCCTGGGCCGATCGCGGCTGGGCTTGATCTCGCTGACAGACCCCAGCCTTTCGTCCCACCCGCCGCGCCGCTTCCGCAAAAGGATCGGCGCAGCGGCCGCCGCAGCGAGCGCGTAGCCCGCGTCGAGCGGGTTCAACGGGCTGTCCTCGGCACCGGGCGCATGCAATGGGCGGGCGGGGACTCGAACCCCGGACCTACCGCGTGTAAGGCGGTTGCTCTAGCCAACTGAGCTACCCGCCCGGCGAACCGAGCATAGCCGCCACGATGCATCATCTGGTCTGGCCCGATCCTTCAACAACAAACCGCTGCGTCGTGAGCTCCTCAAGCCCCATAGGCCCGTACGCATGGAACCGGCTCGTCGAGATACCGATCTCTGCGCCGAGACCGAGCTGGAAGCCGTCGTTGAACCGCGTCGATGCGTTCACCAGCACGCACGAGCTCGTGACGCGCTTCGTGAATTCTCGCTGCACACAAACATCTTCGGCGACGATCGCCTCGGTGTGGTCGCTGCCGTGGCGGGCGATGTGGTCGACGGCATCCTCCAGAGATCCGACGACCTTTGCGGCCAGAATGAGGTCGAGAAACTCGTGACCGAAGTCATCGGCCGAGGCCTGTACAACAGATTCCACGCCATTGGCGAAGCTAGCAAAGCGAGGCTCGGCACGGATTTCGAAGCCGTCTCGTGCCGCCCGCTCGGCCAGCCTCGGCACAAACGCTGCCGCAACCGCCTCGTGCACCAGCACACACTCGGTCGTGTTGCACGTCGCGGGCGCGCTGGTCTTGCCGGTGGCCACGATCTCGATCGCCTTGTCGAGGTCGGCCGACGCGTCGACATACACGTGGCACACGCCCTGGAAGTGCTGGATCGTGGGGATGCGCGCGTTCTCGTGCACGAACCGGATCAGCGCCTCGCCGCCGCGCGGGATCACCAGATCGATCGCCTCGGTGAACGTCAGCATCTGCTTGAGCTTCTCGCGATCGCTGGTCACGACCAGCTCGATCGCCGACGCCGGGCAGCCGTGCTCGCGGAGAGCGTCCTGCGCAAGGCCCCACAGCGCCGCGTTCGACGCCGCGGCTTCCTTGCCCGACTTGAGCAGACACGCGTTGCCCGACTTGAAGCAGAGCGCGAACGCGTCGACCGTCACGCCGGGCCTCGCCTCGTAGATCATCGCGACCACGCCCAGCGGGGTGCGAACCTTTCGTACACGCAAGCCGCTCGGCACGGGCTCGTCCCGCGTCGCAGTGCCGATGGGGTCGGGCATCGCGGCGATCTGTTCAAGGCCGGCCGCCATCTGCTCGAGCGACGACTCGCTCAGCTCCAGCCGTCGCAGCTTGGCATCGCCGATGCCCGCCTCGTTCGCGTCTGCAAGGTCGGTCGCGTTCGCTTCCAAGATGTTCGGCATGCCCGCGCGGATCGACCCCGCGAGTGCGCGCAGCACGGCGTCCTTCGTCTCGCTGTCAAGGAACGCGAGCACGCGGGATGCTTCCTTGCAGCGGGCGGCCGCTTGTGCGACTTCACTCATCGCCGGCCCCGGATGTCTCGAAGACGTGCATGTCGTTGCGGTGGATCATCTCTTCAGCGTAGATGTAGCCGAGCGTCTGAGCGATCTCGCCCGACTTCTTCCCGGCGATTACTCTCGCATCAACACTTGAGTAGCCCGCCAGACCCCGGGCGATCTCGGCTCCATCGGAACCGACCACAGACACCAGGTCGCCCGCGCGGAAGTCGCCCTCGACTCGCGCGATGCCCGCCGGCAGCAGGCTCGCGCCGGCCGCGAGCGCGGAGGCCGCACCGCCATCGACGACGACCGTGCCGCGAGGCCTCGCCGCCGACGCAATCCAACGCTTCTTCGCGCTCATCCCCACCGCGGCCGGGATCCGGGTGCCGATCCGATCTCCGGCGAGCACCGAAGCAACAACGCCCCGCCGAGCGCCGAACGCGATCACCGTCTCCGCACCCGCCGACGACGCGACCGACGCAGCATCGAGCTTCGTGACCATGCCCCCGATACCCGTCGCCGACCGCTCGTCGCGCACGTACCCACGAGCCTCACCAGGGTCGGCCAGTTCAGGGACCACCGCGCCCGATGCATCCAGCACGCCCTCGACCACCGACAGCAGCAACAACAGATCCGCGTCGAGCAGCCCCGCCACGAGCGCGCTCAACCTGTCGTTGTCCCCGAAGCGGATCTCGTCGAACGCAACCGAGTCGTTCTCGTTCACGATCGGCACGACGCCCGCATCCAGCAAGGTCTCGAGCGTCCGCCGCGCGTTTAGGAACCGGCTTCGGTGATCCAGATCGTCGGCCGTGAGCAGGACCTGCGCGACGCTCACGCCGAACGGCTCGAACGCTCGCGCCCACGCACCCACCAGCCTCGACTGCCCCACCGCCGCCGCAGCCTGCTTTTGCACGATCGCCGTCGGCATCGCGTCGAGCCCAAGGTCGGCAAGCCCCGCCGCCACCGCGCCCGAAGACACGACCACCACACGCGACCCGCCGCGCACCGCCTCGGCGATATCGAGCGCGAGCAGTGTGAGCCGTTCGCGGTCGAGTGCTCCGCCCGGCGCGACCACGCCGCTTCCAACCTTGACCACGATGACACGCCGATCCGCCATGGAGCGGAACTGTAGTAGCCGGCGGCGACCGGCTAGCTCTGGGTCTGCGCGAGCCGGATGGCGTTGAAGATCAGGCCGGCGTGCGAGTAGGCCTGCGGGTGGTTGCCGAGGCTTCGACCCGTCGCGGGGTCGTACTCCTCGGGCAGCAGCCCGGTCGGGCCCGCGAGCGACGTGTATGCGTTGAACAGCTCCCACGCGTCAGACAGCCGGCCCATCGCCGCGTACGAGTCGATCAGCCACGTCGTGCAGAAGTGGAACCCGCCCTCGCCGCCCGGCAACCCGTCATCGTACTTGTAGCGGTACACCGTGGGCCCTTCGAGCAGCTCTCGCTCAACAGCGGCGACGGTTCCCGCAAACCTCGGATCACTCGGGTCGATCAGGCCCATCGTCCCAATCAGCAGCGCTGCCGCGTCGACCTCGGTCGAGCCGTACCACGCGCCGAACGCGCCGATTGTCTCGTTATACCCCTTCTCGAGCACATCCGCGCGGATACGATCGCGCAGGGCGGCCCAGTCGTCGCGCGACCGCCCGAGGTACCGCTCGCTGACCTTCACCGCGCGGTCCATGGTCACCCAGCACATGATCTTCGAGTGCAGCCAGTGCCGACGCTCGTCGCGCACCTCCCAGATGCCGTGGTCGGGCTCCTGCCAGCGGTTCTCGACCGCGGTCGCCATCTGCTCGACCAGCTGCCAGTGCTCGAACGTGACCGCTGCGCCGCGTTCGAGCAGCCGCCAGACCAGTTCGACGACCGGGCCGAAGACATCGAGCTGCAGCTGGTTCGCCGCGCCGTTGCCGACGCGAACGGGCCGCGAGCCCATGTAGCCCGGCAGCTCGGCAAGCTCCGCCTCGGGCCCTAGTTCGGCACCCGACACCGTGTACAAGGGTGCAAGCCGTTCGGGCGCGCTAATGCGGTCGAGCACGCCCAGCGTCCAGTCGAGCAGGCCGATCGCCTCGGCGTTCGAACCGAGCAGGACCAGCGCCTCGCAGCTGATCGCCGCGTCGCGCAGCCAGCAGTAGCGATAGTCCCAGTTGCGGATGCCGCCCGGGTCTTCGGGCAGGCTGGTCGTCGCGGCCGCGAGCACGCCGCCGGTCGGACCGTGCACCAGCCCGCGCAGCGCGAGCGCGCTCCGCCGAACAAGGTCCGGCATCACATCCGGGATCTCAAGCGAAGCGAGCCACTTCGACCAGAACCGGTCGGTCTCCTTCCGCCGAGCGGACTCGGCGAGCCTCGACTCGCTCAGGTCACCCGTGCCGTATCGAAGCTCAAGCACGATGGGCCGACCGATCGCCTCGACCGTCCCCGTCGCGGTGTCGTGCTGCCCGTCGCGCGTGATCGTCCACTGGACGCCCGGCGAACGCAGAACGACCGGGTCGGCAAGCCCTTCGACGAGCAGGCCGCCGTCTTTCTGGATCAGCCGTGTGGGCACGCGACCGAAGTCGAGCCGCGGCGCGAACTCGATGTTGACCTTGCCGGCACCGCCGATGACGCGGACCAGATCCGTCCGCCCCGCCCGCTGGGTCGGCCGTGAGCCCGAGCAGTCCAGGTAATCCGTGACCGTCAGCGCCCCCCACCGCGTCTCGATGATGTTGGTCTCGCGGTGGTACCGCTGCCCCGCCTCGGCGTGCTCCTGCGCGGGTCGGATATCGAAGTAGCCCGCGGTCGGTCCGCCGATGATCTCGCCGAAGAGCGCCGGCGAGTCTGCGCGCGGCGCGCACATCCAGACGACGCGGCCCGACGCCGTCTCCAGCGCCACAGTCCGCTGATCGCTCAGCATCGCGAGCTCTTCGATGGGCGTCGCTTCCGAGCCGGCGGCCCATTTCTGCCGCAGCTCGGTCAGCCGAGCGAGCAGCTTCGCGACGTCGTGCGTGTCGCCCACGCGGAAGGACGCGCCGGTCGCGCCAGGCCCGACCTTGATGCCGACGTCGGGCCCCTGAAGCCTCGCGAAGGCGTCCTCGTCCGTGACATCGTCGCCGATGAAGACGGCTGTGCCGCAGTTCAGCCGCTTGCGGAGCGTCTCGATCGCGTCGCCCTTGTTGGTGCCAACAACGCCGAGCTCGACGACCATCTTGCCGCGTTTGACGTGCACGCCGTCCCACGTCGCGGGGCCTTCTTCGACGCGCTTCACGGCCGGCTCGGCGATCGCCGGATCCGCGTTGCGGTAGTGGAACGCCACGCTCGCCGGCTTGGTCTCGATCTGAAACCCGTCGCCAGCCTCGGCGATCGACTCCAGCTCGGCCTCGACACGCTTGCGCAGTTCCACGGCTTCGGGCGATAACGCGTCGGCGAAGCCCAGATCAAACTCCGACCCGTGCGAACCGACGAGATGCACGCCCTCGGGCTCGCCGACGAGCACGGCAAGGTCCGCGAGCGATCGCCCCGAGATCACCGCGACGTGCGTCCCCGGGATCTGCGCGAGCGCGCGCAGCGCCACGATCGACTCGCGGTCGGGTACGGCCTTCGACGGGTCTTCGACGATCGGCGACAGCGTGCCGTCGTAGTCCGACGCGACAAGCAGCGTGGGCGCGGTCGCGAGGCGTTCGAGTGAGTCGGAGAGATCCATTATGACGCGAGCGCCTCCAGAAACGAATCGGCCCAGGTAAACACCGTGTTCTTGCGTACGGCCTGACGCAGCGACGCCATGCGTCGGCGACGCTCGCGGTCATTGAGCGTCAAGGCCATCTCCATCGTCGCCGCGAGCCCGTCGATGTCGTGCGGGTTCACCAGCAGCGCACCCCCGCCCAGCTCGTGCGCCGCGCCCGCAAACTCGCTCAGCACCAGCGTGCCCACGTCGCCCTCGTTCGCCGCGATGTACTCCTTGGCGACCAGGTTCATGCCGTCGCGGAGCGGCGTCACGACCATGACGTCTGCCATGCGGTAGTACGCCGCGAGCTCGCGGAACGGCAGGCTGCGGTATAGGTAGTGCACTGCCGTCCGCCCGGGCTTGCCAAACTGACCGTTGATCCGCCCGCTCAGCCGCTCGACGTATGCGCGGAGCTCGGCATAGTCATCGACGCTCTCCCGGCTCGGCACCGCGATCTGCACCATCACGCAGTCATCCACCGAGAGCGCCCCGCGGTTGAGCAGCTCCTCGAACGCGCGCAGCCGGATATCGATGCCCTTGGTGTAGTCCAGGCGATCAACGCCGAGCACAACTCTCCGATGCCCCGACCGGCTCGACGCGAGGTCGTCCTTCAGCTGCGACGCCATCGTCTGCACATCGTCCGCCGTCCCGATCGACTCCATGTCCGCAACATCGATCGAAATCGGGAACGCCTGCACGCGAACGTGCCGGTCCTGATAGGCCAGCTGCCGCTCCGGGCCCTTCGCTTCGGTGTACAGCTTGGCCGCCGAGGCAAAGTTCCGCGCCGACGAAGGGGTCTGAAAGCCCACGACATCTGCGCCCATCATGCCCGCCAAGATCTGCCGACGCCACGGCAGCTGGGCGAACAGCTCCTCGGGCGGGAACGGGATGTGCAGGAAGAAGCCGATCTTCAGGTCGGGCCGGAGCTCGCGCAGCATGCCCGGAACGAGCTGCAGCTGGTAGTCGTGCACCCAGACCATGTCGCCCGGCGAGGCTTCCTCTGCGACGGCCTCGGCGAACACGCGGTTGACATCAACATAAGGCCACCACCACCGCCGATGGAACTGCGGCGTGCGGACCGAGTCGTGGTAGAGCGGCCAGAGAGTGGTGTTGCTGAACCCGCCGTAGAACTTCTCGAGCTGATCCGCCGAGATCGGCACGGGCCGGACCTTCATGTTCTCGTGCTTGAACGCGGGCGGCGCCTTGCCCGCCTGACCCGACCAGCCGACCCACGAGCCGCCGGTATCGTTCAGGATGGGCCGCATCGCGGTGACCAAGCCGCCGGGCGAGGTCTCCCAGACGTTCTTGCCCTTGCGCTTGACCCGCTTGACGGGCAACCGGTTGGCCACGATGACGAGTCGGCTCGGCATGATCTCTCTCATCGGGAGGACGACGGCGGCACGGTCAGTTGCAGCATAGAGAACGCGCCGCCGGCATGCGCGGTCGCCTCAGGTGCCCATCACCCGGCTGAAACGGAACATGAATGCCCCGCCGGCGAACCCGACCAGCCCGATCCCCAGGAGCACCGCGCAGGGCAGCAGCATCTCGCCCGGACCGAAGCCCCGCCAGATCGCGCCGTCCAGCGCTTCGATCACCCACCGGAACGGGCTGATCCCCGCAACAGACCGCATCCAGTTCGGCATGAACACCACCGGCACCGCCGCCCCGCCGATCAGCGCGAGAACGAGCAGCATCGCTCGGCCGAAGCCCTCGACCGCCGCGACCGTCTTGCCGAAGCTCGCGATCAGCATCATCACGCCGACGAATGCGGCACACGCGCACACACTCGCAACCGCGAGCAGCCCGTACGACTCAGCGCGAACGCCGAACACCGGCAGGTGCGCGACACCCACCAGCACCAGCAGCATGACGAGCGAGATGATGAAACACGACAGCGCTTTGCCCGCGAGGATCTGCCATCGCGCGACCGGCGCGAGGCTGAGCCGGACAAGCGTGCCCCGCGACCGCTCACTGACAAGCGAGAGGCTCGACCCGAGCGCGCACGCCATCAGACCCCACGCCGCCCCCTGCGGAAACGTCAGCGCGTACGCGGTCACCGGGATCGTGCGCTCGCCCGTAGTCAGCTCGCCGATCGCGAGATCGATCGGCCCGTCGGCGGCTCCCAACGCGATCTCGCCGCCCTGCTCCAGCAAGCCCTCGATGCCCGAGAGCATCGTGTCGATCGACGCCGCCACGCGCGCCGGCGCCCCCTCGGAAAGCGTCTGCCGCGACTCAGCGATCACCGCCCTTGCCCGCTCCGGGTCGCGGAGCGAGTCGCCGATGTGCTCAAAGATCAGCCCGCCGAGCGTTCCTCGCACGATCGCCGCTTCGGCCTTGCGGCTCGGGTCGATCACACCCTCGACCCGGATCTGCTCGCCGCGCACGATCGTCGTCGCGGGGTCTCCGAAGCCGTCGGGCAGAACCAGCACCGCCGCGAGCTTGCCCCGACGCACGAGGTCGCGCCCCGCTTGGGCGTCGTCGACAAGCGTGACATCGAGCGCCTCGGAATCCGCGAGACGTTCGACGAAGGCCCGCGACCCTTCGGAGCGGTCACGATCCACAAGCGCAACGCCCACGGTGCCCGAGCCCTCGCCGGTGCCCGAGAACATCAGACCGAACAGCAGCGCGTAGAGCACCGGGAACGCGAACGTGAAGAACGCGCCGAGCCGATCGCGCAGCAGCAAGCGGACGTCCTTGGTCGCCAGCAGCAGGATGGATCTTGCCGACGGCATCAGTCGCGCAGCGTCTTGCCGGTGAGCTCGAGGAACACGCTCTCGAGGTCGCCCCCGGTTCCGGTTGCCAGCGTGGGCTCAAAGTTCTGCGCGACACGCTCGCGCTCGGCTTTGAACCGGCTGATCAGCCGATCGACCGTGTCGAGCGCGAGCAGCCGGCCGTGGTCGACGATCGCCACGCGGTCGCAGAGCTTCTGCGCCTCTTCCATGTAGTGCGTGGTGTAGACGACGGTCGTGGTCTCGTCGCGCAGCCCGCGGACAATGTCGAATAGCGCGTTGCGGCTCTGCGGGTCGACGCCCGCGGTCGGCTCATCGAGCAGCACGATCTTGGGTCGGTGCACAAGCGCCGCCGCGAGGTTGAGCCGACGCTTCATGCCGCCGCTGAACCCAGCGACGCGGTCGGTCGCCCGATCGCTCAGGCCGACCTGCTCAAGAAGCTCGCCCGCGCGCCGGCGCCGCGCGCGCCGGTTCTGGCCGTAAAGCCCGGCGAAGAGCTCCAAGTTCTCTCGCGCCGTCAGGTCGTCGTACACCGCCAGGCTCTGAGGCGACACGCCGAGAGCCTCCTTCGCCGCCTTGGTGTGCGGCTCGCCGATGCCCGTGAGCTCGATCGACCCGCTGTCTGGCCTGAGCAGCCCCGCGACCAGCGAGATGCTCGTCGTCTTGCCCGCCCCGTTGGGCCCGAGCAGCCCGAAGACCTCGCCCGGCTCGACCTCGAACGAAAGGCGATCGAGCGCACGAACCTTGCCGAAGGACTTGGTGACACCTCGGAACGACAGCATGGCTCAACTCTACGCAAACCCCGTGCCTCGGTTGTTGGAACCGACCGCGACTACGCTTGCGCATGACGATGTGCACCGCCGGCTCCGTGTCTATTGGACAAAACACTCCGCTGACAATCATCGGCGGCCCGTGCGTGCTGGAATCGCTGGAGATGGGCCTCGACATCGGCCGGGCGATGCTCGACGTGTGCAGCGGCGCGGGCGTGCAGTACATCTTCAAAGCCAGCTTCGACAAGGCCAACCGCAGCAGCATCAGCAGCTACCGCGGGCCGGGCCTGGAACAAGGCCTCGAGTGGCTCGCCGAGATCCGTGAGACGCTGGGCGTTCCCGCGACGACCGACATCCACGAGCCAGCCCACGCCGAGCCGGTCGCCGCCGCACTCGATCTCATTCAGATCCCCGCGTTTCTGAGCCGGCAGACCGACCTTCTGCTCGCCGCGGGCGAAGCGGCCGCAAAGCACGGCCGAGCGGTCAACGTCAAGAAGGGCCAGTTCATGGCTCCTGCGGAGATGGCCGGCCCGATCAAAAAACTCGGCGAGGCCGGCTGCGACAACCTCATGCTCACCGAGCGAGGCACCTTCTTCGGCTATCACAAGCTCGTCAACGATTTCACCGGCCTCGGCGACCTGCTCGAGCTCGGCCCGCCCGTGTGCTTCGACGTCACACACTCCACGCAGCTGCCCGGCTCTGGCTCACAGACCGGCGGGCGGCCCGAGTGCGCGCCGCTGCTGGGGCGTGCGGCCGCGGCGGCCGGCGTGCATGCGCTGTTCATTGAAACGCACCCCGACCCCGGCAAAGCCAAGAGCGACGGGGCAACAGTGCTGCCGATCGATGTTGCGTCACGCATCATCCGCGACGCGGCGGCGATCCGCTCAGCGCTTGACGCATAGTTGCCGCACGAAGCCCCCGGCTCGCACCGGGGGCTCATCAAGTAAAGCGGTTGAACGAGCAATCAATTCGCGCGGGAGGCGACGAACTCGCGGAGGCTCTTGGGCTTCGGCACCGACTCGTCGATGGGGTCGACATGCACCTTGCGGCCCTGGAAGACGACCCGGCCCGTGCCGACCGAGTACAGCGTGTCGTCCTTGCCGCGTTCCACGAGGAAGCCCGGCATGAACTTCGTGCCGCACTGGCGGACAATGATGGCACCGGGCTTCGCGATCTGGCCGCCGTAGAGCTTCACGCCGCGGTACTGCGGGTTAGAGTCGCGGACGTTGCGGGTCGAGCCCTGGCCCTTCTTGTGTGCCATCGTGAAGCCTCACATTCTGTCAAACCAGCCCCGGAGACCCACCGTCCCGGGGCCGCGAGTTTAGGACGCCCTTACCGCATGATCCAGCGTTCGCTGACGACCTGCAGCGGCTTGGAGCCCTGGCCCACCAGCGTGCCGGGCGTCGCGTAACGCACCATGTACGTTTTGCGGAAGGTCATGGTCTCGGTCTCGCCGGTGTCGGGGTTGGTGAATTCAACCTGCCGCGTCTCGCCGCTGAAGCCCGCCGCGTAGACAGCGAGTTCGTCCGAAACCAGATTCGGCACCCGCCAGATCACGAGGCCGTCCTTCGCGTTCTCCCGGCCCTGCAAAATCGGCCCGATGATCTGGATCTGATCCTCGATCAGCGGGTTGTCGAGCAGCGCCAGCAGGTCTTGTCGCACGCTCCGCGGCACATCCGCACCGGCCCGCACGACATCACCGTTCTCATTGCCGATCTCAAAGAGCGGCGCGAACTGCAAGTCCTCGCCGGAGTTGTTCGTGACCCGATACGTCATGTAGAAGAACGGGCGGGCACCCTCGCCTTCAACGTCGAGAGAGATCACCCGCAGCGGCCCGGGAACGAAATCAAGCTCCCATCTCTGGGGGAGCGGGTCGGGCTCAGGCGGTCGCTGCGCGGCGCCGAGCATGACAGATCCAAGCAGCGTCAACACGAGAATACGAAGCATGACGTGCCGCTGTGCCAGCCGATCGAGCATGGTCGGAGTCTCCGAGTGGTGAACCGAGAGGCGGCGCCCGCTTCGGCCTTCGCAGCGCGGGTATCGCCCGGTGATCCGGCGACGCCTGTTCGGTGTCGCGAGTGGCGGTGTTCCGTCACCACACCCCTCCGGACGAGTCTAGGGTCGACAGCCGCATGATCAACGACGCAGACCAGCCCGAGAACCGATCCGAGCCCGTCGCGGTGCGTGTCACAGGCGAGTCGCTGTTCGCGGCGGCGATGCGGATCGTTCCGCAGGACGGCAACCGCCGCGACCTCGCCGCCCGGTTCCTTGCCGGGGCGCGATCCTCGGGGCTCGATCTCACGCACGCCTTCGCCGTCATCGATGCAAAGGCCGGCGGGATCGAACCGGTCGCGCGGCAGGCATGCTTCGCGATTCCGGGCCCGGGGCGGACCGCAATGCTGTTTTTATCGGGCCCTCGTCCATCGGGCGGCGATGATGCCCTCTCAGCACCAGAACGGGATGCCTGTGTCCGAGAAGCGATCCGCTCGGTCGGCGCATCCGAGGTCACACTCGTCCAGGCGCTGCCAGACCCGAACGACGACTGGGCGTGCTCCTGCTTTGACCGCATCGGCATGCAGAACGTCGGCGAGCTCGCGTATCTCAGCCGTCGGCTCACGGGGGTCCGTCCCGAATCGCGTCCTCACACGCCCGACGGGCTTTCGCTAAGGGCCTGCGGCGACCTAAAGGCCAGCCAACCGGACCGCGATCGCCTGTGCGATCTGCTGGCTCGTTCGTACGAGGGCACGCTCGACTGCCCGGAACTGTGCGGCATGCGCGACGTCGCTGACATCCTCGATAGCCACCTGGCCGCTGGAACGTTTGATCCAAGGCACTGGCTGATCGCGCGAGAGAACGGCGCCGATGTCGGGTGCTGCCTCGTGAGCCTCAACGACGAGGGGGCAACGGCGGAGCTTGTGTACATCGGGCTCACGCCCGAAGCGCGCGGCCGGGGAACGGCGCGGTGGCTGCTCGAGACCTCGATCTGGGGCCTGCGCACGACACCCGCCCAACAGATGGTGTGCGCGGTCGATCGAAGGAACGTGCCGGCCTCAGCGTTGTACAACGGCATGGGCTTTCGCGAGTTCGCCGCAAGGCGTGCGCTTGTCACACCGGTGTAACACCGAACACAGGTTTTCCACGTTTCTTCGGGCAAAAGTGGAAAAACCGTGCATGCCGCGTGGAGACAAATTTCCTCGCGACGTAACCCTCTGCAAACGTTGGTATCAGCATGAAACGGTGCACCAATCCGTTGCATTCGCGCTTGCTGATGCGCGGCCGACGACATACGCTTCTCTTCGGAACAGACCTGAGCCGCCCGCTGCACGCCTTCACGAATCCCGCAGCTCACCGAGGCTCAATGAAGGAAGTCGGAACCGTCGTTCGCGGCACGCGTGTGCGGCCGTGAGGTTATGATTGCGCCGAATCGCCGCTGCAACGCAGCGTCGCACCGGCGGTTCGAAGCGTCCGGCTGGGCGTGAGCACGCAAGGGGGTCAGGCGTTGGAGACGCCAGGTCAACGCAAACACGGCGCCGCCGAGACGGCCGGACGGGTTGCCACCGACGCGACGGCCGGCAGAGGCATCGACGCCGGCGAGCGGCACCCCGGGCGTGAAGCCGATGGCAGGCGGCGCGGCCCCGCGGAAAAGACCGGCGGACGGCGTCCCGACGTTGGCCTCGCAGCGCTCACCCGCAAGCTTGACGATGCCCTCGGTGCGGAACGCGTCGATCGGTACTTCCGCCGTGATGCTCGGCTGTCAGTTGACGGCACATCGCTGATCGTGGCCGTCCCGAGCCCGTTCCATGCCGGCCTGATCGAGCGGCGGTTCGGCGGGCTCCTCCGAGACATTGTCACCGAGAGCTTCGGCCCGGGGTTCCGCTTCGAGGTCCGCGTCGAGCAGGACAAGTTCACGGCAGCCGGAGCCCAGCCCGCGGGTGTTGCGGGTGCGGTCGCGGGAGCAGGCCCGACCAAGACCCGACGCGTGGCGACGCGAAAGGCCTCGGCGGGCTCGGATGCAATCGACGAGCGGTTCGATCTGGATCGCTTCCTCGTCGGAGCATCGAACCGGACGGCGTTCGACGCCGCGGTGCGGGTTGCCGAGGGCGCCGTTGATGACGCGTATTCGCGGCTCTTTCTCCACGGCCCCTGCGGCGTAGGCAAGAGCCACCTGCTCCGCGGTATCGCCCGTCGGCGCAGCGGCAAGCAGGGCGGGTCGGTCCGCTGCGTCTCGGCAGAGGTCTTCACGAACGAGTACATCCAGGCTGTGCAGCACGGCCGAGTGGACTCCTTCCGACGCCGGTACCGCCGGCTCGACCTGCTTTGCATCGATGATGTGCATTTCCTGGCCGGCAAGAACGCGACGCAGGTCGAATTGCTTCACACGCTGGACACGATCGAGCTCGGCGCGGCGAGGCTCGTGCTCGCGAGCGATGAGCACCCCCACCGCATCGCCGAGCTCAGCAAGGCGCTGTCCAGCCGGTTCGTGTCGGGCATGGTCATTGAGATCGAAGCGCCAGACGCCGACCTGCGGGACCGCCTGCTGCGGGAGATGGCCCACCGTCGCGGAATCGGGCTGACGGATCAGGCGATCGCATCGCTCCGCGAGGGCCGGGGGCGGCACTGGTCGGCCCGTGAGATTCAGGGTGTCATGACGCGGCTTCAGGCGGCGAGCACGCTGGAACCCTTCTCGGGCGATTCACTGGGGCCCGATGATGTGGAACGCATTCTCTGCGGCGCCGCAAGGACCGCCGCCGACACGCCCGTGAGGTATGACCAGGTCCGCGACACGGTCTGCAAGCAGCTTGAGGTTGAGTCGGCCGAGCTGGGCCGATCGGGCCGGCACCGCCGGGTCGTGCTCGCCAGGGCGATGATCACGCTGCTCTGCCGGGAGCTCACCACGATGAGCTACCCCGAGATCGCACGGGCGCTGGGCAAGCGGAACCACTCGACCGTGATCACGGCCCACCGCCGGATCGAGGAGCAGATGGACGAGGTCATCGCGCTCGGCCTCGCGGTCGACGGCATCTCCAACGCCCACCTCCGCGATCGGCTCCGGTCGCTCATCCGGTCGAACGCGGGCTGATGCAGTCGGACGGTCTGGTCGGCAGACCTGTCGTGCAGACCGCCGCCGCCGTCACCCGATAGCATCGGGGCCATGGCACTACCCCACGATTCGATCCCGCTGAGCAGGCCCGACATCTCCTCGCTCGAGCGGCGGCTCGTTGACGAGGTGCTGCGATCGGGTCGGCTCGCACTCGGCCCAATGACCGAGCGGTTCGAGGCGATGGTCGCCGCCCGCGCGGGCTGCGGGATTGGCGTTGCCACCAACTCGGGCACGTCCGCCCTCCAGCTCATGCTGCTCGGCCTCGGCATCGGGCCCGGCGACGAGGTCATCACGACGCCATTGAGCTTCATTGCATCGGCGAACCCGATCCTGCACGTCGGCGCGACGCCGGTGTTCGTCGACGTCTGCCCCAAAACGCTCAACGCGGACCCGGCGAAGCTCGAAGCGGCGATCACGCCCAAGACCCGCGCGATCATGGCGGTCGAGGCGTTCGGGAACCCGGCATACATGGACAAATACGCCCAGATCGCCGCGAAGCACGAGATCGTGCTGCTCGAAGACTCCTGCGAGGCGCTCGGGGCCCGGCACGCGGGTCGGCCCTGCGGCAGCTTCGGTCGGGCCGGGGCATTCGGCTTCTATCCGAACAAACAGATCACCACGGGCGAGGGCGGCATGCTGGTCACCGACGACTCCGCGCTCGCCGACGCGGCCCGATCGCTGCGGAACCAGGGCCGGGACAGCTTTCCCTCCTCGGATACCGGCGGCGAGGGGCCCAAGCTCGGGGCGTGGCTCCAGCACCAGCGGGTCGGGTTCAACTACCGCATGAGCGAGGTCTCGGCCGCGATCGGTGTGGGCCAGATGCAGCGGTTCGATGAGATCATCGAGCGGCGGCAACGTGTGGCGAGCATGTACATCGAGCGGCTAGCCGGAAACGAGCACATCGTGCTGCCGACGGTCCTGCCCAATTCCGAGCCGACCTGGTTCGTCTTCGTCGTTCGGCTCGCCGCGGGGTACACCGCTGAAGAGCGAGACCGGGTGATCACGGGCCTGCGCAACCACGACATCGGGGCGGCCCCCTACTTCCCATGCATCCATCTCCAGGAGCCATACCGCGACATGTTCGGATTTCGCGAGGGTCACTTCCCGGTTTCGGAGTCGATCGCCGGGCGGACGATCGCGCTGCCGTTCTTCGGCGACATGACGCCGCGCGAGGTTGATCTCGTCAGCCAGACGCTCGAGGTGATGCTCAGCCGCGAGAACCTGACCCGGTCGTGACGACGCGGCGGCTGACTTGGCCTACCATGTCGATCTCCCGAGCGGCTTCGGGGGTGTTCCGAGCGGCGGCGACGCCGGCTGGCTGGTTTGATACGGGGGCGTGCCATGCCGTACGAGTGCCACTTCACGGGCAAGAAGACGACCTTCGGGAAGAAGAAGGCCTACGGCGGTCAGAAGATCTCCAAGGGCGGCTTCGGCCTCAAGACCACGGGCATCAGCCGTCGCACGTTCAAGCCGAATCTTCAGAAGGTGAACGCTGTGGTCGACGGCGTCCCGACGCGGGTCCGTGCTTCGACTCGCGCGATCAAGTCGGGCCTGGTCGTCAAGCCGCTGAAGCGGAAGTACGGCTACACCCGGCAGCAGAACGCCGACGCCGACTGAGCGGCTCCGTCACATTCGCCATCGCGCGATCTTCATTACTGACGAGCATCTTGACGCGAGATGTTTGTTCGTGTGTCATCTTCCAACAGCATCCGGCACGATGTACACTCGAACGGACCGGAGGCGGGATGCGACGCAACCTCGCCGAGGAGATGCCGCTGTGAAGTGCGACCGCTGCGGGCGCGAGGCGACGATCGAGGAAGTGACGAAGGTCGGCCAGACCTACGTCTACAAGCATCTCTGCGAGGCGTGCCTGGCGGAAGAGGGCGCGGTGTCCTCTGATAGCTCGCAGGCAAAGTCCTCGATCGTGAGCATCGCCGCGAAGCAGAAGCCGCGGGCCGCTGCTCAACAAGCAATGGACTGTGCGCACTGCGGGCTTAACTTCGCGGAGTTCCGCGAGTCGGGTCGGCTCGGGTGCCCGGCGTGCTACGAGACGTTCGAGAAGCGGCTCAGCCCGATGATCGAGCGTGCGCAGGAGGGCGGCACGCACCACATTGGAAAGGCTCCGAAGCGGATGCTGTCGTCGATCCCGGGCGACGGACCGGATCGGCTCGCCGCGATGGATCGGCTGCTCGGTGAAACCAAAGAACGGCGGAAGAAGTTGGAGCGGCTCGGGGCACAACTGCAAGCGGCGCTCGCGGGCGAGCGGTTCGAGCAGGCGGCGCTGATCCGCGACGAGATGCGGCGTCTTCGCGAAGGTCCCGCCATGCCGCAGGCCAGCGACGCGGCCAGCCCTCCGGAGACCGGCCTTGGGGATCAGTGACCCAACAGGACCGACGGGCCCAACCGGACAAGGCCCATGGCTCGAAGCGCTCGACTTCCAGCAGACGCCGTGGCTCATGCAGTCGGCCGAGTCCGATGTTGTCGTGTCGAGCCGCGTCCGTCTCGCTCGAAACCTGGCCGGCTTTCGCTTTGTCGCGCGTGCGGACGTCGCGGACCGTGCCGCGGTGCTGGAGTTGGTGCGCAGCAGGCTGGGAAAAGCAGAGTTCCCGAACCGCGGCCGGGCGGCGTGGATCGACATTCACGCGCTTGAGCGCCAGGACCGAGATCTCTTGGTCGAGCGGCACCTGATCTCGCCGCACCTCGCCCGCGGCCTCAAGAGCGCATCGTCGACCAACGCGTCGGACCCCCGCGCCGTTGTGGTTTCGCTGCCCGACGAGTGCCTGTCGATCATGGTCAACGAGGAGGACCACCTGCGGCTCCAGTCGCTGCGCCCGGGCCTCGCGCTCGAGCAGGCATATGCCGACGTCGACGGGGCCGATGACCTGATCGAACGCACGATCGATTACGCCTACGACCCACGCTTCGGCTACCTCACCGCGTGCCCGACCAACGTCGGTTCGGGCATCCGACTGTCGGTGATGCTCCACCTGCCGGCGCTCCGCATGCTCGGCGAGATCGAGAAGGTCAAGCGCGCCGCCAACGACATGTCGCTCGCGGTGCGCGGCTTCTGGGGCGAGGGCTCGGACGCGGACGGCGATTTCTATCAGATTTCCAACCAGACCACGCTCGGCCGAACGGAGAGCGTCATGCTCGATGACCTGCAACGTACCATCGTGCCGCGCGTGATCGACTATGAACGCCGCGCACGAGAACGACTGCTCTCGCAGCGTCGGCTGCTGCTCGAAGACACGGTGTACCGCTCGCTCGGCGTCATGCAGAACGCCCGACGGATGGCAACGAGCGAGGCGATGCAGCGGCTGAGCGAGATCCGCCTCGGCGCGACGCTTGGTCTGCTCGAGAGCCCGTCGCTGGATGAGATCAGCCAGCTGCTCATGCTGATTCACCCAGCGCACCTGCAGCGAACGCTCGGCCGAGCGCTGGCGCAGGACGAGCGGCGCGTTGAGCGTGCGACCCTGCTGCGGCACCGGCTCGCGCAGCCTCCGGGCTAGTCGGTGAGCGAGACTTCGAAAGACAATCGGAACACGTTTGTATGGCCCCCCGCTCCGCCCAAGGAGCCGCAGGCCAGCACATCGACCGATGCGCACTCGCCCGTCGCGACGAAGAAACCCCGCGGCGTGTGGCACGAGATCGAGTCGGCGTGGCTCGGCTCAACGAGCGTGGCGCTCGGCCACCGGGGCAACTGGTCACCCGAACCGATCGATGCAGCCTGCCCGCGCTGCGGCCGGAGCGTCGGGCCGGGCGAGGTGTCGCCGGACGACGGCCGATGCACGGGCTGCCGACCGGAACGGCTGCGCTGGGAGAAGCTCATCCGGCTCGGTGAATTCGACGGCGACCTGCGGCAAGCCGTGCTCGAGACCAAGTACACCGCCTGGCGCCGGCAGGGCACGCTGCTCGGCCGGCTGCTCGGTGCACGCATCGCCGAGTGCCTCCGCGCAGCATCGATCAGCCCGGATGCCGCGGTCGTTGTGCCGTCGCCCATGCCGTGGCTGCGGCGGATGCGCCGGGGCATCGACCACGCGATGGTGATCGCACGCGGAGTTGCCGCTGCGAGCGGCTGCCGGCTCGACCCGTTGCTGCGACGCCGACAGGGGCCGACGCAGACCGCCGTCGCGCCGAGCGCCCGGGCGGCTAACGTGCGGCGTCAGATCTCGCTGGCCCGCCGGGCTCCTGCGGACGCCGAGGTGCTCATTCTGGTCGACGACGTGCGGACAACCGGGGCAACGCTCGATGCCTGCTGCCGGGCGTTGACGCCGGGGCAGACAGCCCCCCCCCGGATCTGGGCCGGGGTTGTGAGCTGCACGGTCGAAGATGCGCGTCGTCGGTCCGCCTCGCGAGAAGTTCGGAAAGATGTGGCGACGTAGTTGACCATCGATTTGTGACGGCTACACTCGTCTCTTGCCCCCAGAGGGCATTCGGCCGGGTCTGGTGGGACTCGGGCCGCTTGAACCAAGCGACGCCGAGACTGGTTCCGGCCGACACTTGTTTGACAAGTCGTGATTGTCTGCCCGCGAGAATGTGGGGCACCAACCAGCGTTGAACGACGTTTGGCCTGAGAGGGTCGGTTGGCTGCCTGACATAATCGCAAGCTCCGCGGGGGTTCACAGCCCCGCGGTCCTTCGAGTAAGTTCATCCGGCCCCGTCCGGAGCTCGGGGGAAAACAAATCCATGGCCTAGCCGGGCTATGGTGGTCGGGAGCAATCCTGATCCAAGTCGATCACTTGTCTGAGTTCAGCCCCTCCGGGCTGAAGCGAGGACGAGTTTTCCAGTTTCAACCTGAAATTGACCGGTGAGTGTCTTTGAGCACTTCACTGGATGCTTAGGCAATCAATTGAAGAGTTTGATCCTGGCTCAGATTGAACGCTGGCGGCATGGCTAAAGCATGCAAGTCGAACGAGAACCCTTCGGGGGGAAAGTGGCGAAAGGGCGAGTAATGCGATCGAACGTACCCTGAGGTGGGGGATAGCGTCGGGAAACCGGCAGTAATACCCCATGTGCTCTACGGAGGAAAGCTTTGGCGCCTCGGGAGCGGCGATCGTCCTATCAGGTAGTTGGTGAGGTAACGGCTCACCAAGCCGAAGACGGGTAGCGGGTGTGAGAGCATGACCCGCCGCATCGGAACTGAGACACTGTCCGGACTCCTACGGGAGGCTGCAGCGACGAATCTTCCGCAATGGGCGCAAGCCTGACGGAGCAATGCCGCGTGTGGGATGAAGCATCTTCGATGTGTAAACCACTGTCAG
>JBCBMF010000030.1:0-21167 GCA_039822905.1 Planctomycetota bacterium
CGATCAGGTTGTCGTCGTTGCTCACGCCCGCCTTGCCCGCGACGTTCTGGAACTCGACCGCATCGGCGCGGAGATAGCTCTTGGTATTCGCGCCGTCGATGCCGATGAGCGCAGAGTTGACACGCACTTGGCGTTCGGGGCTCGTCCCTGGTCCGACCAGCGGCAGGTTCTGGGTCGAGCCCTGGTCTTCCGATACCGGCCCGCCTGCGAGGTCGAGGATGATGTTCTGCATCGAGGTGAAGCCGGCCTCGTTGTTGCTCATGTCGGCGGCGGTGAAGTAGCCCGGCACGCGGTTGGTGTCGGTCTGGAAGGTTGCGACCGCCGAGGACAGGCTGGCGAGCTGCGACTGCGTGGCCGTGCCCCGCGCGAGGTCGCGGGCCGCGCCGATCGCCGGCACAGTGATCGCGATGACGATGGCGATGATCGTGATGACCACGAGCAGCTCGATGAGGCTGAAGGCCCGGCGAGCGTGGGAGGCAGTATCGGCGGTGATCGAGATCATGGCTTCGTCCTTCTGCGTGCGCCGGCTGAGCGCAGGGGTCACCCCGCGGGCGGCCGGCCTCGGAGACTTGTTCGCACGGCCCGGGGTGCGTGTTGCTCTCGGGCCCCGGCCTCGGCGTCCGCACACGTCGCGACACAGAGATCCAGCGGGCCCGAATCGTAAGTATATCGGTGTGATAGCATGGTCCGAGTGGCGTTCGGGGCCGGATCGGTTGCAAACAGCCCCCGATCGTCGGCGGCCGGGGTTCAGGAGCGGGCGCGATGCCGACACCGGAGACTCTCCAGAGCATGCAGGCCGGTCCCGAGGCGGTCCGCGCGGCGGCGGCGGCGATCGCGGCCGGCGAATTGGTCGTTGCGCCAACCGAGACCGTCTACGGCGTGTTCGGCCGGGACCGCGACGCCCTCGCCCGGATCGTGGGTGAAGACGCGGCGGCCGGGGCGGCGGTGCACCTCGGCGACGCCAAGCAAGCGGTGCGCACACTCGGTGGTCTGACCGCGTGGCAATCGCGGGTGCTCGGCCGCATCCTGCCGGGCCCGGTGACGGTGGTCGCCGGTGATTGCGCGGTGCGCGTGCCAGATCACCCGGGCTGGCGAACGCTGCTCGACGCGGCAAGCGCCGCCGGCGCGACACGCGTGCTCGGCGTGGCCCTGCCGACGCGCGACGCGCGAAACGTCAGCAGCCTGACCGACGAAGACCGCGCGAGGCTCGCCGAGGGTGGCGTCTCGGTCATCATCGACAACGGCCCCGCACGGCTCGGCAGCGCGTCCACCGTCATCCGCCTCACCGACACCGGCTACGACGTCATCCGCGAGGGCGCGGTCGAAGCGCGGTACTTGGCCAAGCTGGTGACGCGGACGATCCTGTTCGTGTGCACCGGCAACACCTGCCGAAGCCCGATGGCCGCCGCGATCGCACGCGACCTGCTCGGCGATGATCCCTTCACCGAGGTTCGTTCGGCGGGGCTCTCGGCAGGGCCCGGATCGCCCATGTCGCCCGAGGCACAGACGGCCCTGCGAGCGATCGACGCCGAGCCCGGCGAGCACCGGTCCAAGCGGCTGACCGAGAGTGAGCTGAGCGCGGCCGACCATGTGTATGCGATGACCGCGAGTCACCTTGCTGCACTGGGGGCTGCGATTGGGCCGGGCATCGGCGGAGGCCGGGTCGAGCTGCTCGATCCCTACGGCGGCAATGTGCCCGACCCGTTCGGCGGGTCGCAGGCCGAGTACGATGCCTCGTGCCGACGCATCCGAGAGCTGGTCGCCGCCAGGCTCCGGTCGCTGGGCATGATCGCGCCGGGCGGTTCGCCCGCTGGAGACACGCCATGAACATCGCTCTGGGCGCCGACCACCGCGGCTCGGACGCCATCAACCGGCTCGCCGAGCAGCTCAAGTCCGGCGGGCACAGCGTGACCCTGCACGGCTCGACCGGCGGCGAGACCTGCGACTATCCGATCGCGGCCTACGAGGTAGGCCAGGAGGTCTCGGCGGGACGCGCCGACCGCGGCGTGCTCGTCTGCGGTACGGGCATCGGCATGTCGATTGCCGCCAACAAGGTCGACGGCGTGCGGGCCGCGGTCGTCAACAACGAGCTTACCGCGCAGCTTGCGCGCAGCCACAACGATGCCAACGTCGTATGCATGTCGGCCGACCTCCTGGGCCTGCGGCTGATCGAGCAGATCGTCGACACGTTCCTGAAGACCAAGCACGAGGGCGGTCGGCACGCGCGTCGGGTCGATCGGATCACCGCCATCGAGCGCGGCGACGCGCCCCACGACGACGCATCCTGAGCCGACGTTTCAGCTGCCGCCGTCGGCCGGCGTCGGCGTGTGGTAGACCGCCGCCGCGTCGTCGAGCCCGATGATGACAAAGCCGTCGAGCGCGACGAGCGATCGCGGCGTGCCGTGCAGCTCGAGCGATCGTTCCGCCCTGATTGCGCCGTCGGGCAGCTGCATCGCCGCGTAGCGGAAGCTGCGCTTGGCCTGCGCGTTGCGCGTGCCTGGCTCGGCGCGATCGGCGACCGCGATCACCAGCCCGTCGGCGATCACGGGCCTGACGAAGGGCACGGTGCCGTCGTAGGCGTCGCCCCCGACCAGCCGCCCCGCGGCGTCGAAGACCGCGAGCCCGACGTCGGACGCGAAAACCAGCCCGCCGCCGGGGCGGATGCGCGTCTCGATCTCTGTCGCCTGTGAGACCCGGCCCAGGTCCTCGAGCGGCTCGTTGCGCAGCCGGCCCGAGCCGAGATCGATCTGCCACAGCTGCCGATCGACGCCGACGACGTACGCCCGCTCGCGGCCGACGATGCAGTCACCGCTGAGCCGCACGCCCGGGTCGTCGACGGTCCAGACCGCGTCGCCGCGCGACAGATCGACGCCGACAACGCCCATGTCGAGCCCGAGCAGCATCGTGCGGTCATCGGCGAGGCGCACCCACCTGCCGAAGCTGCGGCGGTCACGGAACTCGGTCGGCCCGTAGATCGCCTCGTTCCGCGCGATGTCGTACGCGGCGGCGAGCGGCACGACGCCGTCGCCCTCGTTCTTGTCGGGGTCGCCGGGCCGCTCGCCGATGACCGCGAGCACGCCGTCTTTCATCGCGGCCTCGTAGACCATCGGCACATCGAGCTGCTGCGCCATGACGAGCGCGCCGGTCTTGCGGTCAAAGACCGCAGCGCGGCCGAAGCGTTCGACGATGCCCACGTGCTCACCGCTGACCAGGATCAGGTGGTCGCGGAGCCAGACCTGCCCGTCGAGCGGCGTCTCGAGCACGCCGGTGTCGTACCGCGCGGGCCGGCCCGTGAACAGCTGCTCGAACGCCGGCGTGCCCCACACCGATTCGCCGGTGACCGTGTCGATCGCCTCGAACCGCGCGTCCTCGTGCATGCCGTGGTACAGCAGCGCCGCGGTCGGCGAGAGGCTGACCACGAGCGGCTCGCTCGCCGCGTTCGTGCCGAGCGGCCTGGTCCACACGGGCACGAGCCCCGTCGGCGCATCGGGCGAGGCGAGCACGGAGTCTTCCCAGTCGATCGCGACATCGGGCCCGGCCTCGTCGCCCACGCTCCACAGCGCGAGCACGCCCTGCCGCTCGGACCGCATGAGCAGGTGCGAGGTCGCGCGCGGTCCGGTGTCACTCAGTGCTCGGACGGGTTCCCACCCGCCGAGCAGCTGCGTCATGACCGCGGGCGACTCGCCGGGCCGCGGCGGGCGGGTGCGCTCGCCCAGCCGCGTGGTCAGGTCGCGCTCGAGCGCGGCCTCGTCGATCGCAACGCCGTTACGCGTCAGGGCCTGCGCACGCCGGACGACCTGGAGCGCCGGGTACAGCTGGTCGGCATCGGCGAGCGCCGCAACGAGCCGGCCCGCAAGCTCGTTCGCCGTGGGCGAAGCGAGCGCCGACGCGCGGCCGGCCGCATCAAACCCGTTGCGCAGCGCCGAGTGCGATCGCCGCACATCACCAGCCGCTTGGTACGCGTCGGCCGCGAGCAGCCACAGCTCTGGCGCGGCGGGCGCGATGGGGTACCGCCGCGCAACGGCCTCGATCGCTTCGCCTTCTGCGTCGGGCGTTGCGCTGATCCGTTCCAGTTCCTGGGCGGCGGCATCGGCGAACGTGCTGTACACCCCGCTGCCCGCCGACTCGATCAGCGCCGCGAGCGCGGCCGTCGCCGCTCGGTCGCCGCGTTCGAGCCGCCACTTGGTCTTGTACTGCGACGCGGCGAGCGTCGGGTCGTCGAGAATGGTCTGGAACGCCGCGGCGGCCTCGGTGGGTCTGTCCTCGTCGCGGTGCCACAGTCCACGCTGCATCGCGACGCCCACGCGCTGGCTCGGGGCGATCGCTGCGCGATCGAGCGACGCGACGATGTCTCCCCGTTCAACGGCCGCCCGCACCGTCTCTGAGCCGAGCATGTCGAGCAGCGCGTCGTACAGGCGGTCGCGCGCGGGCCCGTCGTCGGAGGCATCGATGGCGTCGAGCGCGCTGGTCGCTGCGGGGGCGATGGCGCCCGTCGCGCCCGCGCGGAAGGCCAGCTCGGCGAGCGCGATCGCCGGCGTCGCGTCGGCCGGGTCGGCGGCGATGCGCGCACCGAGCACGACCTGCGCGCTCTCCCAGTCGAGATAGCCGTGCACGCGCCTGGGCCCGAGGACGAGCAGCTGGCCGTCGGCGATCGCCGGCGTGCCCGGGAATTCCAGCCGGCTGTGCGTCACCGCGGCGGTGACCGGGTCGACGATGTGCACGCCCCGGCCCGTCGGTTCGACCACCGCGCCGCCCGCGACGACGGCGCGTCCCGTGCGATCGGGCCCGGTGCGGCCGATCCGCGTTGGCTCCTCGGCCAGCACGCCGTCCAGCGTTGTCACTCTGAAGCCGTCGGCCGCGACAAACACCACCCGCTCGGCGATGCGCAGCATGTAGTCGGGCCAGCCCAGGTCCATGATGGACCGCTCGCCGACGAGCCGGCCGGTCGCGGCGTCGATCGCGAGCAGCGCTTCGCGGCTCGGCTCGACAGCCAGCAGCGTGCCGTCGTGCATGATCGGCCCGTCTTGCATCCAAACCCGCCGCTCGGCCGCGAGCGCCTCCGACTGGCTCGGCACCAGCCGCGACCAGACGATCCGGCCCGTCGCCGCCTCCATCGCAGTGATCACACCAAGCGGCGAGACGCGGTAGACCACGCCCGCATCGACGAGCATGACGGGCGAGCCCTCCTGCCCGCGCCGGCTCGGCATCACGCCCGCCGTGCCGACCAGCCGGATCCACTTCGGCGCGCCCGTATACAGATCGATCCCGACCATGTGGCACAAGTGCACGCGGCGCAGCGGCGCGAAGGTGAACAGCCCGGCCACGACCGTGTCGCCGTCGATCACGACCGGCCCGTGCACCATCGCGCCCGCGAGCTCGGTGTCGAGCGCGGCGGGCCCTGCCGACCACAGCCGGCGTCCCGTGGCGAGCTCGATCGCGTGCAGCCGTGCGTCGCCGTAGCGCCGGTTGTTGAACGTCTCGCCCAGCGTCGCGAGCGCGACGCCCCCGCCCGCGGTCACCGTCATCGTGTCCTCGACGGCCTGGCTCCTCCCTCGGCTCCGCCGGGTCCGCTGCGTGGAATCGCGGTCAACGTCCGTTTCGAACACCCATGTCCGCTCAAGCGTCGCCGTGTCGAAGCACTCGATCCGTCTGCCGTCGTTGATCAGGAAGTGGGGCCCGGCCACGGTTGGCAGGATCCAGGGCCGATCGTTGTCGCCGAGCCGAATGGGCGACGCCTCTTCGCCCCCGAACGGCGCCGACCGCAGCGGGCTCTCGAGCGGCTCATCGTCGGCGAGCGGCGGCATGGGCTCGAAGAGCGCATAGCCGCGTTCGAGCGCGCTCGCCGGCGGCGTCACGACATCGAGCTCGTCGGGCACCGCCGCCGACCAGCCGCGTGCACGCTCAAGGTCGTCAACGCTCGCACGAAACCGCGCGATCTCGGCAAGCAATGCCGCGGCGCGATCGGCCCGCGCGCCGAGGCGGTCGGGGTGATCTTCGAGCTGGAGCAGCGCGAGCCGGGCGGCATCGAAATCCGCCCGCGCGAACCGCTCTCCCGCGATCTGCAATGCCGCGTCGAACCCCGCTTCGGTCAGCAGCAGCTCGCGCTCGACGCGCTCGGCATCGCCCTCGGCCAGCAGCCGCGTTGCGAGCGGGCCCGCGGTCTGCCGGTACCGATCAAGCAGGTCGGGCGAGGCGAGCAGCGCCTCGTGCGCCAGCGATCGCACGTTGCGATACAGCGATGGATCGGTGCGCTGCGCGACGAGGCGGTCGCCCTCGGTTTCGAGCAGCGCCTGGAGCGCGCGCACGGCCTCGGCCGTGTTCCCGCGCTCCGCCAGCCCGCCGAGCTGACCCAAGACGTCCGCAGCGCGGGGCGAGTCATCGACGTAGACCGGGCTGCTGGCCTGCTGGGCGGCCGCGGTTGAGACCGGTGCGACCGCGACGGCGCACGCCAGCAGGAGACTCGGCGTGGGTTCGATTCGATGTGCGAGCGACTGAACAAGTGCCGTGGGTGATCGCATGCCGCTGGGCTCCGCCGTGCCGCGTCGATCGGCCGATTGCCCCGAACGGGGTGGTTGCCGCGTCCGGAAAGAGAGTGTGCAGCACGCCGCCGCACCGTTCGTCAAGTCTATTGGTCCGCCGCGGGCGTGGTTGCCTCAACCGGGGGTCGATCCGGACCGATCTCTCGCGATCATGCAAGCCGCACTCGACGGTGCCGCGTCGCCCGGGCTCGTTCCGGCCGATCGGCAGACCACACCGAAGACGCGTCCCGAAGGCCCGAGCGGGCCCGACGTGCTCTCCGACCCGTCGCTTGCGCTCGGCAGGCCCTCGCTGCTGCTTACGCGACCAGCCCGAGTGTTCTACCTCGTCGTCGCCGCCTGGCTCATGGGCCTGGCCGACCTGTCGATCACGATGACCTACCTGATGTCGATCGGCATGTGGGAGGGCAACCCGGTCGCACGCTTCATCATCGGCCTCGGCTCGCCCACGCTCGTCGTCGCCTTCAAGCTCTGCACGATGCTGACGACGTCGTGGATCGTGCTCGCGTACCGCACGCGTTGGCAGGCCGAGATGGTCGCGTGGCTCAGCGTGGTCGTGCTCGGGCTGCTCACGGCCCACTGGATCAACTACATCGCCTATGCCGAGGCCAAGCCCGACATCCTCACGAGCGTGTCGTTTGACCCGTCCTACGCCTCGGGCACGTGGGTCTCGCTCCGCTGATCACGCCGCTCGGCCGCGCGCGGATACCCTCGCGGCATGCGACGCCCGATGCACACCGGACTCCTGCTGACCGCCGCCTGCACGATGGTGGGGTGCTCGTCGTTTGATGCGCCGACGCTGACCGTGTCCTCGGTGGTGCTGGCCGATCGGTCCGACGAGGCCGTCGTGCTCGACGTCACGCTCGACGCGGTCAACACCAACGCTGTCGAGCTGCCGCTGGAGACGATCGAGTACACGGTCTTCGTTAACGGCGGCGTGGTCTTCGAGGGGACGCGCTCGGCGGAGGCCACACTCCGCCGGGAAGGCACGCAGCAGATCGTGCTGCCGGTGGCGATCCGCCTCGCGCCGGATGTGCCGCTCGACGGCGTGTACCCCTACCGCATCCGGGGCGAGATGACCTATGTCACGCCCGGCGAGATCGCGCAGCTGCTGTTCGATGCCGGCGTGCGCAGGCCCACCGTCTCGTTCAGCCAGCGCGGCGAGGTCGACTTCGGCGAATAGCGCGAGCTACGCCCATCGCACCGGTGTGCGATCGACCTCCGAGACACGGAACTCGATCGAAGGCTCGACCTGCGCCAGACGCTTCGCGAAGGTCGGCATGTAGCCGCGCTCGGTGTTGGTGTGCCCGGCGAGCACGACCGCGATGTTGCGCTCCAGCGCCGACAGTATCTCGTGGTGCCGCATCTCTCCCGTGAGGAAGACGTCGCACCCCTGATCCGCGGCGGGCCCGAGCAAACTCTGGCCCGCGCCGGCGCACACGCCCACGCTCCGCACCGGGTGGTCCGGCTCCTGCCATGGCGTCGCGTACTTCACACGCTCGACGCCGAGGTGCGCCTTGATGTTCTCCAGCAGTTTCGTGAACATCAGCGGCTGATCGAGCATGACACGTCGGCCCGAGCCCGCGTTGCGCAGCGGCAGCGGCGCGAGCTCGTAGACATCGATCGCCGGCTCCTCGTACGGGTGAAGGCTGCGCAGCGTCTCGATCGCGAGCGCCGTCGACGCGCGGTTGCAGATCATCTCCAGCCGGAGCTCGTCGACGGACTCCAGCCGACCGGCCTCGCCGATCGCGGGGTTCGTGCCCTCACCGCCTAAGAACGTCCCCGTCCCGGGCGCGGCGAACGAGCACAGCTCGTAGCCGCCGATGCGCCCCGCACTCGCGGACGCAAGCGCGTTGCGCACGCGTTCCACGTGCGCGGGCGGAACAAATGTCACGATCTTCACCCGAGCGACCGTGTCCTGGTTCATCGTCAGTGCCCGGCAGTCGCCGTCGCCCACGCCCGAGACCAGCCAGTCGTTCAGCCCGCCCGGCGCGGCATCGATCGCCGTGTGCGGCGAGTAGATCAGCATCCCCGCGCGCACGGCCCGCAGCACGAGCCGCTGCTTCGCATCGTCCGCCGTCAGCCGCTTGATCGGAGAGAAAATCACCGGGTGATACGCGATGATCGCGCCCGCGCCGATCGACTCGGCCTCGTCCATCACCCGCTCGGTCAGGTCGATCGTCAGGAGCGCGGGCCCGGCGAGCGCCGCGTCGCGATCGCCCGCCAGCAGGCCCACGTTGTCCCAGCTCTCGGCGAGCGAGGGCGGTGCGAGTTTCTCGATCGCGGCAACCAAATCGGCCCCGGTAGTGCCCATGACAGACCTCCGCACCATGGTAGCAGCGGACGCACGCGATCCGACCATTCCTAGAGTCGCGAGCCATGGCCGATGCCGCGCACAACCCGGTGAAGATGAAGGCGCACGCGAAGCTGAACCTCGCGCTGTCGGTCGGCACGCCGATCCCCGAGGGCGAGCCCGGCGCGGGCATGCACCCGATCGCGTCGTGGATGGTCCCGCTTGCGCTCGCCGACGAGCTGACGTACACGCCGCGCGACGACGAGGCCGGCGTCGAGCTCAACCGATCGTGGGCGAAGGACGCGCCGCGCAACGCCGCGCTCGGTTGGCTGCCCAAGTCCGACCTGTGCGTCCGCGCGGTTGATCGGCTCGGAGCCGCCGTCGATCGCCGGCTCGGCGCAACGATCGATCTCGTGAAACGCATCCCAGTCGGCGGCGGGCTGGGGGGCGGATCGTCCGATGCTGCTGCGACGCTCATCGCCGCCAATCGTGCGCACAGCCTCGGCCTGCCGCTTGAACAGCTCGCCGAGATCGGCGCGGGCCTCGGCTCCGATGTGCCGTACTTCATCGACGAGCACGTGGCGAACGGCCACCCCCCCGCGCCCGCCCTCGTCACAGGTCTCGGCGACAGCATCGAGCGCGTCGCGACGCCCCCTGTCGCGGTGGTGCTCTGCGTGCCCGAGTTCGGGTGCGACACCGCCGAGGTCTACCGCGCGTTCGACGACACCCCGGTGACGCTCGACGAGGCCGCCGTCGCCAAACTCGCGGCCTCGGGCGATGCGCGATCGGCCGAGCTCTTCAACGACCTGTTCGAGCCGGCCCGCCGCGTGGAGCCCGAGCTCGGCCGGAGGTGGCGCGAGATCGGCCGGGCGAGCAAGCGCACGGTCCACCTGTCCGGCTCGGGCTCGACCATGTTCATCATCGCCGACGACGATGCGCACGCGGCATCGCTCGCCGAGGCGCTCGCGCTGCATGTCGCGGGCGTCGCGTTCGTTCCAACGTCTACACAGGACCCATCGCAATGACAGCAGCACCGGTCATCGGCATCGATCTCGGCGGCACCCACATGCAGGTCGGCGTCGTGAGCTCCACGGGCGTGCTGCTCGGGCGATCGCGCAGCCACACCGATGCGCACGAGGGCTTCGACGCGGTGATCGCGACGATCGCCGAGCAGTGCCGGGCCGCGTGCGACGACGCGGCGGTGTCGCTCGACACGATCGCGGGCGCGGGCCTCGCCGCGCCGGGCGCGGTCGATCCCGGACGCGGGCTCGTGCTCCGCGCGCCGAACATGGGCTGGGACGACGCCCCGGCCGCCGCCTCGCTGGAGAAGGCCATCGGTCTGCCCGTGTTCCTCGACAACGACGTCAACGCGGCCGCGCTCGCCGAGGCCACGCTCGGAGCCGGGCGAGGCCACGCCGACATGCTCGCCGTCTGGGTCGGCACCGGCATCGGCGGCGGGCTGATCTTCGGCGGCCGGGTCTTTCACGGGCCGCTGTTCACCGCCGGCGAGATCGGCCACGTGATCCAGGAGATCGACGCGCCCGAGGGCAAGCGCAAGCTCGAGCATCTCGCGTCGCGCACCGCCATCAGCACCGCCATCGCCGAGCGGTCGGGCCTCGACGCGCCGCCGACCTCGGGCGCGATCGCGCAGGCGTACGCCGATGGCGACGACATCGTGCGCGAGGTGGTCGACGGCGCGGCGCGGCGCATCGGCGTCGCCGTCGCCAACGTCGCGACCGTGCTCAGCCTGGGAAAGGTCGTCCTCGGCGGCGGGCTGATCGAGCTCATGGGCGAGGCGTTCGTCGGCCCCGTGCAGCGGTCCGTCCGCGAGAACATCTTCCCGGAAGAGCTGCGCGCGATCGAGGTCGCGGCCACCCAGCTCGGACCGGATGCCGGGCTGATGGGCGCGGCGATGCTCGCAAGGCAGCAGCTCGGCGGCTGATCACCACGGGCTCTAAAAAACGGATCACCCGCGGGGGCTGTCCTGTGGAACAGTCCGTCGCGGGCGCCGCTCTGGGCCAGAAACGCATGGCCCGGATCTCTCTCTTCTCTACCGTTGCGTCGTTCGCGGGGTCAGCCGCGCAGGATCTCGTCGATCATGGTCTCGACCGCGGCGTCGAGCTTCTCATCTGAGACGTACGTCCCGCCCTCGAGCGCCGCACGCACGCGGGCGACCAGCTCGTCGCGGACCTCGGGCGAGTCGATTTTCGACGCCGACCGGGCGGCTTCCGAGAAACTCACGGAGTCTTCCTCGCGCTCCCGGCGTGGGGACTCGACCCGGCCCGGGTCGGCCTGCGACCGTGCCGCCCGCTCGGCGTCGCCGATGCGGTACGGTCCGTTGCCCGAGTTGTTGACGCTGCTGATATCTGCCATGCCGTCCGCTCCCTCATACAATTGAGCGTGTCAGTGGCGGTGTCGATCCTCGGTCTGCGGTGCCACGTGGCGCAAAGACCGGACTTCTCGGGGCGTTCCCACCGTCGACTGGCCCGATCGGAACCCGATCGAGACTACATCTTGGTGATGCCCATCCCTCTCCCCCAACGTATCGGAGAGCGCAGGGATCGCCCTACAAACTTCGGCAGTTTCGGGTCTCGTTGTGTAAATATCTGTGAACGCAACACTTCTGTGAATAACCTTTCGTCGGACGCGGCGAAAAAACTCAAAAAAGTAGCGGAGACATCAGTGACAAGAACTGTCAAGGCTTTGTACGCATACCACAAGATAGGCCAATGTTTGTTCGGTGCAATCTTTGCGCTTCTCGTCGCCGGCTGTGGCGCGGGCCCCGATGCCACGGGCGGTTCCGGCTCCGAGGGTCGCTCGCTCTTCGGCGGGTCGGGCGCGGGCGAGGCACAAGATCTCGCGGCTTGGTCGGTCGGCTTGGCAACCTTCTCGGGACCGAGCCGCGCCGCCGATGCCGCGGCCGCCGCCGAACGCTTCCGCTCGGCCAGCCGGACGCTCGAAGACGCCTTTGTCGTCAACCGCGGCAACCGGGCCGTCGTCATGCTCGGCGCCTTCGCCAGCCCCTCCACCCGCGAGGCGCTCGCGCTGCTCGAAGACGTCCGCGCCGTTCGAATCGACGGCGAGCAACTCTTCAAGACGTCCTTCTTTGTGCCCCCGCGCAGCGGTGCCGCCAGCGACCTGGATCTCCGGACCGCCCGCCAGCGGTTTGACGCCGACGCCACGCTCCAGATCGGCGTCTACGGCCGATTCGGCGGCAAGCCCCCGACCGAGCGCGAGATCGCCGAGTTCCGCCGGCTCGCCGAGGAGGCCGCCAGCGAGCTGCGGGCCCAGGGCGAGCAGGCCTTCTACTCACACGGGCCCTCGATGAGCATGGTCACGGTCGGGGCGCTCCGCGTTCAGGACCTCGAGGCCAACCCGGGCATCCTGCGGGCCCTCCGCGAGCGGTTCCCCAACAACCTGCTCAACGGGGCCGGCATCCGCGAGAAGATCCGCACCGCCGAAGGTGAAGACTGGCGGATGCAGCCCAGCCAGCTCGTGGGCATCCCCGAGTAGATGGGTGTTTCTAGATGAAGATGCTGTCGTCAGCCGCCCTGGATCCAGAGCGGCTCGATGCCGACGGCCGTCCACACGCCGTCGCGCTGCTGCCAGTCCAGGCCCCACCACGAGTGGCCGAACAGCTGATCGCCCGGCCCGAACGCCCGCAGCCTGACCTGCGTCCGCGCGACATTCGGCCCATCGAGCCCCGCCCGGGTTTCCAGCACGACCACGCGAACAACATCGCGCGGCAACGCCTCGGCCCGAGTCACCAAAGGCTCCCGGCCCGTGATCGTCGGGATGAACTTGTACCGCCCGCCGTCGAGCGTCACGCCCTCGTTCAGAAGCTCGCGCATGACCGCGCCGTCCCCGCTGGACGTCGCGTCGACTAGCCGGCCCGTGCTCTCGCCGAGCGTCTCGCGCGGGGTCTCGACGACGCGTCCCGCCGCGAACGCCCCGGCCGCGAGCATGAGCGCCACCGCGCAGATCAGTCCGCCCTGCTTTGCCTTGCCGAGCCTGACAAAGAGCATGAGCAGCGCGATGCCGAGACCCACGAGCGCGAGCGTGAGTGGGAGGGGGTTCTCAAAGAGCCACGCCTCGTAGAACGGCGCGGGCGGCAGCGCCGGCACAGCCGCGGTGTCGGGCCCTGTCAGCTGCGCAAGGGCCGGCGTCACGGCAGCGGGCAGACCGAACAGAACGTGCATGGTGGAGGCCTTTCCGCGATTCCGCCGATGGCTCCTCGGAGCGGGAGACGGTCTCCCGCCGCTCGGGCTGCGCGCCGCGGCGTGGCGCGCCGGAGGACTCTACGACGATGGCCGCGCGATCGATCGGTGAACCCGGTGAAGCCTCGGTGGATGCCGCCGCCGGCCGGCTCGATCGCAACCTTGCGGCGCTGGGCATGGGCACGCCCGACCTGGCCCGCCAGATCTCTGAGTCACCAAGCCGCGCGGGCGTGAGCTTCGTCGTGACCGACGACGGCCGGCTCTCGGGCTCGATCACCGACGAGTGGGGCCGGGGCTGCCAGCTGGCGAGCAAGCGGCGGCCGAGGGAAGAGGCCGAGCGTCTCGCGTCGCGCGTGAACATCGAGCGTGCCGCGGTGATCGTCGTCAACGGCTTCGCGATGGGGCACCACGTCCGCGCGATCCTTGCCAGGGCCAAGTCGTCGGCGCTCGTAATCGTCTACGAGCCCGATGTCGCCCTGCTGCGTGCCGTGCTCGAGCGGCAGGACCACAGCGCCTGGCTCTGGGACCCGCTCCTGCGCTTCGTGACCGACGCGAGCGACATGACTGCTCTCGGAAAGATGCTCGAGGGCGCGGAGGGCTTGGTCTCGCTGGGCATGGAGATCCTCGATCACCCGCCGAGCGAGAAGCGGCTGGGCGACGGGCCGGCGATTCTCGCCAAGAACCTCGCCGAGGTCGTGCGCTCGATCCGAACGAACGTCATCACGACGCTGTCGCAGGCCGACGTGACGATCCGCAACCAGCTGATGAACCTCGACCGCTACGTAACGGCCGAGGGCATCGCCCCGCTGCACGGCGCGTGCGCCGGCCGGCCAGGCATCGTGATCAGCGCGGGGCCCAGCATCCGGCGCAACATCCATCTGCTGGAACAGCCCTGGGTCCGCGACACCATGGTGCTGGTCGCCGTGCAGACGATGCTCAAGCCCCTGCTCGAGCGTGGCATCAGGCCGCACTTTGTCACCGCGCTCGACTACCACGAGATCAGCACGCGTTTCTACGAGGGACTGACCGCCGACGATGTCGAGGGCGTCACGCTGATCGCCGAGGCGAAGGGCAACGCCGCGATCCTCGACGCCTGGCCCGGCTCGCTGCGCTGCCCGGCCGATACCTTTTTAGACGAGCTGCTCGGCACCGACGCCGCCGACCGGGGCAAGATCGACCCCGGCGCGACCGTCGCGCATTTGGCGTACTACGTCGCGCGCTATGTCGGCTGCGACCCTGTCATGCTCGTCGGCCAGGACCTGGGCTTCACCGACGGGCAGTACTACGGACCGAAAGCCGCGATCCACACCGTCTGGGGCTCCGAGCTCGGCGAGTTCTGCACGCTCGAAACCCTCGAGTGGCAGCGCATCAAACGCATGGGCTCGAAGCTCATCACGGCAACGGATCACCTCGGTCGGCCCGTGTTCACCGACGAGCAGATGCAGACCTACCGCCTGCACTTCGAGCGCGAGTTCCAGTCTCATAGCGAACGAGGCCTGACGATCATCGACGCGACCGAGGGCGGCGTCGAAAAGGCACACACCCGTGCGATGCCGCTGGCCGAGGCGATCGAGCCGTTCAAGGACAGCGGCAGCGTTTCGATTGTGCAGCCGGAAAACAAGACGGAGGACGCACGGACCAGCGATATCCGTGGCGCCGTGCAGCGTCTCCGCCACGTGCGAGGCGACGTCTGGAAGGTCGCCGACCTCAGCCGGCAGTCGAAGGGCATTCTCGAAGAGATGATCGATCACGCCGACGATCAGCCGCGGGTGAACGAGCTGATCAAGAAGGTGTACGCTCACCGTGACACGGTGAAATCGCTGCAGCCGGCGTGGGAGTTGGTCCAGAAGATCAACCAGCGCGGCACGCTGAACCGTGCCAAGGCCGACCGAGGGATTCACCTCGCCGACGAGTCGCCCCTCGAACGCCAGAAGGCCCAGATGCAGCGCGATGCCGACAACCTTGAGGGCCTTGCACAGGCCGCCGACGAACTCGGCGCACTGATGGACCGCGCCGTGAAAGCACACGAGGGCCGGGCAGCCAAAGTTACACGCGCCGAGCCGAAGCGCGTTGCCGAAGCGAACACGGCGAAGCAGAACGTCTGGGCTGCGATCACGGTCGATCCGGGGCGGAGCGATCTCGGCATCCGACGCGATCTGGCCGAGCCGCTGCGCGACGGTAAGAGCGCACTGCGGCTCACGATCGAACGGCTCGCCAAGGTCCGGGGCATCGGCGGCATCGCACTCGCCACGGCGCATCCCGGCGACACGGCCAATGCAGCAGGCATCGACCCTGCGGGCGGCACGATCAACGGCGTCCGCGTCACGATCATCGAAGTCGACGACGAGCCGATCCGCGAACGCCGCCGAGCGATTCGCGGCGCTCGGGCGTTCACGCCTCATCAGTGGCGCGGCGGCATCGCGGGCTGGACCTCCATCGACGAGCTCGCCTACCCCGACGCGCTGTGCGATGTCTTCGAAACAACGAACGCCGACGCACTGCTGCTCTGCGGCGCGGACTGGCCGCTGGTCGATCCCGCGCTCGGCACGAAGATGATCGAGCGGTTCGCCGAGTCGCCGGCGGAGCACAAGCTGGTGTTCAGCCAGGCAGCCGTGGGTCTGAGCCCGGCGCTGCTCGAGCGATCGCTTGTCGAGTCGATGCGCGACAAGCGTGTCGAGTCCGGCGCGTTTGCCTCGATCGGCACCGTGCTCGGCTACCTGCCGATCCAGCCCGCGAACGATCCGATCGCCGGCACGGGCTGCGTCGCCGTCGATCCGAGTGTTCGAGACCTCGGCGAGCGGCTGACAGCCGATACGCCGCTGCGGCGTGAGTGTTGTACGACGCTTCTTGACGCGAGTGACGCGAGCGAGGTCGCCCGGCGGCACGCCTCGCTGACGATCGCGCCCTCGTCTCCCGAGCACCTGGTGCTGAACCTCGTCGGCCTCGACGGGTCGCAGATGGACGCCGATCGAGCGGTGTCGCTGATCCGCGAGGCTGTCGATTTGCGTCCGGACCTCGTTGTGACGCTCACCGCCGAACGCCGCGTCAACGACCTCGCCGATGTTCTCGATCACCCGCACCTGTCGCGGATCTCCCACGCGGCCGCGGGAGCGGGTGCACTCGCGGTGCACGTGCGCACGCCGATGCTCGCGGACCAATCAGCCGCCGTCGGCCTGCTCGATCTCGGGCTGGACGCGATCAGCATCGAGATCGTCGCGAACGACGCGTCCACGTATCAGCTGCTCACGGGCCGGGATGGCTTTGACCGCTCGCGCGAGAACATCTCGACGCTGATCGCCGCGCGGGCCGATCGTGCGCCCGCGGACGGCGTGCCGCTTCCGTGGCTTGTGGCGAGGATCACTCGGCGCGATGCGATTTACGAGCACATCGATGCGCTGTACGACCGCTGGATGCTCGCGTGCGGTGCGGCCGTGCTTGATCCTCTGCCGGAGGCGATCCCGAGCGAACGCATCGAGCCGCTGCCGCTGCCAAGCGCGGTCATGCATCGTCTCTCCGGGCGCGAGCTTGTCGCGATGCCCCATCTGACGACGCCCGCGGGCGTCTCGCTTCGCGACGGGATTCCGTCGGTATGGACCGCGAGCCTACAAGAAGGCCACACGACAACGCCGACTGCCGCGGGGGCCGCATGAACACGACGGCAATCATTCTGGGCCGCGGCGGCAGCAAGGGCGTGCCCGGCAAGAACACCCGCGAGATCGCGGGAAGACCCTGCGCTGCCTGGACCATCGACGCCGCGCACGCCGAGCCGACTATTGCACGTGTCGCGGTCTCGACGGACGATCCATCGCTCGGCATGCTCGCGCGATCCGCGGGCTGCGAAGTCGTTGAGCGCCCGGTCGAACTCGCGAGCGATACGGCGACCGTCGACGGCGCAGCGCGGCACGCCGCGGGCGCGCTCGGTGTCGGCAACGAGCCGATCGTGCTGCTCTATGCCAATGTGCCCGTTCGTCCAGCGGGGCTGATGGGTCGAGCGGTCGAGATGCTGACCCGCACCGGCTGCGATAGCGTGCAGAGCTACGAACGCGTCGGCAAGCACCACCCGTGGTGGATGACCCGCCTCGAACCGTCGACCGGCGAGGTTGCGCCGTGGGAGGGCGATGTGCTCAACCACGGTGTGTATCGGCGACAGGACCTGCCGCCGGCGTTTGTGCCGGACGGCGGCGTGATCGCGCTGACACGCGCGGCGCTGATGCTTGAGCTTGAAGGCGTCGGTGACGGGCCTCACGCGTTCTTCGGCGCTGACCGCCGTGGCGTTGTTTCGCCTGAGGGCTCGGTCATCGATATCGACAGCGAAGCCGACGTGCACCGCGCCGAGTCGGCGTTGCGCAGTGCGGCGCGGGCAAGGACGGCGTAGCGGTGCACATCGGTGAGAGAGAGATCGGGCCGCGGCAGCCGCCGTACATCATCGCCGAGATCGGTGTGAATCACGACGGCTGCGCAGAGCGAGCCGTGGAGCTCACCGAGGCGGCCGCCAAGGCCGGCGCTGACGCCATCAAGCTCCAGCTTTTCGAGACCGATCGGCTGATGTCGAAGGCGTCGAGACTCGCTGCGTACCAGAAAGACGCCGGCGAGTCGGATCCTTTCGCGATGCTCCGAAGGCTTGAGCTCTCGATCGATGACATGGCGCACGCGGTCAGGCGTGCCCATGAGGTCGGCGTTCACACGATCGTCACCGTGTTCAGCGTTGAGCTCGTTGCCACGGCGCAACGGCTGCCGTGGGATGCGTACAAGAGCGCAAGCCCGGACATCATCAACCGGCCGCTGCTCGAGGCCATGGCCGGCACGGGTCTCCCGCTGATTGTGAGCACGGGCGCGAGCACGCTCGACGAGGTCACGCGGGCGGCGGACTGGCTCGACGACTGCCGCGACCGCACGGCGATGCTCCAGTGCGTCAGCAGCTACCCCGCGCCGGACGCCGCGCTCGGCGGCATCCGCACCATCGTCGAGGCGACGCGGCTGCGGACCGGCTACAGCGATCACACGGCATCGATCGAAACAGGTGCACACGCCGTGGCCGCCGGTGCGCTGCTGCTCGAGCGTCACATCACGCACAACAGAAACGCCGCTGGTCCGGATCACGCCGCGTCGCTCGAGCCGAAAGAGTTCGCGCGATACGTCAGGCTTGCACGGGCCGCGTCCCTCGGTGCGTCCTTCGTCGAGCCCGGCAAACGGGTCCTTGAGTGCGAGCGGGACGTGCGATCGGTCAGCCGTCAGTCGCTGGTTGCGACGCGCGACCTGCCGGCCGGCTGCATCGTTCAGCAGCGGGATCTGACGATCAAACGCCCGGGGACGGGTCTCGCGCCGTGGCGGCTCGACAGCTTGATCGGTCGCCGGATCGCGCTGCCGGTCGACGCCGATACACCGCTGCTCGAGTCGAGCCTGCTGCCCACGGCAGCAGTTAGGCTGAAGGCACCTCCCGTCAAGCGGCGGGCATCGTGATCGGCCCCGACTGGTCGGGCCCCGAGCGGGACCTGCCGCAGGCGAGCGACAACGCGCGCCGGCGGATCGCCGTGGTCACCGGAACCCGCGCCGAGTTCGGCCTGCTCCGTTCGGTCATGCACGCCATCGAGCGCGAGCCGACGCTCGAACTGCTTGTCATCGCCGCGGGCTCGCACCTCGTGCAGCCGGCGCTCACGTTCAAAGAGATCAAGCGCGAGTTCACCGTCGCCGACTCGATCCCCATGCAGACGGTTGGCCGGGTCGGGCGTTGGCACGACGTCGAAGCGCTCGGCAAGGGTGTCTCGCGCTTCGGTCGGAGCTTCGAGCGGCTGCGGCCCGATATCGTGGTGGTGCTGGGCGATCGGATCGAATGCTTCGCGGCGGCCAGCGCCGCGAGCATCGGCGGGCTGCCGCTGGCACACATCCACGGCGGCGATCTGGCCGAGGGCGTCGCCGACGAGGCGATGCGGCACGCGATCACGAAGCTGGCGCACCTGCACTTTGCGGCGACCGACGGGGCCGCCGCCCGCATCCGTCAGATGGGCGAGCCTGCCAGCCGTGTGTTCGTGACCGGCTCGCCGGCGATCGACGGGCTCGCCGCTATCGAGCCGATGGCCGACGCCGACGCTCGGGCACTCGGCGATCCCGACATCGTGATGCTGATGCACCCAACCGGGCGGCCCGACGAGGTCGAGGAGGCCGCCGCGGGTGCCGTCATCGAGGCCATCGGCGACCGGCGCACGCTGCTGCTCGCTCCCAACCTCGACCCCGGCCGACGCGGCATTCTCCGGGCGATCGAGTCCGTTTCGGATCGGCCGAGTTTCACCACCCGCGACCACCTCCCGAGGGAGCGCTTTGTCGCGCTGCTCAAGCGGCTGGCGACGCGCGGCGGCGTGCTCGTGGGCAACAGCAGCGCGGGGCTGATCGAAGCCGGCGCGATCGGCGTTGGGGTCGTCAACGTCGGCGATCGCCAGGCCCAGCGGGACCGGGGCACCAACGTGATCGACTGCCGAGAGACAGCCGCCTCTATTGCCGATGCGATGCGTGAGGCAGCGAGGATAGACGCGACATCGAGAGCGCATCCTTTCGGCACGGGCAACACGGGCGAGACCATCGCGAATCATTTGAAGAGCATTTCTCTTGCAGACGCATCGCTTGTTCGTAAACGATGGGCGATCAACGCCGACGAAAGTTCTTGAGCGCGGCATGCGGTCGATGTAACTTGCGTGCGTGTGAATCGTTCTCGATGGGGCACCTTGGCGACGAGTTCTTCGGCGCCGAACCAGGCGGGAGAAAGCAATGCAGAAGCATCAGGTGAGGGGTATCGCTGCGCTCATTGCGGCGTCCGGATTCGCGGTCGGCAACGCTGCGGCTCAGCCGACGGTTGTCGATTGGCTGCTGCCGCAGACCGGCTTGTGGTCAGACGGGGCAAGCTGGGCAAACGGCGATGTGCCGGACACGCTTGACGAGATCGCGCGGATTTCGCCCGATCCCGGCGAGGGTCTCGACACGCTCGCGGCGATCGTCGATCAGTCGTTCATCGTCGAAGCGATGGAGGGCAGCGGCATCCTGGGCGTCGTGATCCAGCAGGGCGAGTCGCTCGCGGTCGGATCGCTGATCGAGGGCACAGGTGCCGAGCCGCTGAACATCTTCGTCGGCGACGACTCGCTGGTCTCGGGCGGCTCTGTGCTTGAGCTCATCGGCACCGGCGACCCGCGCACGGGGCGTGCCAATCTGAACAACGTCCGCGTCCAGCTCACCGGGCCGGACACCGAGCTGATCGCGATCGAAGAGACGCGGATCAGGAGCGATTCCGTGATTGCGGGGTCGGGGCGGATCGGCGGGTCGTTCGTGAACTCCGGGCGGATCGTCGCTCAGTCCGACTTCAACGGCGAGGTCATGACGATCGACGGCGCTGACATCTCGGGCGGAGGATCGCTCGTGGCCGAACCCGACGCCGTGCTCGAGATCCGTGGAACGAGCATCGTGGCGGGCGTCATCGACGCCGCCGGTGGTCGAGTCGGGTTGGAAAGTTCTGATCTGCGGTTCACAGAGCTTCGCGGATTGGGAGCGGGGATCCGCGTGCTTTCGCCATCAACATTCACAGACGTTGACATCGACTCGTCAGCCGAACTGCTGATCCAGAGCGAGCTGCGCTACACCGCTACCGACGGCGTGTTCCTCAGCCAGGGCGATCTGTTCATCCCTCGCTCGGGCCGGCTCGACTTTGATGACACACCCGAGAACGCACTGATCATCGACGGCGGCACCATCGCGCTCGACAACGGGCGGGTCACGGCGCAGGCGGATGACGAGCTCTACCTCTTCCCGGGCGCACGGATCGAGGGCAGCGGCCGCGTTTCGGCCGAGGTGATCAACCTCGGCGATATCGACGCGCGAATCGTTGATCCGGAATTCCCGCGGTCGACGTTTACCATCGAGTCAGACCTTACACAGCTCGGTCTAGGACGGATTACAACCGGCATCGCGCAGCGGCTGCTGCCAGAGCCCGGTCCGGTTGAGTTGCAGAATGTTGTCGTTGACGGCGATGTCGTGCTGGGTGGCGAGCTCTTCGTCGAGTACTTCGCGATCGATCGCGGGCTCTTCGTCGGCGAGCCCTTCACCGTGCTGCTCGCGCGGGGGAGCGATTCCCAGATCATC
>JBCBMF010000031.1:0-20844 GCA_039822905.1 Planctomycetota bacterium
GAGGAGCTGCACATCGGCCACGCGATCGTGAGCCGCGCGATCTTTGTGGGGCTCCTCGATGCCAGGCAACGCCGCGATCGGCTCGACGTTGTGGTAGTTGAGCGCGTGCCCGGCGTTGAACCGCATGCCAGCCTTTCGGATCAGTTCCCCCGCGGCCGAGACCCGTGCGAGCTCGTGCCGCAGCGGCTCACGCCTGAAGTCGCCCCCCTCTGCGTGCCACGCGAGGGCGTACGGCCCGGTGTGCACCTCGCAGATGTCAAAGCCAAGTTCGGCGCACGCGTCGATCTGTGCTTCGTCGGCGTCGATGAACGCGGAGACGAGCATGCCGCCGCCTTTCAAGCGGTCGACGACGTCGCGCATGCGGGGCTTCTGGCTCGCGACGTCGAGGCCGCCCTCGGTCGTGACCTCGTTCCGGCCCTCGGGCACGAGCATGGACGTGTGCGGGCCGATGCGGCGGGCGATCTCGATCATCTCGTCGGTGGCTGCCATCTCGAGGTTCAGCTTGACCTTCACGAGCGGGTGCAGGAGCTCAACATCCCGATCGACAATGTGCCGGCGGTCTTCGCGGAGGTGCACGGTGATGCCGTCGGCCCCGCCGAGCTCGGCCTCGTGAGCGGCGCGCACCGGGTCCGGCTCACCCAGGTCGGGTGCAACGTCGCGGTAGCGCGCTTGACGAAGCGTGGCGGTGTGGTCGATGTTGACGCCGAGCTGGATCGGGTTGGGTTGGTTGAGGTGCTGTGTCATCGGTCCCAAGTTTACGCGAGGGGCTCGTCAGAACGCCGGGTGCTCGGGCTCTTCGCCTTGCAGCACCCGCCAGACGTCGCGAACAACCCAGCTCATCGCGAGCTTCGCGCTCGCCGTCGCCCCCGCGATGTGCGGCGAGATGTGCACGTTGTCGATATCCAGCAGCGGGCTCGTCTCGGTGAACGGCTCGGGCTCGGTGACGTCGAGCATCGCGCACGCGGCGGGGTGGTTGATCATGAACTCGGCGCAGGCCGTCTCGTCCACCACCATGCCCCGGCTGGTGTTGATGAAGACGACGTCGGACTTCATGCGACCGAACGCGTCGGCGCCAATGACGCGTCGGTTGTCGGGCCGGCCGTCGACATGCACAGTGACTACGTCGGCCTCGGCGCAGAGCTGCTGGAGCCCGAGCCGCTGCGGTATGTCGCCCTTGTGCTTGATATCGCAGTAGATGACACGCATGCCGAGAGCCTCGGCGACCTGCGCGACGCGCGAGCCGATCCGTCCCAGGCCGACGACGCCCAGCGTCAGATCACCGATCTGCCGGTCCGCGACAAGTTCCTTGCGAAGCGATTGCCAGTCGTCGAGTGACTGCATCGGCGCATCGAGGAAGCAGCGGGGGCGAAGCCCGTCGCAGAGCATGGCGGTGACGAACTCGACAACGGCCTGGGTGTTCGCGCCGGGTGTGTGAACGACGCGCATTCCGTGGGCCCGGCAGGCGTCGAGATCGATGTTGTCGAGACCGACACCGGCTCGGCCGACGACCTTGAGCTTCGGGCAACGCTGAAGCAGCGCCGCATCGACCCGCGTGTAGGTGCGCACGACGAGTGCGCTCGCGTTGCGCAGCAGGTCTTCGGCTTGTGGGTCGTCGGTCGCGCAGCGGACGAGTTCGCAGCGTTCACCCAGCCAGGCCGCGGCCTCGGGGGCGAGGTCTTCGGTCTGGATGACCAGGTGACGAGCGGGCGGTTGACCGACGCTCATCGGATCAATCGGCAGAGAGTGCGTCGTCGTTGCTATTCAGGTCGTCCGAGTCATCGCCGGGCTCGTTCCCACTTTGGGCGGGCTCGATGATGGCGCTCATCGGGCCGGCGCTGCGCTGCATCAGCGGGTCGGGACCGAAGCTGTGGATCTGTTCCTGCTTCAGCTCGGCCAGCTCTTTGTGCGTCGTCGTGCACACGGCCCGGCCCTCGCTGTCGACGGTCCTGGCGAGCATGAACGCGCGCTCGAGGCTCATGCCGAACAGCTGCTGGCCCATGCGGATGACGTACTCGTAGCTGTGGTCGTCGTCGTCGAGCAGGACGACGTTCCAGGGCACGGGCTGCTCGCGGTCGGTCTCGGACTTCGGCTGCGGGCGGACCTTGGTGGCCGTGGACTCCTGGCCGAAGTCGATCCCGGACTTGTCGAAGCCGGACTCGCCGAAGCCTGAATCGTTTCCGAACGTCTCGAAGCTCTCATCCATGGGTGAAGTGTAGTTCTCGCGGGCGGAGGGGGCGGCCTTTCGCGGGGAACCGGCTCGCCGGGCGGGGATCGGGCGGAAAGTCATGGGCGGAGGCTGGGGCTGCCGATGTCCTTCTGCACGGCGGCGGTGGCCGCCCAACAGACGACGCAGGAGGCTGAACCGATGAACAAAGGCGAACTGATCGAGCTCGTCGCTGGCGAGATGGAATCGACGAAAGCGGAGGCGACCAAGGCGGTCGAGGCCGTGATGCAGGCGATCCAGGAGGGCGTGAAGACCAAGGACAAGGTCACGATCACGGGCTTCGGGACGTTCCAGAAGAAGCACCGTGCGGAGCGTCAGGGGATCAACCCGGCGACGAAGCAGCCGATGACGATCGCGGCGAGCACGACGTGCGCGTTCAAGCCGGCGACGGCCTTTAAGGAAGCGATCTAGTTCGAGTCGGTCCCTTCCGGGACCGAGAGGGACTTGTCTGAGTCGGTCCCCTCCGGGACCGAAGAAGTGGACCATTCGCCCGCCGGCTGAGCCTTCGCTCGTCAGCGGGCACCCAGGCGACCGCGGGTGCTCATCGTGGGCCCCGCCCCAAGCCCCCCAAGACGCGAGCCAGGCTCTCCCCCCCCCTTTGCCGGCTCGCAGCTGCACACAGCCCCGGCTGAGTTTCGGCCGGGGCTGTTTGTTTGCGCTGACGAGTGTCTTGACGAGGCCGAAGCGCAAGCGAGGCATGCCGTTGTGGTTCATCAGCGCGTCTTCGTGATCCGAGCTCCAAATGCCTCGCTTGCGCTTCGGCCTCGTCAGAGCCATCTATCCTCACGCATGGCAGACACCCCCGCCCCAACCGGATACGACACGTACACCAGCCCGCTCGCTTCACGGAACGCCTCGCCCGAGATGCTGACGATCTGGTCGCCCCGGCACAAGTTCAACACCTGGCGCCGGATCTGGCTCGCGATCGCGGAAGCGCAATACGAGGTGACCAAGGATTGGGGGGGCTCGTCAGAGTCCGGACCTTTGGTGACGAAGGAACAAGTCGAGGAGCTCCGCGCCGTCGTCGAGCGGGGCATCACGGATGAAGAGCTCGCGAGGGCGAGCGAGATCGAGCGCGACCTCCGCCACGACGTCATGGCCCACGTCCACTGCCTGGGCGAGGCGTGCCCGACGGCGAAGCCGATCATCCACCTGGGATGCACGAGCCAGGATGTGGTGTGTAATGCGGATGTTTTTTGCCTTCAGGAAGCAATCTCGCTGATCTTGCATAAGACAACAGCGACGGTCATCGCGCTCGGGGAAACGGGAGGGCAACATCGAGGCGTGGCGACTCTTGGGTTTACTCACTATCAAGCAGCACAGCCCACCACGGTTGGGCGACGTTGTGCGCAATGGGCGTGCGATCTTGAGATCCCGAACAGCGTGCTCGGCGAGCGGGTATCGATGGCATCGCCGAGAGGACTCAAAGGCGCGACGGGCACACAAGCATCATTTCTAAACTTGTTCATCGACGCGACGATCGTTGATCGTCTCGAAGCTGAGTTTCTCAGCCGACTCAGTCCTTGGGGCTACTGGGAGGCGTGCGCGCTCGAACAACTCGATGATCTGAATGCTGGTCTTGTGCGCTCCGTCTCAGGAGGGCGGCACCTGACGGGACAGACGTACCCACGTATCAACGATGCAGTCGTTCTTTCGAACCTCGCCTCCATCGCCGCCGTCCTCCACAAGATCGCCACTGACATCCGCCTGCTCTCCAACCGCAAGGAGATCGACGAGCCGTTCGGGAAGAACCAGATCGGCTCCTCGGCCATGCCCTACAAGCGGAACCCGATGAAGTGCGAGCGGATCTGCGGCCTTACCCGCTTCGTCATGAACCTCGTCGGCAACGCCTACGACACCGCCGCCACGCAGTGGCTCGAGCGCACGCTCGATGACTCCTCCAATCGAAGACTGTCCTTGCCCGAGGCGTTCCTCGCGCTCGACGGCGCCCTCGACCTGATGCACCAGGTTGCGTCGGGCTTGGTCGTGAACGAGGCCATGGTCCGCAAGAACCTGATGGCCGAGCTGCCGTTCCTGGCGACGGAGAACATCCTGATGGAGGCCGTGAAGGCCGGCGGGGATCGGCAGGACCTGCACGAGAAGATCCGCGTGCACGCGCAGGCCGCGGGCCATCGCGTCAAGCAGGAAGGCCTGGACAACGACCTGATCGAGCGGCTGCGTGGTGACCCCGCGTTTGCCCCAGTCGCGCACCTGCTGACCGAGGACGAGCTGCTGGACCCGATGAAATACGTCGGCCGGAGCGTGGAGCAGACCGAGCGGTTCCTGGCCGAGGTCGTCGAGCCGCTGCGCGAGCGGTACGCGGACGAGCTGGCGAGCCTCGGCGGGAGTGATCGGGGGGTTTGAGAGCCTGTCCGCGGCGTTCGAGGGCGTTCACACGATCTTTGTTGACATTTTGGTGCGTATTGCTTTGTGGCGGCCGGGCGTCTCGGTACGCTGCGGTGGAGGAGGCGAGACGCCATGAAGAAGACGATGCTGTTCGGTGGTGCGCTGATGTGTGCGGGTCTTCATTCGGTCGCGGCCGAGGCTCAGGTGAGCGCTGTGACTATTAGCTACGCAGCGGATGTCCCGAATCAGTTTGCGTACGACCCAGACGGCCCGTACATGCCGTCGTACGTCGATACCGGAATCAACGAATCGTTTGACGTCACCGGCGGGCTTGAGCTTCTGCCGTTCGATCGGTCGGCGATCGGCGGCGGGCCGTACGCCTACGGCTTCCTCAGCCAGGATGGCGTGGGCGTAAGCGGCGATGGGTCGCTGTCGTCGTCCGGCGCGTTTGAGTTCAGCGGGCGCGTCGGAGCGGGCGGGTCGTACGTCACGGAGTTCAGTGAGTTTGGTGGAAGCGTTTCGATCGAGTTCACCGTTGACTCGCCGAGCCCGTTTGAGCTTTCGGCCTCCGGCTCGTACGACAATGACTACGGCAGCGCCGGATTCGGCCTCCGCTCGTCCGATGGCTCGCTGCTGTTCTCGCAGACCACGTTTCTCGACTTTGATGACCTCTTCAGCGGCACGCTCGAGCCCGATACATACACCCTCTCGTTCGGTGCAAGGCAGTTGGGCGGTGTCGACCTTGAGTTCAGCGTGATCCCTGCGCCGACAACATCGGCGCTGCTCGCCCTCGGCGCGTCGGTGGTGCTGCGTCGTCGGCGCTAAACGTTGTCGATCCCCGGCTCGTGCTGCATCCAGACCTGCTCGGTGTCGCGGTGGAACGCGCCGGCCCATCCGAGGGGGTCCTTGGGCCAGTCTCGGAAGCCCAGCACGAGATCGCACAGCGGGTGCACGGTTGCGTATGTCGGATCGGTCACGGCGAGTTCGATCGCGTCGTGCAGACCTTCTGGTTTCTCGACGCAGTCTTCGAGCGCACGCATCACCCACTTGTGGAACGGGAAGAACGTGCGGTTGTGTGTGAGAATCAGCCTCGCGGCGAAGAGGGCCGCGTGCGACGAGGTCCACGCGCGGAGGTAGGTGTTCGCGCGCTTGTCGGCCTCGCCGACGAACCAGCGGTAGGTCTCAAGCTGCGCGGCGAATCGGGCGAGCTTGCTCTCACGCTCGGCTTCGGGGTACGTCGCGATGCGATCGATACGGTCCTGGAGATCACCCAACTCGTCGTACGCTGCGTGCGCCTTCACAAACGCGTTCCGCGTCGGCTCGCTGGCCTGCTTCTCGGCGAGGTCGAGGTAGCCGGTGGTGACGTGCTTGGTGTCGATCGCGCCGTGCTTGTAGGTGGCGATGTCCGTGTCGTACGTCGTGAGCGTGGCGCTGGCCTTGCGGCGTTCGTACTCGGCGTCGGTGACGATCACGATCACATCGACATCGGAGGTCGGCGAGCCCCAGCCCCGGACGAGGGAGCCCGAGAGGACGACGCCGAGGATGGAGTCGTCGGCGCGGCAGTGGTCGACGAACTTGGCGAGGGTTTCGCGCTGGGCGTCGTGCATGAAGTCGGGGGGCGGCATTGGCATGGGGCGAGCGTACCACGCCGAAGAAAACGGCCGCCCCTTTCGTTGGGGCGGCCGGCGGACTCACTACCGTCGATAGTCGTTCCGGTTTGCTCCGTCAAAAGCGCCGGTCACGCAGGCAGCACTTCTTGAAACCGCTTGCCGCTGCCGCACGGGCAGGGGTCGTTGCGGCCGAGCTTCTCCAGAAACTCCTTCGTGCCGTGCGGTGTATCGACGGTCCGATCACCGCGTTTCACCCGCGTTTCTGAGGGAAATCCTCGGCGACGCTTGCTGGTCCGTTCAAAACCGGTCCTCATTGAAATTGTGCTTCATCATGCACCTCCTTTGTCGTGATTGCCCGTCACGTCGTGAGAGGGACGTTGGACTGTAGCGGACCGCGACTGAGCAACACGAACGCCCGACCGAGCAGGATGCGGGCTCGGTCGGGCGTTCCTGTGTGTCGTGCCGGTTGCGGTTCAGCCGGCTCGGGGTGCGCGCTCGCTGGTCAGGCGAGCGGCTGGAGGTCTTTGAGGCCGAAGGCTTCGAGCAGCTGCTGCTGGTGCTCGCGTGTCTTGCTGTTGATCTGCCCGACGGGCTCGGTGTCGGCGCCGACGTTCACGCGCAGCGGCCTCGTGCCGGACTCGGCCTCGATGGCTTGCACGATCGCGTTGACAACGATCTCGGGCCCCTTGTAGTGCTCGCTCTGGAAGTAGCCGCCAAGGTTGCCGCCGACGGTCTCGCCGATGCGGCCCATGTCGCCGTAGTCCGCAGCGCGATCGGTTTCTTTCGGGTCGTAGCCCTTGCCGAAGATCTCGGTCTGGAACGCGCCGGGCTCGATGATGACGCTGTCGACGCCGACGGCCGAGCCCTCGTAGCGCAGCCCCTCGCCGAGCGCTTCCAGGGCCCACTTGGTGCTGGCGTAGAGCGACATGCCCGGTGCGGTGAACCGGCCGATGGAGCTGGTGATGTGCACGAACAGGCCGGACTTGTTCTTGCGCATGCTCGGCAGCGCTGCGCGGACAAGGGCCATCGGGCCGAAGACGTTGGTCTCGTACATGAAGCGCATCTGGTCGAGCGTGTACGACTCGGTCATGCCCATGCCGAAGATGCCGGCGTTGTTGACGACCACGTCGAGCTTGCCCTCTTTGGCGACGATCGACTCGACGGCCGAATTGATCTGACTCTCATCGGTGACGTCGATCTCGATGACGTTCAGCGTGAGGTTGTCGGCGGTGGCGATGTCGGTCAGGCGCTTGGCGTGCTCGGCGTTCTTGCCGGCGACGCCGCGCATGGAGGCATAGACGGTGTGCCCCTTGCGGGCGAGCTCGATGGCGGTGTCGCGGCCGAAGCCGGTGGAGGCGCCGGTGATCAGGACGGTCTGGGGTGTGGCGGGCATCGGGAGGCTCCTTCGTGTGGTGGATCCAGAGGTCGAAGAAGCAAACCTTGTCTCTGGAACGATCATTCCAGAGCGGGCGGATATTTTTGAACAAACGTTCTTGAGGTCACCTCAGTGCGTCGGAACAGGGATTCCGAGCAGGGCGAGGGTGGCCCGGACGCCGGCCGGGACGGTGGTGGCGTTGGAGGGGGCCCGGCCGGCGAGGGCGAGGCCGTGGCCGACGGCGGTGAGCATGACGGCCAGCTCGGCCGGATCGATGTCGTCCCGAAGCTGTTGTGCTGACTGGGCTTGCGCGATCGCTGCGGCAAAGGCGTCGATCAGGCTCTGCTGGAGCTCGTCGACAAGGGCGCAGACCTCGGCGTCGTTGCGGTCGAGCTGGGCCAGAGCGCCGGCCATGAAGCAGCCCTTGCAGTCCGGGCAGGCCTGGACCTCGGCCCAGTTGTCGAAGACGGCCCGGAGGCGGTCGATCGGCTCGCCGGGGCCCGTGAGGACGTCGAGGGTCGAGGCGACGGCCCGCTCGCCGTAGTGGCGGAGAGCGGTGAGATAGAGCGTCCGCTTGTCGCCGAACGTATCATAGAGGGATTGCCGGCCGATGCCCATGGCCGTGACCAGCTCGGCAATGCTCGCGGCCTCGTAACCCTTGGCCCAGAAGACGGCCATTGCCGCTTCGAGGGCGGCGGTCTGGTCGAAGGACTTCGGTCGGCCGGCGGGACACATCACGTGGTAATAGATCGGGCGTTCCAGACTATTCCGATAGGCTCAGTTCCTCGCTCTCACCAAGAAGGGCCCGGGCACGCTCGATGGTGTCGAGGGCGATGACCGGGGTGGCGGGCTCGCCTGTGGAGGGTGTGCAGAGGTAGGGCAGGCGGTCGTCGTCGGGCTTGAAGGCGAGGTCGCCGTCGGAGTCGCGGAGGACCTCGAGCCAGAGGGTGTTGGTCTGGGGCTGGTAGGTGAAGGAGAGGACCTGGGCGTCGCGCGGGGAGACAACGCGGGGGTTTCGGCCGTCGTCGTCGGTGAGGATCAGCACGCGTGCGTCGCGGTTGTCGAGGGTGCCGTCGTTGTTCGTGTCGTCGAGGGTGGCGACGAAGGCGACGAGGCCCTCGTTGATGTATTCGGTGGAGTCGTCGTCCGGGAAGGACTGCGTGAGGCTGATGACGCCGCGTTCGTCGACCAGCATCCAGTCTTCGCCGGTTTCTGTGTCTCGGAAGAAGGCGTTGTGCCAGCGGACGCGGGAGCGGAAGCGGTCGGCCCGGCGGACGTCGCGGGCGAGCAGTTGGTGTTGGTGGGTCACGAGGCGGCCCCGGGTCTGGGTCCCGCCGCTGTTGGCGAACGGGTCGCCGTCGTCGAACAGGCCCTTCTCCGACTGGACCATGAACGGGATCAGCAGCGTGCTGGTCTGGGGCAGGGGGATGGGGTCGCCCAGGATCTGTCGGCCTCGGACGGTGCCCTTGGCGGTGGTTGGGGCGATGGAGAAGCCGTCGCGGTCGGTCTCGCGTTCGTCGCTGAAGCTGACGCGCTGGCCGGACGGGGCGACGTTGCAGGTGCTCAGCAGCGCGGGGACGAGCAGGGCGGCGGTACCGGCGAGGAATCGGGCCGATCGGTTCATTTGTGGGCTCCTGTTCTCGGTCGTGGCGGTGTGTTGTCCGCAGCCTACCAGAGCCTGACCCGGAGTCTGGTGCCGCTTGGGGGGATTGAAGTCACGGCGAGAGCGACGGATCCGCAGCGGCTGGGCGGCCGAATCGGGCGTGGCACGATTTGGGCGCCGCCGTGCTCGGCAGAGTCGCGGCAAGCCCCATAGACTGTGCCCGGCGGGGGCGGTGGCCCTGGCCGACGGTGGGCCGCCCGAGGGACCGGGCGGGGCCGGCTCGGTGCGATGGCTGGTGTCATCGCAGGGCCGGGGCCCGGAACGGGTTCCAGTTGGACGAATGAATCTGAACGGTGCTCGGCCTCGCGGCCGGTGCGCCAGCGGGGGTAGCCCCCTCGCCTCGACGTGGAGCGATCTGTCATGGCGGCACGGACCAGCGCTGGCTTCGGGATGATCTTCGCGGTGAGCCTCCTCGGGCTGTTGTCCGCGGCGGGCTTCGTCGTGTTCCTCGTGCAGTTCTCCGACAACGGCAAGCTGCGGCAGGAGCTGGCGGACCAGGAGTCGAGCATCCGCGAGATCGTGCGGTCGGCCGAGCGGTCGGATCCGAACATCGCGGCCGACCTTGCCGCGGCGAGCGGCGAGGGCCAGAGCCTCGTCGGCTACCTGACCAGCCAGCTCAACCAGACGTACGGCAAGGTGACCGGCAACTCACGGGACCGGTTCGCGGCGCTCGAGACCAAGACCTCGGGCATCCCGGGCGCGGACACCGGCGACCTGCTCGCGGTCATCCGCGGGCTGCGGAGCGACGTGGCGTCGACCCAGCAGTCGCGCGATGGGGCCGAGGCGGCGCGGGATGACGCGCTCCGAACCCTTCGCGAGAATACCGATCGCCTGACCGAGCTCGAAGACGAGCAGCGGCAGACCGTGGCGCGGCTCCAGTCGCGGATCGATCAGATGGAGGCCGAGGCACGGCAGTGGCGCGACGGGTTGCAGGGCGTCGAGAACCGCTACGCCGAGGAGCTGGCCGCGGCGCGGTCCGACGCCGAGGACACCGAGCGGTCGCTCCAGCAGCAGATCGCGGGCCTCCAGCAGCGGAACCTGATCCTGGAAGACGAGGTCTCGACGCTCCGCGAGCAGGTGCGGGGCTCGGCGCTTCGGCCCAAGGACGAGGGTGCGCTGGTCGACGGCTCGATCGTCAACACCAACCCCAACTCGGGCGAGGTGTTCATCAGCCAGGGCCGGCGGCAGAACGTGGTGCTGGGCATGACGTTCGAGGTCTTCAGCGACGCGGCGCAGATCAGGCCCAACGAGCAGACGGGCGAGTACCCGCGCGGCAAGGGCTCGATCGAGGTAGTGAATGTTGGCGAGACCAGCAGCCGGGCGCGCGTGCTGCGTGAGCGGCAGGGCAACCCGATCGTGCGGGGCGACGTGATCGCCAACGCGCTGTACGACCCGGACAAGGTGTACGTCTTCCTGGTCGCGGGCAACTTTGACACGAACGGCGACCGCCAGCCGACGCCGGCCGAGCGCGTCGAGATCGAGGCGCTGGTCGAGGACTGGGGCGGCCGGACGACCGAGGAGTTCACGGGCGACGTGGACTTCCTGGTGCTGGGCGCGCCCCCCGTTCTGCCGCCCGAGCCGAGCGTGACGGCGCCGATCGCGCTGGTCGAGCAGTACATCCGCCGCGAGGCCGAGCTCAAGCGGTACAACGACCTGCTGGCGCAGGCGAACCGGACGAGCGTGCCCGTGCTGAACGAGAACCGGCTGTACACGCTGATCGGCCGGGTGCAGTCGGCGATCCGGTAAGGCGTGGGTCGCCGGGGTCGTTCGTCGGGTCTGCCGCGGTGGGCGGTGCCGCCGCTGACGCAGGCGGTGAGCGCTGGCATCGGCGTGCTGACGCTGCCCGGTGTTGATTCCAGCGTGGCGATCGCCGGCCGGCTCGGCGAGACGATCACGAGGCTCCGAGCGCTCGGCATGCCCAACCGCGTATGTGGCGCGCGCGAACGCATCGCGTTCGCGTTTCCAGAATGGAGCGAGGAGCAGGTGGCCGCGTGTGCCGAGGGCGTGTGGCGGTACGCCGCTCGGCTGTTCTTCGAGATCGCGCGGTCGCACCGCGTGATGAACGACGACGCGTGGTTCCGCCACCAGACGTTCGAGTCGCGCTTCCCGGGGCTTGATGACGTGCTCGAGGGCCGGCCCGCGATCACGATCACGGCGCACCTGGGCAACTTCGAGCTCGTTTCGCACGCGTTTGCGAACCTCGGCGTGCCGGCGGTGTCGGTGTACCGGCCCCTGGACTTCGAGCCCATGGACGCGTGGATGCGCGGCGTGCGCGCGAAACGGGGCGTGCAGCTGGTCGACAAGTTCGGGGCGATGCGCCGGCTGAACTCGATCGTGATGAGCGGGCAGATCCCGGCGATCGTCGCGGATCAGAACGCGGGCGAGCGGGGGGAGTTTGTGCCGTTTTTCGGAAGGCTCGCGAGCAGCTACAAGTCTGTCGCGGCGGTGCTGATGCGGACGCACGCGACGGCGGTGATCGGCGCGGTGCTGCGCGAGGGCGGCGAGCACGCGCTCGGCATCGACGAGATCCACGACGGCGCGACCGGGCGGCGCTTCGACGAGCTCGGCTACCGGGTGAACATGACCTCGGCGATCCGCTACGAGGACTGGAAGGACCAGCCGGACCCGGCGTTCTACATCACCGCGCGGTACCGTCGCGAGCTTGAGCAGCTGATCAGCCTCGCGCCGGACCAGTACTTCTGGATGCACCGCTGCTGGAAGAGCCGGCCGGCGTGGGAGCGCGAGCGGACGGGCTTCCCGCAAGAGCTCCGCGAGAAGCTTGAAGCGCTGCCCTGGATGTCAGCGAACGATGTCGAAGGCATCGTGGAGCAGAGCGACCGCGACGCGGCCGAGCTCGAACGGCGCGGGACGGACCGGCTCGTGTAGACCTCCGGCGGCTAGCCTCTTGTCAACTTGGGTGTTCTGGGTAAAGACCCGCAAGCGGTTGTGGTTCTCGGTCGTGCATTGCGGGAACCTGGGCTGGGTGCGGCACGAACTGTGAAGATGTTGGCACCGGCGGAGCCGGGGTTTGAACCCTCCGGCGCGATCGGGCATACTGCGTGCTGGTGGTTGGTGGGACAGGCGGCAGCACACGGGAGCAACCATGAACGCTGATACAAGCCTCGGGCGTCTCGAAGATGTGCCGGTGTTGATCGTCGACGACGACCAGGACGTGCGCGAGTCGTTCGAGGCGGCGATGCTGGCCGAGGGCGCGGAGGTCGAGAGCTGCGATAACGGGAACGACGCGGTGGACATCTGCGCGTCCGACGACCCGCCGGAGCTTGTGATCCTCGACATGATGCTGCCCGGGCGGTCGGGGTTTCTGGCTCTTGAGAAGATCAAGGGCCGGGAGAACAGCCCGGTGGTGATCATGGTGACGGCCAACGAGGGCAAGCGGCATCAGGAGTACGGCGAGGCGCTGGGCGTCGATGCCTATCTGATCAAGCCCGTGCCGCTGGGGGCGCTGATCTCGGTGGCGGCGGAGCTGATGGCCAAGCGCAAGGGCGGATAAGCCCTTCGTGTGGATGTTGGCGTCGCGGCGGCGAATCATGTCAGGTGCCGAGTCGCCAGATCGTTCTATTCAAGCCGGAAGATGTTGAGGATGCCTCCGCCGGGATGGTGGAGCTGGGGTCGCCTCGCGGCGTGATCCGCGAGCTCGAGCCGTTCAATACGTCGCCCGACGGATCGAAGGGCAGCTCGCTGGGCACGCTGACGCTGCACGGGCCGGGGCTCGTCGTTGATCTGCCGACGGCGGCCGACGAGCTGAAGCAGGTGATGGTGACGGTGGTTGAGGAGGACACGGCGTGGCCCGTGCTTGCGCGGCTGTGCCGATCGCTCGGCTGGAAGATGATGGACCCGGAGAGCGGCCGGACGTTCATGTAAGACCGCGAATCGGTCGAGGAGCGTGTCATGCCGACGTACGAGTACGAGATTCTGGACGATGCGGGCGAGCCGACGGGCGAGCGGTTCGAGTGGTCGCAGTCGATGAAAGAGGACGCGCTGACGAAACACCCCGAGACCGGCAAGCCCTGCCGGCGGGCGATCGTGCCGCCGATGGTGGCGGGCAAGTGGTCGCCGCTGAAAGAGAAGGGGATGCTGAGCAACAAGAACCTTGAGCGTCTCGGCTTCACGAAGTACGAGAAGAAGGGCGACGGTGTGATGGAGCGTGTGGCGGGCAAAGAGGGGCCGCGCGTGATCAGCGATGAGTGACGCGCGCATGCGGGTGCTGATGCTCGCGGCTCTGTCTGCTGTGCTTGTCGGTGGGTGTGGCGATGCGCTCGAGGGCGATCGGCCGAGCGAGGTCCGTGTGCAGCGGGTGATCACGCCGAACGCCGGGCGTGTCGTGAGTTACACGGCGATGTTCGACGACGGCATCGAGACGTACGTCGACATCCAGCCCCAGGGCAGCGTGGATCTGATCACGGTCGAGCGTGACGGGCAGGACGAGCTCCGGCTCGTGCGGGCGGGGGCCGACGTCGCGCTGCCCGCCGATGGCCCGGAGCCGATCGTGATCGATCAGGCGTGGGAGTCTCGCTTTCGAGCGATCGATGGGCTGGTGTCGGTCGGCAGCGTTCCGTGGTCAGACGGTCACGGCGGGCTGACGCCCTCGGGCGTGGCAGGACCGGCCGGGCACGGCGGGCCGTGATTTAGGCGTCGTGACGCGAGCGCGCAGGCGATCAGTGTGACGCCGAGTGCTGAGGTTTGCGCGTTCACGGCGACGGTGTCGAACATGCCGATCATCAGGAGGCCGAGGATCGCGGCGAGCACGCCGGCGTCTCTTGGATGTCTCGGCCAGGCGTTGCGCAGCGCAAGACCCGCGGCGGTGAGGAAGAGCGCGAGGCCGACGGTGCCCTGGGTTGCGCCGATGTGCAGGTAGGTGTTGTGCGCGTGATCGAGCACGCGCTGGGAGTTTGGGTTGATGCCCTGCTCGGCTTGCTGTTCGTTGACCCAGGCGCGGTAGCCGCCCGTGCCGACGCCGATGACTGGTTCGGCCTTGATGGCTTGCGTGGCCCATTCGAGCATGACGATCCGGCCGCCGGTGCTGGTGTGCTTGTTGCCCTCGGTGAGGGCGGCATCGATCTCGCGCTCGGCTTCGTCGACGCGGGAGCGGATCTTGTCTTGCAGAGCGACGGCTGCGCCGCCGACGATGACAAGGCCAGTGAGAGCGACGACGATGGCGCGGGCGCGCTGCTCGCGTGAGCGGATGCCGAGGATGATGAGGATGCCGACCGCGCCGGCGAGCATGGCGGCGGCGACGATCCACGCGCCGCGCGTGCCGGTGGCGATGATGCCGACGAGAGCAAGGGCGGCGAGTATGCGCGACGTCCAGGACGTCGACCACACGCCGCGCGGCAGGTGCAGGCCCAGCACGGCGCACAGCAGCGAGCCGGCGACGGCGGGCTCGGACCAGCCGGAGACTCGGTCGGGCAGTCGCTTGGTTGCGATCCACTCGTTGCCCATGAGTTGCAGCGCGAGTTGCGTGGCCTGCGAGGCGTGCATGAGGACGTAGCCGATGGCGATGCCGGTGAGGACGTGCCGAGCGAGGTGCGGCGCGAGCCAGAGGGCGAGGATGACCCAGAGCCATCGGGCGTTGGCGAGCTCGTCGAGGCCGTGCTTGGGGTCGGTTGACCATGCGAGGGCGAGTCCTGCCCAGGCGATGCATGCGAGCAGGGCGATGGTGAAGGGGTGGCGGACGAGCGAGCCGAGCGAGCGCCAGTCGCTGCGGAGCGCGACGAGTGTCAGGAAGATCAGCGGGATGCCGGCGAGCTCCATCGGGGTGATGGGCAGGCCCAGGCCGATGCCGAAGGCGACGGCTGCCCATCGGCGGGCGGGGGTGCTGGTCGGCTGAGGCTCCACGCGGGGAGCGTACGAGCCGACGAGTTGTCTCGTCGTGTGCGGTTTGTTTGGATCCGGTCGGGGCGGTGCCGGTAAACTTGAAAGCATCAGGGGAGTGATTCCGAATGAACCGATGGGCGTGCGGCGACGTCTGAAGCAGATGTCAGGAGGCGATTCATGCGGACCATCGAACGGCTGATCCGGCGGGCGTGGTGGCGGCTGGTGCTGACGGACGTGCTGCGGACGTCGGCGATCACGCTTGCGGTCGCGGGCGGTGCGTTGTTCGTGTGGCGGATGCTGTCTTCGGTCGCGCCGGCTCCCGCGCAATGGGGATTGATGCTCGGCGTCGGTGCCGGGCTGGCGATCGTTGCTGCGGTCGTGTGGAGTCTGCTGCGGATCAAGCAGGGCGAGGCGGTGGCTCGGCGGATTGATGAGAACGCCGGCCTGCGAGAGTCGCTTAGCACGGCGATGGCGGTCGGGTCGCTGGATGATGCGTGGTCGAAGGCGGCGGTGTCGCAGGCCGAACGCGTGGCGACGGGTGTTGACCTCGGCAAGACGCTGCCGATCGAGTCGCCAAGGTCGTGGCCGGCTCCGGTGGCGGCGTGGGGCGTGCTTGCTATTGCGCTCGCGTTGCCCGCGCCGGATTTGACGACGATCTTCGGCGAGCCGGCGGAGGTTGTCGCCGAGCGCGAGATCATCGAAGCCAAAGCCGAGGTTGATGACGCGACGAAGGCCCTCGAAGAACAAGCCGAGCGGCTGGGATTGAAGCTCGACTTCGATGAAGAGACGCCGGGCGAAGACGTCGGCGCGCCCGATGAGCAGTCGCCCGAGCAGATCAGAGCGGCCGCGGTCAAGAAGCTGACCAAACTCGGCGACGACCTGGCCGAGAAGATGGAGTCGCAGGAGCAGCAGACGCGGGAGGCGCTCGAGAACCGCTTGCAGCGGCTCCGGCAGCCCGGGCCTGGGCCGGCCGAGGATCTCGCGCGGTCGCTGGCTCGGGGCGAGTTCGGCAAGGCGAAGGAAGCGCTCGACGAGCTTGAGCAGAAGCTGCGCGAAGGCGACCTTGACGAAGCGCAGCAGGAGATGCTCGAGAAGCAGCTGGCGAATCTATCGAAGCAGATGGAGCAGCTCGGCGAGCGGCAGAGCGAGATGGAGGCGGCGCTCAAGCAGGCGGGCATGTCGAGCGAGCAGGCGAAGGAGCTGGCAAGCAACCCCGAGGCGCTGAAGCAAGCGCTTGAGAACATGCAGAACTTATCCGAGGCGCAGAAGCAGCAACTCCAGCAGATGGCGCAGTCGGCGACGCAGTCGCAGCAGATGATGCAGAACATGAGCGGCGCGATGTCGCAGGTGGCGCAGGCGATGTCGCAGAGCGACATGGGTGAGATGGGCCAGTCGATGGGTCAGATGGGCGATCAGCTGTCGCAGATGGAGATGCTCGCGGCCGACATGGCGGGCATGCAGGCGATGATGCAGCAGATGCAGGGCAAGGCGTTCGCGCTTGGCCAGTGCTCGGGCGGGAAATCGGGCGGCATGAAGGGCATGCCGGGCATGGGTCAGGGCCAGGGCCAGTGGAACATGGGCGACACGAGCCGGCAGGGCAACGGCTCGGGCGGCGCCGGTCAGGGCAACGGCGACAGCCCGGCCGCCAGGGAGACGAGCTTCTCGACCACGGCCGCCAAGAGTGCGGTGAAGACGACCGACGGGCCGATCATCGGATCGACGCTGGTGTACGAGAGCCAGGTGCGCGGCGAGAGCCGGGCGACGTTCGCGGCGGCGGCGCAGTCGGCGTCGGCATCGGCGGCGGACGCGATCGAGTCGATGCGTGTGCCGCGGGCGTACGAGCGTGCGGTGCAGCGGTACTTCGGCGCGTTGGAGCGCGAGGCCGCGGGAGATGCGGCCGAGCCGGAGACGACCGAAGTCGAGTAAGACGCGGAGCCACGGTTTGAAGACGAAGAGCTTTCTGGGCGGCGCGCTCACGCTGCTGCTGGCGGCGTTGGTCGGGTGCGGCGGCGAGTCGCCTGAGGTCGAATCGGCGCAGTCCGAGACTTCGGACGAGCCGACGCGTTCGGTCGTGCTGTACACGAGCGCGGACGACTATCTCGTTGATCAGGTCGTCGCCGTGTTCGAGCAGCGGACCGGGATTGATGTTTTGGTTGTCGGCGACACCGAGGCGACCAAGACCGTCGGTCTGTATCAGCGGCTGGTGAACGAGAAGGATGCGCCGCGGGCCGATGTCTGGTGGTCGAGCGAGCCGTTCTACACGGTGCGGCTGGCGGACGAGGGCGTGCTCGCGCCGTTCACGGCCGAGCGTGCGCATCAGGACTTCGGCGGCGGCTGGCCCAGCGCGATGCGGGCGGAGGACGGCACGTGGTACGGGTTCGCGTTGCGTGCGCGGGTGATCGCGTATGACACGCGGAAGATCGACTCGCCGCCGCTTGTGCTGCGTGATCTGGCGGAGCCGAAGTGGCGGGGCAAGGTCGGTATCGCCCGGCCGCTGTTTGGGACGACTGTCGGGCATGTCGCCGCGCTCGTGCATTTGTGGGGAGAGGGGCCTACCCGGTCGTGGCTCGAAGCCATGAAGGCGAACGATGTTCGGCTGTACGACTCGAACTCCGCGGTGGTCCGCGCGATCGCCGACGGCGAGATCGAGCTGGCGCTGACCGACACGGATGACGTGTGGGTCGGCCAGGAAAACGGCTGGCCTGTGGGCTTGGCCTACGAGGCGAGCGAGCTGCCGATTGGTGTGCCTCTGGTGCAGGGCGAGGTGCCGCCGCTGTCGGGCTTCGGTCCGCTGACGATCCCGAACACGGTCGGGCGTGTGGCGGGCGGGCCGAACGCGGCCGAGGCGGCGGAGCTGATCGAGTTTCTGATCAGCGCCGAGGGCGAGCGGCTGATCATGGGCAGCGACTCGCGGAATGTGCCGCTGCGCGCGGACCTCGCGAGCGAGTTGGCGGCGACGCACCCGCAGACGGTGATCGAATCGCCCGCGCAGCCGGATCTGGCGGGCGTGGCTGCCGACATCGAGGCGGCGCGGGATCTGGCGAGGGAAGTCTTGGGCCTCTGATCGGACGGCGTCGTCGATGAAACCGGGCAAGACGTCGTCCCTACCATCGTGGCTATGACGACGACCACCACGCCGAGCCTCCGTGATGTGATTTCTGGTGAGACGGACGCGATCACTGCGATCCGGCGTGACTTGCACGCGCATCCCGAGCTGATGTTCGAGGAATTGCGCACGAGCAAGGTCGTGCTCGAAGAGCTCAGGCGGCTCGGTATCGAGTGCAAGGGCGGCTACGCCAAGGGCACGGGCGTGGTGGGCTATCTGCCGGCGACGGTGGAGACCGACGCGAAGGCTGTCGCGTTGCGGGCGGACATGGACGCGCTGCCGATCATCGAAAAGACCGGCGCTGCGCACGCGAGCACGAGCCCTGGCGTGATGCACGCGTGCGGGCACGACGGGCACACGGCGATGCTGCTGGGCGTGGCGCGGGTGCTGAGTCAGACCGAGCATCGGCCGCGGCCGGTGATGTTTGTGTTCCAGCCCGCCGAGGAAGGTGGGGGCGGCGGCGCGATGATGTGCGACGAGGGCGCGCTCAAGGGCGAGGCCGGCGGCGGCTTGGGTGTTCCTGTTGGCGAGATCTATGGGTTGCACGGTTGGCCGGGCATGGAGCTCGGCACCGTCGCGACGAAGCCCGGCCCGATGATGGCCTCGACCGATGAGTTCTTGATCACCGTCAAGGGCAAGGGCGGTCACGCGGCGTGGCCGCATGAGTGCCGGGACCCGGTCGTCGCGGCGAGCGCGATCGTGATGGCGCTGCAGACGGTGGTGAGCCGGAGCACGGGGCCGCTGGAGGCCGGCGTGTGCACGGTCGGCCGGATCACGGGCGGCACGGTGGACAACATCATCCCCGAAGAGGTCGAGCTCGAGGGCACGACCCGCGCGCTCCTGCCCGAGGTGCGCGAGCGATTGGAACGGCGCGTGCGTGAGATCGCAGACCTGACCGCGAAGGCTCACGGCTGCGAGGCGCACATCGACTGGCGCGTGGGCTACCCGGTGACGCGGAACGACGATGCTCTCGCCGCGAAGGCGATGGAGATCGCGCGTGGGGCGCTCGGCGGCGAGCAGGTGATGCTGGCCGAGCAGCCCGTGATGGGCGGCGAGGACTTCAGCTACTACGGCCACCACGTGCCGGCGTGCTTCTTCTTTATGGGGCTGAAGCCCAGGGGTGCGGATTACTACCCCGAGCTTCACACGCCTCAGTTTGATTTCAATGATGACGCGATCGCGACGGGCGTGGAGCTTCTAAGCACGCTGGCGCTGAAGGCCTGAACGTTCCGATCGTCTGTCTTTGACGAGGCTGAAGCGCAAGCGAGGCATGACTGGTGGTTGTTGCCTCGCTTGCGCTTCGGCCTCGTCAAGACCACGACCTGATGTACACTTGAAGCATGCCCGAGTGGATCTGGCACTGGTCGGGGTACGCGGTGGCGCTGCTGGCGTTTGTCGGCGTGTTGTGGGCGCTGTTCTGGGATCGCTCGCGCGGGCGGAGGCGGTGCCGGCGGTGCTGGTATGACATGGCGGGCGTGCCGACGGAGCCGGGCGACCTGCCGGCGGCGTGCCCGGAGTGCGGTCGGGCTCATGCGAAGCCGAGGCACCTGACGCGGACGCGGCGGCGGTGGGGGCGGGCGGCTGTGCTCGGGCTGGTGATGGTGGTTGGTGGGTATGGGCTGTGGGTGGTGCCGCGGGTGCAGGATGAGGGCTGGTTTGGTGCGGTTCCAACGACCGTGCTCATCGCGAGCGCACCGCTCATTTCAAACGTTGGAGACGTTCCGTTTGAGGTTGCTGTTGACGTTCAGAGAGGGCGGTACTCGTATATGTCGTACTGGGGGGCGCGTTGGAGCAATCTCCCCGGCTGGGCGCGCGCTGCGTCCGTTGAGTTCTGGTACTTGACCGGCTGGCGACGGACTGATGGCTCGCCGAGTAACGGAAAGGCATCGACCGTCGATCAGGTGCTGCGCTCAGAGATTTACTTTGAGAGGTTGCGTCGTGATCGTGCCGCGACGTGGGCTGAATGGGCGTTTGGGGTTGAGACAATCGTGATTACGGGTGAGAGTTGGCAGCACGTGCATTGGTTCCCCAGTGGTACGACTGCCCGGGGCGAAGTCCGCTATGCCTGGCTCGAGCAGAACGAGAACCCGAAGACAGTACCAGACGATCGTTTCTTTGTGACGCTCCCGGGGCGAGATGCAGTTCCGAAGCGGGCGCTGTCGGATCGTCCTGAGCAGGTCGCCCTCTTAGTTCGTCTCTTTGATAGCCAAGGCGAGTATTGTCGGCTCGTGGTTGCCTACCTCCCCGCTGAAGACGCTTCGTCACGAGCCTTCCGACCTGCAAGCGTCGAGCGGCTCGCGATCGAACCCTAAACTGTCGTCATGCTCCTCCTCACCGTCGTTCAGGGCCCGCAGAAGGGCAAGCAGTTCAGTCTGCCGGACAACGAGCCGCAGCTGATCGGGCGGTCGAGCGAGGCGTTGCCGATCACGGACAACACGGTGAGCCGTCGGCACGCCGAGCTCACACCCGACGGCGGGTCGTGGTACGTGCGCGACCTCAAGAGCCACAACGGGACGTGGGTGAACGGGACGCAGATCGCGTCGCGCGTGAAGCTGCGGATGGGCGATCAGATCCGGATCGGGTCGACGGTCATCGCGTTCGGCGGGATTCAGACCGACCCGGACTCCGAGATCGTCGAGGTGGTGCGGGCCGACGAGATCGATGCCGACATCGAGCGGACGTTGG